>CAUPVK010000001.1:0-120037 GCA_963514895.1 uncultured Candidatus Saccharibacteria bacterium
CTGCATGCTTGCGGCGGGAGCGCTTGGTTGGCTATGCTACCTCTGTTGGACAAGTGGTGACACGCGCGCCATGCCAGCCGACTTTATGGCTTGGGTCGTCTCATTCGCCCTCTTCTCCTCCGCCATCATGTTCGTTGGCGCTGCCTGCAGCCGCTGGGAAGATATGTCCGACTGGGTGCGATGGGCAGCTGAGGTAGTTGGCGGATTTGGGAGGTAAGCTACTCTTCTCTTCGCTTCACAGCTCGTCACTTTCTAGCACAAAAGCTCAAGCAAAAACTCGCCATCATCGTGACGAGTTTTTATTTATAGTATATTTTAACTCCTTTGGTACCCCGGATAGGAGTCGAACCTACAACCTTCTCCTTAGGACGGAGCCGCTCTATCCAGTTGAGCTACCAGGGCATGGGTATAGTATAGCATGCCCCCTCCTCTGGTGTGAATAATACCACTCAACAAAAAAGCCGAGGCATGGACACTTATCCAACCCCGACTGTAGTGCACTCTCATATTACCATAAACGGCTATAGATAATCAGACTTTCTCTCTTGAGATTATCACAAGACCCAAGAATCAAGCATAATTCAATAGTCAATGCAGCTTCACTACCTCTCACGCTCACCCTCCCCACACTCCCTCCTCCGGAACACTATAAGGGTCGATGTTTCCCAGACATCGACCTCTTACGTTGGGCTGAGAATCTGTCAGTACAATGACAGATTCTCACACTCCATCGGATGAAGTGCGGAAGGGTGAGCTAGCACAGAGAAAACAAAGTATTCGACATTCTGGCTGCAAGCACTACGTCAGCTGCCCTACCAAGCTATATATCGGGAAGAGAATGGCCGCCACCATACCACCGGCTACAATGGCAAGAACAACCATGAGCACAGGTTCAATGGCAGTGGAGATGTTGCGGATCTCTTCGTCTAGCTCGTCTTCGTAGACTTGAGCAGTCTTACCCATCATTTCGTCAATCTTACCCGACTGCTCACCAATCTTGATCATCTGCGGCACCATTGGCAAGATGTAATCCTCACGGCTCAGTGAGACAGACAGCGCTCGCCCACCCTTGACCTTCTCGGCAGTCCGGCGGATAGAAGCCTCGATAATCGTATTATTGACCCCTGTTGCGGTAATGTCGAGCATGTCGAGCATCGGTACACCAGTGGCAAGCAGTGTCTGGCCGGTGCGAGTAAAGCGCGCCATGTAAAGCTTGCGAAACATACTGCCGACGAAGGGCATATTAAGCTTAAGCGTGTCGAAAGCGCGCGTGCCAGGCCCCGTCTTGGCATATTGGCGAATGAAGTAGATAGCACCCACCAGCAAAATCAGCTCCGCCCACCAGAAGGTCGCAGTAAACTTCGCCACAGCGATTAGTGCCGCAGTGAGGAACGGCAGCGTCTTGTGCATGTCGCTATATAGCTCCTCCACCTGTGGCACCACCACGAGCAGCATAAAAAGCATCACCCCCATGATCACCGCCAGGACGATGGCTGGGTACGTCATAGCACCGCGAATCTTGCTCACCATGGCGGCGTCCTTTTCCTGCTGGGAGGCAACCCGCTTGAGCGCTTGGTCGAGCGTACCAGAGGCCTCACCTGCGGTCACGAGCGAGAGGTAGATTTTGTCGAAGATCTCGGGGTGTTTGCCAAAGGAGTCCGATAGCTGCCGACCACCCTCAACATCGGCAATGATTTCTTGGATAATCTCTTGTAACTTCTTGTTCTCTGTCTGCTCAAGCACCGTACGAAGGCTCTGCGACAGAGGTAGCCCCGCACCGATTAGTGTTGCGAGCTGACGAGTAAAGACCACTTTGTCTTTGGTTGTCACACGACGCGTCAGGCCGCCAAAGAGTCCACCGCTCTCATCGACTTCTTTGATATCGAGAGGAACGAAGCCTTGCTCAGTCAAAACGCGTGCCGCTGCCATCTCAGACTCGGCCTGGACGATAGATTTGATGATGGTGTCGGTCGCTTTGTCGCGTGCTTCGTAGTTGAACTTTCGCATTGATTATCCTCTCATTAAGCGCTCGAATTCGGTGAGGTCAACCGCAAACTCGCGGGCGCTATCATATGTCACGGTACCACTCTGGACCAGGCTCACCAGTGTGCGATCCATTGTCTGCATACCTTGGTCTGCCCCAGTCTGGATGATGGCATCAAGCTGGTGACTCTTGCCCTCGCGGATGACGTTGCGCACCGCTGGGTTGGCCACCAAGACCTCAGCCGCTACCACTCGCCCACCACCGATGGCTGGCACGAGGCGCTGGCTACAGATTGCCATCAAGATATTGGCCAGCTGAGCTCGGATCTGCGGCTGCTGATGCGGCGGGAAGACGTCGATCATGCGATCGATACTCTGCGCTGCACTGTTGGTGTGCAAGGTGGCAAACACCAAGTGGCCTGTCTCGGCAATAGTGATGGCAGCACTAATCGTCTCAAGATCGCGCATCTCACCAATCAGCACGACATCTGGGTCTTGGCGTAGGCTGGAGCGCAGCGCAGCGCTAAAGGAGTAGGTATCATAGTGCACTTCGCGCTGCACGACCACCGAGCGCTTACTCTTGTGAGTGAACTCAATCGGGTCTTCGATGGTGATGATGTGGTGCGACTTCTCAGTGTTGATCTTATCAATCAAAGCAGCTAGCGTGGTAGACTTACCACTACCAGTTGGTCCTGTTACCAGCACTAGGCCGCGCGGGAAGTCAGCAAAAGTCATGACGACGGGCGGCATACCGAGCTCGGTCACAGATTTGATTTCATTCGGGATCAAGCGCAGCGCAGCCGCCAAGTTGCCCCGCTCATGAAAGGCATTCACCCGGAAGCGTCCAAGATTACCAAAGGCAAAGCTAAAATCAAACTCTTTATCCTTCATCAGCACCTGCTGCTGGTCTTGGTCGAGAATGGCAAAAACAAGCCGCTCCACCTGTGCTTCGTCTAGTGGGCCAAAGCCCGCCACAGGGGTCAGCGCGCCATCGATGCGCAGCATGGGGGGTAACCCCACCTGAATGTGCAAGTCTGAGGCGCGACGCCGCACCACATCCTCGAGCAGGACTTCTATGCGTAATTCTCTATTTTCCATGGTTGTTGTTGGTTCCTTTCTTATGCTATGTCTGATGTGACACGGTTGACTTCCTCCAGGGTGGTAATCCCTTGCAGCGCCTTGAGGTAGCCATCTTGGCGCATCGTGATCATCCCTTGCTCGATGGCTTTCTTCTGGATCTCGGTACTCGACGCTCGGGCGGTAATGAGCTGCTGGATCTCCTCTGTCACTTCCATCACCTCAAAGAGCCCGGCTCGGCCGCTGTAGCCCCGTGGTGTGTTGGCGGTGTCGCGCCCACGCACTAAGCGGTAGGATTTTTGGCCAGCTAGCGGCAAGTCACTATAGCCAAGGTCGGCCGAGATTTTGGCTGCCTCTGCCTTGGTCTTGGGTAAGAGATGCCCTACGGTACTGAGGATCATCTCTGTCTCGAGCGGGTTCGACCAATAATTCTCGTGCTGGGGCCCAATCCGGCGTACCAGACGCTGGCCAATGATGGTATTAACGGTGCTAGCGATAAGGAATGGCTCGATATGCATATCGAGCAAGCGCGGCAACACTCCCGCTGCCGAGTTGGTGTGGAGCGTACTAAAGACAAGGTGGCCCGTCAATGCCGCCTGGACGGCGAGGTTGGCCGTCTCGTTGTCGCGGATCTCCCCCACCATCACCACATCAGGGTCTTGGCGGAGAATACTGCGCAGACCATTAGCAAAGGTAAGACCAACGTCGCTATTGACCTGAATCTGGTTGACTCCCTCCATTTTGTATTCCACCGGGTCTTCGAGTGTGACGATGTTGATAGTATCGTCCTTAATTTCTTTAATCAGTGCATAGAGGCTGGTCGATTTACCGCTACCAGTCGGGCCACTGGTGAGGATCATCCCATTGGGGCGGTGGATCCCCTGGCGAATGAGCCGGAGGGCGCGCCCAGCATAGCCCATCTGCTCGAGCTCGAAGGATGTGCCAGTCTTATCTAGCAAGCGGATCACCACCTGCTCACCCCACACCACGGGGCTAATAGCAATACGGAGGTCAACCTCCTTATCTGCCACCTTGACGGCAAATTGCCCATCCTGCGGGATACGGTGTTCATCGATCTTCAACTCAGACAGGATCTTGATCCGACTTACCAGTGCTGGCTCGATACTCTTAGGTAATTGCATAACTTCGCGCAGCACACCATCGACGCGGCAGCGAATCTTGAGCGACTTCTCGAGCGGCTCAATGTGGATATCGCTCGCACGGCTCTTTACGGCGTATTCGAGAATAGTACTCAGGGCTCGGCTAATTGGCGAGTCTTGGACGATTGTCTTGATATCGCCCCGAGCTTCAGCGGCTGCCTCGGCCTGCGACACTTGAGCTGCCACGTTCACGCTACTGAGGTCGGTACGGTACTGCTCGAGCACATGACGCACCCCAGCCTCCGACGCCATAAAGACCTTGAGTGGGCGCTGGACGCGGTTGGCAAGGTAATCGACCGCCTGGACGTTGTTGGCATCAATCATCGCCACCGCCAAGCGGTTCTGCACCTCGGCTAGTGGTACTGCCATGAAACGCTCGGCAATATCCGATGGCAAAAGCGTGAGGATGTCTTGGTCGACAATTGTATTAGTGAGATTGACATACGGCACACCAGACACATGAGCAATCGCCCGGGTCAGCAACTCGTTATCGATCGCCGATTCATCAGTTAGCACAGTCAATAGTGGTCGGCCACTTTCGCGGGCCAGCTTGGTAGCATCATCAAGGCGCTGGCGCGTGATCAGCCCTTCGTCAACAAGGAGTGTAGTGAGTTTTTCTTGCATATCACTTGTCATCAGTGCCACACGCTACCTCTGTTATTTCTGCTGCGATTGCCCAATGATCGTTTCGACCGCTGGGTTAATCGCCTCCTTATTAAACACTGCACTGTCTGGCTCATCAATCGTATTCGAGAGCTTCTCGACTGTCTCTACCTTGGTGCCACGCTGCGGCATTTGCAAGAATGGGATACTGCTCGCCACAAAAAACGCCACCACTACTGATATACTAGCGATCAAGATGATCATTGCGATGTCGGTCTTCTTCATGGTTTGATGTCCTTTTTCTTTAGCTCGATGGTTTTGGCTGGTGAGTAGTAGGCATGAGCCGAGATCTTCATGGCGACTTTGCTGTCGGTCCGCTCAATGGTCATACGGTCAATTTCGATCACGCGGATGGAGCGCTCGAAGCGCTGCAAAAGCTCGCGCAGAGCATTGGGGTTACTGGCCGATACCTCCATAGTGAAGTGGATGGACTGCAGGTTGCCATTGCTAGCGGCTGCACCAGTACTGCCAGACGACTCGCTGTCGTCCGTTTGGTCGATATTAAGCGAATCTAGTGACACGCCTGCCACACCATTGACCAGCTTAGACTGGAGCGAAGCACCCAACGCGAGAGCGTTATCCTCCGCCGGCAAAGCATCAAGCACCACCTGGAGAGCCTTCTCATCATTATTGATGCGGCTGGCATTGAGGTGTGAGTTGGTCTCCAGTACCTTCAGCTCACCGCGTAGCTTCTCCACGGCGTCGTTGTTGTTCTTAAGTACGGCCGCGGTGTTATTTTTCTCGCCAAGCACCCGCTCTTTGAAGATAATTTGCTGCACCAAAAACCACGATATCACCAGTGCGAAACCCACAATTACTGAGGCTCCAGCCACCCAGAGGAACATGACTCGGCTGGATTGCTCGATCTGTTGGCGCTTGTGGATGGCGGCGTCTTTCTTACTCATCTAGTTCTTCTCCTTGTTGGTCGCCTTGGGCGTAAAGAGGCTATCGGGTACATGCAGGCGCGAGTCGGTCACATTAGTACTACCAGTTGGGGCTTCAATGCGCAGGTTCTTAGAGCTATTAGCGAGAAGTTCCTTAGGGTAAGTAAAGGTCAACTTGAAGCGCAGCACCTTAGCCCCACTGGCATCCTCACCATAACTGGTATCGCTCACCGTCACATCGTCAGCCAGCTTAACAGTCTGGACACGGTTATCGCTATCGGTGTAGCTGAGCTTGGTGTTGAGGATCATTTTCTTGAGTTTGTCTGTCGCCTCAAAGCTGTTGGCTGCCGACCCCTCAATAGAGAGCTTCGTCTCAGACGGATCGAGGCTGACGGTCGACATCTTCACATCATTGGGCGCAGCAGGATTGATGGCACTGAGCACATCGAAGATACGCGAGTCGATGCTCTTGTCCTTGTGCATCGAGGAGAGCTGAGCTAGTTGGTTTTGGATGGTGACAATCTGATTGGCATCTTTAACACTACTAATCTTGCCGTACTGGTCTTTGATCTCGTTGTCGGTCAGCCACTCGCGAGCACTCTGCGTACCAACATACACCACTAGCAGCGCCACCGCTGCACCAGCGATGATGCTCACGAGAATGGAGAGCGATATCACACCATTGCGCATGCGCTGGGCATGCAGGTATTCGCGCTTGACATCAGGGATGAGGTTAATCTCTATCATGCGTCGTTCCTCCGTTTTGCTAGGCCGACTGCTGTGGCAAACTCTGGTGCGACGTTAGCCAATTGCTCTTGGCTCGTCTGAGGCATATGGATACCCTGCCAGGGGTTACCCGGGGCGGTCGGAACCTCTACTTTGGCCGCAACATACTCACTGAGATGTGGGATCATCTCGCCAAAGCCCGTCAGTGTAATGCTCGACACCTGGGCGCTAGCGTAGCGCGTCTGGAAGAATTTGATCGATTTAATAAGCTCGCTCGCAAAGTTATCCAGCGCCCCCTCAATAGCACGCACCACCTGCCCATCGAGCTTATCCTCCGCCAGACCAAACTTGAGAATGAACTGCCGAGCTTGGTCCTCCTGAACGCTGAGGTTTTGTACTGCCGACTTGACGAAGCTGCTGACACCAGACGGAATAGTCCGAACGAGGCGCGGTGCTCCACCGTAGATAATGGCGAGGTCAGTCGAGAGTTCACCAATGTCGATGAGCATCACTGCGGCGCCATTTGCCGCTTGCTGCGGCGGTGCAAAGGCCCGCACCATGGCAATCGGGTCGGGCTCGATGGCAATCACATTCAGCCCCAGGCCCTCGATAAACTCAAGCTGGTCTTCGCTATACCCCTTGGACACACTGCTAATCAGCACCTCTTGCTGGTCGCTCGCGTGGAGCGATGGCCCCAGCAGCACCCAATCTACCTTGGCATCATCCGCCATCGGCACATATTGGTCAATTTGGTATTTCATCGTGGCGCGCAGCTCGGCATCGGAAACTTGCGGCACATCGACCACTGTTGTAAAGGTCTTGTTGGACGGCAGGCCAATCGCAACATTCTTCGTCTTGATACCACTCTGGCCCACAGCAGTCATAATAACTTCGCCCAGGCGACGGCGCGACTCTGGTGCATCGCTGCTAGTAATACGGCGGTCAACGGGCGCATAGCCATGTGCCACGAGCTCCCACTCATCGCCAGCTGGTGCTAGCTGCAAAACCCGCACGGCATTGGTACCGATATCGAGTGCAAAGAAATCGCCCGACCCTTTTTGAAACTTCATACTCATCTATTATACATAAGCGACATTGGTTTAGGCAAGGGGGTTAGTGGGGGAAATATCAGCAATTGACTTTTTCATCATTGTCTGATATATATGAGGTTATTATGAAATTCTTTGATCGGTCCTCTCGAGAACCAAATACCACCCCCCCCATGAATTAAGTGATACGCCACGCGGTGGCCGGACACGACGAGCGCTTGCAGCTGCGGCAGATCAGCTTGCAGAGGAGCAACGTAGACGCGAGGAAGAAATGCTCAAATATGAGCGCGAGGCTCAGCGCTCTCAGGAAATGCGCAGAGAGTTCCTGGAGCGTTCTGGGGCATACCCTGCACCGCCAGACCTATACGCACTATGGCTCTATGCTTATCTAGAGCAGGGCAACAAGATTACTCATCCAAGAGATTATCCTTTCTCACGCGGACAGCTCGAGAAGGATGAGACAATTACACAGCAGTCGCTTGTCTCGATTGGGCCAAATGGTGTAGTATTTGAGGACAAAGAAGTATCGTATTACGACCAAAATGTTGTCTGGGTGCCAACGAAAAGCTGTGAAGGAAACTTTATTCCAGCAGGCTATGGTTCTCAGGCACTGACTATTATGTATTTACCCGACCTTGTCAATCTAGACACTCGCTCAACTTCTGGTGATAGGCGCCCAGGCTGGGAGTACGGTCACTCGAAACTGCTTACTCTGAAGCTCGACGAGTCATCATCAACTGGCCTTCGCGCTTCAACAAATGAGCCAGGTGTCATCGAGTCCTATACCGATATAACCGACATGATCATGGGATTCACTGGTAACTTCGATCCAGCAGCGATATGCCAAAAGCTAAAAGATGCCAAGAACCGGCCCGGCCAGGAGTTGGAACAACTATAACTCACGCTTTGCTATATTGAGTCTGGTATCTTCTACTGCAATAAAGGAGCGGCTCCTAGCCTGCTCCTTTTCTTGTAGCCTGTAGCTAATCATCATAGCTAAAACCGTGGTGCGGCCTCTGTTGTGGTGGCGGTGGTGATGGGCAGGTCGTTGTTTTTGTTGTAACGCGAGCCCCACATGAAAACGTCGGCACGTTGGTTGAGCACCTCAGCAGCTTCGGCGAGGTTATCCTTCTCGGCGCCAAAGGTGCGGCGCAGCTGGAGCTGACGCGCCATGATGGTACCGTTGATGGTGAGCTTTTCTTTGCAGGTCTCAGCAGTGAGGCCATTAAAGTACGCACCAACGTGACGGATCTCGTCGCAGGTGGAGATGACTCCCCCGCTGCCACCGGTTGGCTGGGCAATCAGCCACGCATTCACTTCTTTAACATTATGCCGAACAACGATATTCTTAGCCTTAATGACGAGCTGCGAAAGCTTGGTGGCATCATCTACTGTAGTAGCACCATACTTGAGGTCACCATCAATCGTCACTGTGCCGCTTGCTTCCACCACCAGCGTGCTGCTGCCGGGCAGTGTGCCGTGGATGGTGGCATCGCCGTTGACGGTGCGCACATTGTTGCCAGCAAAGCTCCCGACATCAATCGACGTACCAGCCGCTGTACCCCGGCCAAAGCTTGGCACTTTCACATTGCTCGGTGGTGCCCAGCGACCAGCTGGCGTAGCGGTATTAGCAAAGGCAAGGCTATCCTTCGAGCGGTCATAATCACCACCATACCCCCGCCGGCCAGATAATACACCACCAGTGGCTGATAGGATTTTGCCGCCATTTTGCGGTGCTATCATGCCATACTCAGCCCAGCTACCATACATGTTACCATCCTTAGTCGTCTTGAGAGTAACGATTTGTGCATCGCCATTACCACTCGCCGCACCAATGCCGTTACCAACGCGCAAGTCGCCACCCCAGATCTGCACCCATGGTAGCTTCGTCACCGTTACGCAGGCGGGCGAGGAAATACGACGCTCATTGCCGTCGGTGTGTTTATAGTTATAATCTTTGATAGCAACAATGCGACAAATCATATCCCCTACCTTGGCATCGGCAGCGTTGATATCTTTGGTGTCATTCAGGCGCGTATGGCTGTCGAGATATTTTTTGTTCTCACGAAAAGTGGGCTCGTTGGTGCAGTCGATCGGCTGCTTGCCGCGCAGCCAGGTGCACGCTGTATCACTGCCACTGTAGCTACCCAGAGCATAGGGATAGCCCACTGCCGCCCCACGGTCGAAGATGCTGCTCAAGCTGCCAAGGAACTGCTGGCGGTGCTGCCCTCGCACGATAAACTGGTAGGCCGCGGCTTCGCTCTCGCTTCGGTCTTTGTCGAGGCTTGCACCAGTATTGTGGATGGATTCATCAATCCGGCTGGGCGCAATATTCCCACCCTCCAGCGTCGCAAGCTTCTTGCCGTCGATCGTGGCCGATGGATAGAGCTCAAAGTCTGAGTGCACACTAGCACACGCCGGGTCGCTGCGTCGCCACGCTGGGTCACCAGCAATGCCAGGCGACCACGATATCCGTTGGCAGAGTGTGCGGCCAACGTCGCTCGTTTGGATACGATAACTCGTGAAGCGGTCAGTCATGCCGCCACTCGGATACACCGTATAAAAGAGCTGCCCAGACTGGCCCGTCACATTGCGCGCAAGGCTATGCCCACCACTGTAATTATTAGCAAAGCCAGTACCATCCATCCCCACCGACACCGTTGCGCTGTTGGGGCCATTGTTGCGCAAATCATGCGCCCAATAGATTTGCTCACCCGGGAAGGCTCGGACGGATTTTTGCATATTTTGCGTGCCAGGCCACTGCTTGCCCACATAGCTTTGGCCATTGATCGTCCAGGGTGGGATGCGCCGCGTGATCGTCACCTTCACATCACTCGTACCACAGGCAATATTCTCGCTGGCAGCAAGGGTACGCCCGCCGTCGGTCGAGATACAGCTATACAGGCCAATCCCCACCGTACGCGACTGCCCCACCGGGATATCAAACTGGCCAATGTCGAGTTGCGCTCGCACTTCACCCCCCTGGCTGGTGTATTGGTTTTGGCCACTGACGCGCCCACGGTACATCACGCTCGACTGGACGTTCTTGATACGGCTATTGCGGTTGTAGTTCCAATTCATGTTGCGGTCGAGGTGCATCGAGCTAATGTCGAAGGGACCCGAGCGGTTACCCGAGTAACCCGAGCCACGAATGACAATATCGACGAGGCCTGTCTGATTGTGGTCAATTGATATACCCGACTTATAATAATTCCGCTCGCCAGGCTGCGAAAACCACACTACTGCACAGGGACTGCCACTGCGGCAGAGTTCGGGCAATTTCGCCTCTACCTCATTGTTCGGCCGAGCTGCCACCAGCCCGCCCAGCGCCGCACTCACCCCCACAGCGCACAGCAGCCCCATCAGGCCAGCACGCACCAGTGATTGGCGACAAAAATGTACACATGTCATGCTTATGATTATAGCAAAGTTAGGGCAATTGTGCACTGTGTTCATGACGATGATATTGGATGGCGTAAATAGTTAATCGGGGTGTATCCGAATCTCAAAATTCATAAGTTATCTCACACTCATCCTCCCTACACTCCCTCTTTAGGAGCACTATAATGGCCAAATTTTCCAAATATCGACCTCTTTGCACCAAGGTTTAGAATCTGTCAGCACAATGACAGATTCTCACACTCCATCAGATGAAGCGATGGGTTGGTAGAGCTAACGCAGAGATAGGCTTTAAGATTTAGCTCCTAGAGCCAACCATAGCCTATCACTACACAAGAAATATCTGGAGGCCAGCGACCAAGCACACAAGAAAAGCTCTGCGGTATATTCTAGATCGAAGTATTTTTGGTATAACAATGAGACAAAATAACCTTTTACTATAATTTATATACACCACAGCACGCTCACCTTCCTCGCATTTTCCTCTTCTCCCCTGCCGATTTCCCCTTTGCGCTGCTATACTATATATATGAGTCTATCTATTGGTATCGTTGGCCTGCCTAATGTTGGCAAGTCGACCCTTTTCAACGCCCTCACCAACAATGATATTTTGGCAGCCAATTACCCCTTTGCTACCATCGAGCCAAACACTGGCATTGTGCCTGTGCCCGATGAGCGTTTAGCAGTGCTGGCTGATATGTACCACGCCGAGAAGGTTGTGCCAGCCACTGTGACCTTTGTCGATATCGCTGGGCTGGTGGCTGGCGCTGCGAGTGGCGAGGGGTTGGGCAATAAGTTCCTCGCTCATATTCGCCAGTGCGATGCAATTGTCCACATTGTCCGCGCCTTTGCAAATGACGATATCGTCCATGTCGATACCACTGTTGACCCGCAGCGCGATATCGACATCATTAACACCGAGCTCATGCTGGCAGACATCCAGACTATCGAGACTCGCCTCACCCGCCTCAGCAAAGAAGCTAAGGCCGATCCAAAGGCGCGCAGCACACTCGAGTATCTGCAGCAGTTGCGTGACGACCTTGCCGCTGGCACCCCTGTTCATCTGAACAAAAATATTATTCACGAAGCAATCGCCGACCTCCACCTCCTCACCGCCAAGCCAGTCATCTACGTCTTTAATGTCGACGAAGCCACCCTGGCCAACGCTGAGGCCAAAGCCCACTTAGCGGCGCTAGCTCGTGGCAGCACAGCGCTCTTCATTTGCGCCACGCTAGAGGATGAACTCAAGGGACTCGACGCGAAGGATGCGCTGGAGCTCCTGGCGAGCTATGATGTGCCCGAGGCTGGCCTGACACAACTCATCCGGGCAGCGTACGATACACTCGGCCTACAGAGCTACCTCACCGCTGGGCCAAAGGAAGTGCACGCGTGGACGATCCACCAAGGCTGGACGGCACCACAAGCGGCTAGGGTCATCCACACCGACTTCGAGCGAGGCTTCATTGCGGCGCAGGTGGTGGATTATGACGACCTCGTGGCAGCAGGATCCGAGGCCAAAGCGCGCGAAGCAGGCAAAATCCGCACTGAAGGCAAAGCCTATGTCATGCAGCCAGACGATGTGGTAGAATTTCGATTTAATGTAAGCAAGTGATCCTAGCTAGTACGTATTCGCAAACTCGCCAGGGATAGTGGCGAGTTTTGCATATACTATCACTACAATTCTTCTCAGAAGACCCAGCAAAGAGTACACTATGGTATATGTATCATTATGTGCGGCGCATTGCCATACCAGTCATACTCGAGGTTATTTTTATCATCTCGTGTTTTGTCCTGCCACGGCGCTTGTATGTTTATAGTAATACAGCATTTTTCGTGGCGCTGCTTGGCTACATAATCGCGACAAAAAGTGTGAGTATGCACCAGTGGTATCGTGCACTCGCTGGTGGGCGAAACTTTTGGCGGCAAGTAATACTCACGCTGGTTTGCGCAGCAGGAGCGTTTGGCGCAACGAGCCTGCTCGAGCAAGCCTTCCCTCACCTCGCCACAGGTGCCATTACAATGCCGGTCAAGACGGCAGGCGAATTGCTACTCTTCGCGCTCTCAACCATCGTTCTCCCCGCCATTGTAGAGGAAACAATTTTTCGCAAGCAAATGATCTGCCTGACTAGTCGCACAGCAATCATCTGCACCACCCTACTAAGTGCTATGTTATTTGCAGCAGAGCACTTTGTCGCGCCATGGGGTGTGCTGCTGGGCATGGTGTGGGCACTGCCATTTAGCTTGGCATATAGTATGACGCGCAACGTGTATGTACCAATGACGGCACATGCTATTGCGAGCATACTCATCAATGGGCCGACGGTAGTGATGGCGCTATGTGTTGTGCTATGATGAGCGCGCTGCTATATTTCACAGTGCGTATACGTCACGCAGTGTTTGCTTCATCATGCGTTTTTCTCTTATGTCAAAGAATTTCCACAATAACTATATAGTTGACTCTCCAAGACACTCACATCAGCCTATTCTTTGCTGTTTCCAAATCTGTCTATATATAATATATGGCAATACGAAAGGCTATCGCTTTGCCCTGCTTTTTTGCAATCGGTAAAACCGCTCTTGATTACCATGTGCGCCCTTCACGCTACTATCGGCTTTGTCGACAATTACACACTGGGTGCGCACCCACTGCTCGAAGTCGCGCAGGATGGCACGGCGCACGCTGTCATTTTTGACGATGCCACCGCGTGTAAGCTGCGCGCGCTGCGCCTCAAACTGCGGCTTGACCATCGCGATGATACTGGTGCGCGAACTACTAATGTGCACTAGGTGCGGCAGAATTTTGCGCAGGCTAATGAATGATACATCAATGACGATAATGTCTGGTGTGGTGGCTGGCACAAAATTGCGAATGTCGGTTTTTTCATGTAGCTCAATGCGCGGGTCGCCACGCAGGCTGGGGTGGAGCTGCTCCGTCCCCACGTCCACCGCATACACCATGCGCGCACCATGCTGCAATGCATAGTCAGTAAAGCCGCCAGTGCTGCTACCAACATCAAGTACGATAGTATTATCAAACGAAATATTAAGCCGCTGCGCCACGCTGGCTAATTTGAGCCCCGCCCGCGACACATAGCGCTCGTGCGCCACCAGTTTTATCTGCGTCGACTCATCCACAAACATCCCCGGCTTGTGCGCCACCGCACCATCCACCAATACCTTGCCAAGGCGAATCCAATTCTCGGCCGCTGAGCGTGTTGCTGCTTGGCCACGCGCCACCATTGTTTTGTCTAGTCGTTGTTTTTGCATGTTCTTATTATACTGCACGAGTGGATAGATAGTTAGTTGGCGTGAAGCTAATAGACCTGCTGCATCTTTACACAATGCATGAAACTATAGAGCGTGATAATGATGAGGTTGGATGATACTACTGCGCGCGGATATGCTTCTTACTTCCGCCGTTTTTCAAATTTTGAGGATAAAGAAATCCGCTTTTTTCTTTGCGCGCTATTGCAGCTTTTATATTAATAACCCACTCAAACTATCGCGCACTGCAGCATACTATTCTTCATTCGCACGCGTCGTCGGAAGCTAGCAGGATATTCAAGACACAAGACAGCTCAGCCAGACATATAGTATATATAACAAAAATTGAGTGGACATCGTGATAGCGAAATATCTTGCTCGTATGGCTACGCCACGTCACCAACGAGCTGCACATTCATCGTCCCGCAAAAGCGCTATACATAGCAAAACACGATGCCACTGCAGTAGATGCTTCGCATAGCGAGTCAGCTTGCCTGAACAAAAAAATTGGTTTTTGACAGCATCACATTTTTGCAAGCCAAGCGTGAGTATTTGTGTATGCCACATGGTATATTTCGCATCTTCGCAGCACATAGACGAGCAAGGATGTATCGTGCGATATTTTGTGCTTATACACGTTTTTGCAAAATTTGCATGAGCCATCTGCAAGCAATTCTAGCTGCGATAATAAGCAACCCATTTTTGCACAAATTTACAAACAATGATTATTTTTATCATCAACCGCTCATTTGCGCAGCCTATACTTCGCAGCCGCATATCGTATCGCTATAATTTGCCCGGCATGCAAAAATGAAAAATAAAATACCCTCCAGCCAGCTACAACAAACTTGCATGAAAAAGCAAAAAGTCAAAAATATCCAAACTCAAAAATAGACAAGCTGGACAATGATCACATTTTTTATCTTGCAGCGACAGCCCATGCGTCATTTTGTCATCTGCAATTTTTTGCAGTAGCACGCCAAAGCAAAGCACGTAGCTTCGCAGCTACACAACAAAAAAAGTGTGTTCATTATTTATATTATGCTTATGTTTACTCTGGTACATTTTGTATCATGCTCTATTGCCATAAGCATTGTTATATTGCTAAAGGCACCTGAGCGATTGTAATAGAAATTTGTTCGTTTGTGCTTATGGTTATTGTATCTACCCGGCATGTGAGCTCTCTCGCTCTTGCTGCACATCACACAAAGCATTCGTTGAGTTTGACACATCGTTGTTGTGTTCACTATAGCCCTCTGGTTATCCTGCTGTTGTTTGTGCATCATCATACCTCTTCCTTCATGTTGTGCTGGAATCATCGTTTTGCTCAATTGCTGTACTTCCTACGACGCTCATATTCCGAACGTTCGCTAGGCATTCTCTGTTTCGATTCTGTCTTTTTTACAATACCTTGTCTATTTTGGCATCATCCTCGTCGCAGAGAGCTGTGTTGCATTCTCCACAATAATATCTCGATCCTATCGAGCTTGACGACGAGCCTCATGTGTTGGTTATTACAACATTATTTACACCCTTTTTCTCACACGTACCCTTTAGTAAAAAACACAGCACACCCATAAGCTTGTGCTCAAAATTGGCAAAAATCGTCTCTACTCTACGTTGTTTTTATCACATCCCTAGGATGTTCCAGCCTGGGCATCACACGGCACAAAAAATACACCGCTTTTCGCGGTGTATGTGTGCTATCCCTACGTATTCTCACTTTTGCATGTCAACGCGATGAGAGCGGCTCTCATGAGCTCTCAGGGCACTATTTCTTGCGCTCGCGATACTCTCCGCTTGCAGTGTCGACAGAAATAACGTCGCCCGTCTTAATAAAGGCTGGCACCTTGACGACAAGGCCTGTCTCCAGCGTCGCATCCTTAAGCACGCTACTGGTTGTGTCACCTTTTACAACATCTTCGGTATAGGTCACCTGGAGGTAGAGGTTTTTTGGCAGCTCGACATTGATCACTTTACCATCGAAGAACTGCAGGCTTAGTGTATCTCCCTCCTTGAGATAATCCTTGGCGCTGTCGACGAGGTCCGCAGCGAGTTCAAACTGCTCAAAGCTAGTTGGATCCATAAAATAGAACGTATCACCATCGTTATAGAGGTACTGCACACTCTGTGTTGATACCTCGGCGGGCTCAATCTTGTCTTGGCCCTTAAAGGTCTTGGGCAGCACGCTACCATCGATCAAGTTCTTCAGCCGCACATTCACAATAGAGCCACCCCGGCCCATTACCTTCTGATTATAGTCCACAACTCGATACGGCTTGCCATCGAGCTGTACAATCACACCTTTTTTGAGGTCAGTTGGTTGATACATCACCTATCTCCTGTTTAGTAGTTGCTGCTTCGTTCGAAACATCCGCCAGCGCAGTCACAGAGGTACTGCGCTGAAAAAGCTTCTAACCTTGCGCCACAAATGGCAACAACGCCAAGTGGCGAGCACGCTTCACTGCTACAGCGAGCTGTCGTTGTTGTTTATCCGACAACCCTGTGCGACTGCGTGGCTCGATCTGCCCATAAATATTAATGAACTTTTGCAATGTTTTTGCATCTTTGTAGTCAAAATAGACCGGTGTGTCCTTGCGCATGCGCTTGGCCATTATTTGTTCTCCTTTAGTGTGTTGTTAAAATGGTATTTCTGATAGGTCAATTGGTTTGTCGTCGATGTCTTCGATGACAACATCCTGGCTGCTACCACTGTTAGTTGGCGCTGTAGTCGGTGTTGTATTTCCGTCAGCACGTCCACCACCAACGAAGGTGAAGTCCTCTACTGTCACTTCTACAACAGAACGCTTGTTGCCATCCTTATCGTCGTAGCTGCGCTGGTCGAGGCGACCACTGACGAGCAGCGGGCTACCCTTCTTTACATATTGCGCAATGGTTTCGCCAGTCCGCCCCCAGGCTACACAGTTGATGAAGCTGGTTTGGTCTTGGTTTTGGCCATTTTGGTTGCGCCATGTGCGAGTGACCGCTAGTGTAAAATTCGCTACGTTCTGCCCACTTGCTGTGGTGCGCACCTCTATGTCGCGCGTCAAATTGCCCATCAAAATAACTTTGCTAAATCCTCGAGCCATATATCCTCCTCGATTCTTTACTGTGGTTATTAGTTGTTGTGGTAATTTTTACTCTTCTGTTTGGCGGCTGGCTTCACGCGCTTTGGCCTCTGCCATCAGCTTGCGGCCCTTCTCGTCTACTTTGACGAGCAAGTAGCGGATCACATCATCAGAAATATTCAGCGCATTGCTGATCTTTAGCGGTGCATCGGCAGGCAGCGCCACCTCAAAGTAGACATACACCGCAAAGTCTTCCTTCTTAATACTATACTGCAGCTTTTTCTTGCCCCAGTTGTCTTCGCTAGTGATAGAGCCACCAGCGCCGAGCACCAGCTCACGTACCTTAGCAAGTGGCGCCTCAAGGTTCGATTCTAGATCTGGCCGAATCAAAACCGTTAGTTCATATTGTTTCATATGTAAACCTCCTTTGGAATCCATATGGATGTTTATCCGGACGATAAACTTAGGTTAATAACGCATTATATTATACGCGAGACAGCCCGCAAAGTCTAGCGAGGTACAGAGGTGTGGGGGCGTTGTACTTTTTGCTTTTTCATTTTTGTATTTATCTTGGCACTACTCCATGCACACAGCTATTTATATTATTAGGTGCACACCCATGCTTCTCTTTCCATACGCTCACCCATCCTGCCATAAGCCAGCTAGCAGTGCAGTATAGTCATACACTTCACCCACATTTTCAAAAAAAATAATTATAGTATAGTGCCACAATTCACTTGCTTCGCCCCATCACTATACTTAATATATTATGCCCATATACTATTATGTATAAGCACACGAGAGCACCTTTTGAGCTCTATCGCATTTAGAAAACATTATTTATCACACGTCAAAATGTGAAAAAATGAACCACCCTTACTTGTCGTGTATGTATTACTTTGTCTTTCGCTTTTTTAGCTTTTTGATGCTGCGATGTAACTGTAAAAAATATCGAGCCAGTTCTCGCTTGTGCTTATTTCGCTATTGCTTCTGCCGTAAGCGAAGTATCGCTCTGCTACTTTTCTGTGCATTCTTGCCAGAGTCACCCATGGCGCTCCATGGCTCTATTGTACCCATCTCATTTTTGCACATTGCCTGCATAGAGCCAGCTGCTCTACCTCCATACATCGCACATTTGCACCAGCATTTTGCTATCTATTTTTATATCATAAAATAGCCTATGTCGCAAAATGTGAAAATTTTGAAAGCTCCATTTGTGCCACCCACGACGCATCATTATTTTTTATATAAGTCATACATCGCACCCTATTGAATCGTGTATATGTAATAACCGTGACCACTATGTACTGCTCGTGCTTACCATACATTCGCCTACACTCAATATACAATTAGCCACCTACGCTCAAAAATATGAAAATAGCACCATGCTAACCCACTCACTGGATTATATACATCAAGCTCCATCCATTTTTTAACTTCGCTCTAGCCAATCAAGCTAGCTCTATACACGTTATACTTTACTATATTGGTTATGCCTATATCACCATCAACCATCCTTCGCTTGCATTATGCAACCAATTATGAAAATTTGTGCCTCTATCATATTGATGTAGTGCAGACGCAAATCCAGCTGTCACCACTTCCTCACAAAGCACCCTCTTAGCCACAAAGTTACTCGTGCCTAACATACATTTTGGCTCACTAATCTCTACTATTTCTGACCCTCGTCACACCCATCTGCTTAGTTATGCAAATTTTGCTACCGAGCCTATCGTTGAATAATTTTCTACTGTTTTCATACACCCTCTCCGCACCAATCGTACATCGTCATTCCTCGCGGTACACAAAAATATCACCTATCACGCCATCATCGCATCACACTATTTCAAAAATCATCATTTTTTGTTTGCAGTCAATCAGCTGCTGCCACACACGCTTCGCATGTCATGCGCGTCTCACCAAAATCATCACATTCTTTCGGCACGTACGAATCATCATTGCTTCTTGGTACTATATTTTTGCACCAATTTGTCGGACTGAGGTTCATCTTTCTTAAATTTTTATTATGAACATCATTATATTCTGTTCATAAACTTTAGCGAGGCGGCCCATTACTTAATTCGCTTCTTGCATCACATTCAACCTTCTTGTGTTCGCACGCGCCGCACAGATTTTAGCCAGAACATGGCAGCCATTTACTCAAGCGAACTCACTCCCTACTTTATCTCACAACCTCACATTCATTTTTGCATATTTCCCTAATCAAAAATATGAAAATTTTGCACTGCTACTACACGCACTTCATTTTTATTACACATGTTGTACGTCGCTCCTCTATCTTTCTATCTCGCTGCGTCAATTTTTGCATACTCATTCACAAATTTGCACATAGGTGTGCACACTGCCATCATCCTCATTTTATATTTACTACCAAACAACCCATTCTTATATCATTCATCACTCACATAGTAGCAAAAAATATTTTGCACGCACATTATGTTGCAAAGTTACGAACGTTTTTGCTAGACGTCGCTAATTTTTTATCAATAACAAATAGTCCATCAGCGTTTTTTATTACAGCGTTGCAATGCATCATTATTTTTTGTCACGTATGTAGTATCCGCTTGCTACTCTAGTCGTTGAAAAATTATTTTTTGCAATAGTACACTTTCCATCACTCTTTCTGTATGCGAAAATATCGCAACATATGCACCACACACCAATTAGAACGGACAAAAATAATATTCTACTACAGAATAATTATTAATAACGTAGTGTTCACTCGTTTTTTTGTAAATCATTTTGCAAAAATGCCTCATCTACTGCAAAAATTGCTCGTCGCTCTGCATTATACTTTGCTGTTGTCTCATTTTTTACTCTTTAGATTTCAATTCATATCACACTAATAGCTAATTCACTTCGCGCCCGCTCAATTTCTCATCAATATAGCGGCAATAAACTGTATGAACGAATTATTATAATATTCATATTCTCTCACTACCCCCTCGCTTGTGTTATGTGTAGCATCATATACAAAAAAGACATATTCGATGAAGCAATCGACTCACTTTGCACACAAAATATTCATCACCATGCCCTATGTATAGTACATTATCATATCTATGCTTTTTTAAATTTACCATCCACCTCTCTGAATATATTCTTGTTATATTCAGATATTCTCTTGCTCGTTCTCAAGCAATTTATAATATATAAAGAAAATCCATATAGCATAAAAACTACATTATTTTCTCACCACAACGCGCACATTACACCAACCAATACACGCGATCCTTAAAAATTCAATGGCATAGCACGTGCCCTTGTTTATTCTTTGCAACCACCATAGATTTTTTGCACAGAAAAACCAGTGCTCTATGTGCACTGGTTTTATGAGTATATGAGTAGATGAGTAACAGTGGGCAACCTGCAACTACTATGCAGCCAACCCAAATTGGCTCGCTCCAACATTGCTCATACTGTCGAAGAATGGGACAAGAACCTTCTTATTGCCAAACTCACCAGATATGATTTGGTCTGTATTTGTCACATAACATGGGTCGCTAATTAAGACGCCCAGCAGTTGGCGCTCACAGTTATCTGGGTGTGTGCAAAAAGCTACTCCTTCAAAGTTACCATATATTTGCTCATCCGGCCCAAACGGAATAACAAGCTGGCTATCTACATCACGGCGCACATCGTCTAAAGAAATCGCCGCCTCGGAATTGAGCGACGATGCGTATGGAGAACATTGGACATCGCTGTCCTTTGGACTCTTGACGTCTTCTTGGCTATCAAATATAACCACTTTATCAACATCGAACTGAACCTTCTCTCCAATAGTAGGACCACCTTCAACATCACGTAGCTTTGCAAACTCGTGCATTATCACTTTTTCTGCACTCTTATCAAGAGAGCCATCACGCGTCGCCTCAAGAAATACCTCTCGCAGTGCTTCTTGCACGTGCTTCATCCAGCCACTCTCTGGAGAATACTTGCTTGGGGCTTCGAAGCCACTACGCTTGTAATATGCTTCCTCGCCTATACATAGTCCATCACCTTCAGGATCTGTAAGGTTTTCTTTTGGCACAGGATATTCTTCGACTGCTGATGGTAGAGTCTCAAATGTACCTAATGTATCTTCGTTGTTTAGTTTAGTAAATTCATTACTTTCACTCATAGTTTTTTATACTCCGCACTATGATTTTGGTTAACGGCATTGGCTCCTTTCTGCCGATTCCTCCCTGCTGCGTGCTTTGTGGCGCGTGGCAGCGTGGTAGTAAGTAATCGTATCATTTGCATTATAGCATAAAAGCAGCGCCTGCAAAGCTATTTTTTGCCTTATTTTCGTATTATTTTCCCCATATGTACCCCTGTCGTACCAGTGGTGGCTATTTGGACGATAATTATATATTTTTCGCAAGCATTTTAGTCTTGATTACACGTTTTTCTCCTTCACAAATAACACCCTCACCGCCTATCTGCTCCTGCTCTGTCGCTGCATGTGTGTAGCGCAAATATCAGCATGATGATACTACCCCACTCCAGCGCTGAAATAACTCTTATAGTGATGAAGAGCTAGCTACTAGCGAAGCTGCCCAGTTCTAAGGCGCTGTATGCAGATTCTGCTGTGTAGCCTAGAGTCTAGATCTTATCCAAACCAATGCTAGACGGCCTCTCATGCTCCACCAAAGGCCAATCAACATGCATAGCATACCCCTGTTATGCCAGGCTCTGCGGCAAACCACAGCACACCATCCACTATCACAGTCACTCACTATGCAGCCATAGCAAAACCGCCCAAGGATATACCTCGGGCGGCTGTGTACACTGCGCTGCAGAACTTAGCCGCGAGCAAAGTGGGCAAAGGCGCGGTTGGCCTCGGCCATTTTGTGGGTGTCTTCCTTTTTCTTGAAGGCGACACCAGTTTGGTTGCACGCATCAACGATCTCTGTTGCCAGACGCTTGCTATATGGCATACCACTCTTCGATCGGGCAGCCTGCACTAGCCACATAAAGGCAAAGTGCTGCTGACGATGACCCTGAATGGGGAATGGAATCTGGTAGTTAGCACCACCAACGCGGCGGCTCTTCACCTCAAAGCTAGGACTGATGTTCTTGATGCAGGTCTCAAACACTTCTAATGGGTCCTCACTTTTGAGGCTTCGTGCGGCCTGCTCGAGCGCACTATAGACAGCCCGCTCAGCAACTTGCTTTTTGCCATCCAGCATCGATTTGTTAATCAAGCGCTGCACCAGCACCGACTGGTACTTGCGGTCTGGCTTGATAGTGCGCTGGAGTTTTTTCGTGACTTTACGAGGCATGGTTAGTTACCCTCCTTCTTGGTGCCGTACTTGCTGCGGCCTTGCTTACGCTTCGACACCCCTTGCAGGTCGAGTGCGCCACGGACGATGTGGTAGCGCACACCCGGGAGATCCGGCACACGGCCGCCACGGACGAGCACCACCGCGTGCTCCTGCAGGTTGTGGCCTTCGCCGCCAATGTAGGCCCAGACTTCGTGGCCGTTAGTGAGGCGGACACGAGCCACTTTACGCATCGCGGAGTTTGGCTTCTTGGGGGTTTTGGTTGTTACCTTGACGCAGACACCACGCTTGAGTGGTGCATTTTGGTCGTAGTAGCGCACCTTGAGTGCGTTGTGGATGCGCCCCAGCGCTGGCGACTTCGACTTCCGGGCCGCCGTCTTGCGTGGCTTGCGCACCAATTGGTTAATGGTTGGCATGCAATTCTCCTTATTGCTTATAGTTCGTAACTCTGCTGCCTGTCCCACTCACCTAATTGGTGGTGTAGCAGCATAGAATACTGGCTACTGGGCGATTACCCAGCATATTTGCGTGTACGATTGGGAGCAGCACCTCCGCCTCGTGTCTATACCTTCTCTGCCAGGCAGTGCACTCACACCAGCGCCCTACCCCGAAAAGAGGAAACTCGTGTGGTATTATAGCATGGCGTTGTGCGCAAAGGCAAATGCGCTGTGCCAAGCTAATAGTGATTGAATAATCTCTACTATTGCTACCCCATGCTATACTAATCTCATGCATATTGCCATCCAAGGTCAGGCGGGGTCGTTTCATGAGCAGGCGGCACAGCAGTGGTTTGGGCTGCAGGTCGATACCGTGCCGTGCACAACGTTTCGCGATGTCTTTCATGCGCACGCGACTGGCCAAGCCGAGGGCATCGTTGTGGCGGTGGAAAACACACTCTACGGAACAATCAACGAGCCGTACCACTACCTCGAGGCATGCCCGCTACCCATCATTGGTGAGGTACGTCTTGCCATTGAGCAGATGCTCATTACACTACCTGGCGCTCGCCTAGCTGATATTACCGAGGTATATTCGCACCCCGTCGCACTTGCGCAGTGCCAGCGCTTTCTTGCCGCCAAGCTGCCGCATGCGGTGCAGAATGAATTTTTCGATACAGCGGGAGCGGTTGCCTATATCAAAGCAGCTGGCGACCCACACAAAGCCGCCATCGCTGGCCAGGCTGCTGCTACCCTCCATCATCTGCCCATCCTGCGCCGTAGCATCCAAGATAGCCACGACAACATCACCCGCTTCATCGTCCTTGCGCCAGGCCACGCGCCGGCCCGCGCCAACCGCGCTACGCTCGTCATCACGACCAATCACCAGCCTGGTGCACTGCTCGAGGTATTGCACGTCTTCGCCGCGGCAGACATCAATATCAGCAGCCTGCAGTCTCAGCCCATCGTCGGCCAGCCCTGGCAATACAAATTCTTCCTCGTCGTCGACAGCGCTGGTGCTCCACTCAAGCACGCCCTGCATACCATTGAGCAAAACGACCATACTGTGCGGCTACTGGGTAAGTATTGTGCGGGGTAAGGCTATTCCCACGTCTCTCGAATCATCGAGAGGTACTTTTCGACCATCGGTCGGTCAAGGCCTTTGGCAGCAAGCTCATCAGCACTAACGCCGGTCACGACTAGCTCCCGTTTGGGGACAGCACAGAGAAAAGCGTATGTTAGGTAGTGTTTTGTTAAATCTGCATGCACACTGCCCGCTGCCTTATCCCAGCTCATCCATACTGCCGATCAGCACATCGCGCGGGCGTGAGCCATCGGCTGGGCCAATGATACCTTGCTCTTCCATCTCTTCCATGATGCGAGCCGCTCGGGCATAGCCCACGCGGAGCTTGCGCTGGAGGAGCGAGGTCGAAGCTTTGCGAGTCTCTACCACCACCCGCACGGCATCGCGGAACATATCGTCATTGCCTTCGCCGTTGCCATCCATATCCATCACTACGCCACCTTTGCCATTGAGCTGGACAGGCTGGCTCACGATCTCGTCATTATACTGTGGTGCCGACTGCATGCGCAGGTGGTCGGTCACCTTAGCGACTTCTTCGTCCATCACCCAAGCACCTTGGATACGCTTGGGCTTGGGCATGCTAGCGGTTTTCATCAGCATGTCGCCCTGGCCAAGGAGCTTCTCGGCACCGATTTGGTCGAGAATAGTGCGGCTATCTACCTGGCTCGCCACCGTAAAGGCGATGCGGGCTGGCACGTTGGCCTTGATGAGGCCAGTGATCACATCCACGCTTGGTCGCTGCGTCGCAAGCACCAGGTGAATACCAACTGCTCGAGCCTTCTGAGCCAAGCGGACGATCAGCGCCTCCACATCGCGTGCTGCCACCATCATTAGGTCGGCCAGCTCGTCCACCACAATGACGACATACGGCATGCGGCCTTCGTCTACCTTTTGCATGTGGCCTTGCTCATCAGCCACAGCGATCTGCTTGCCGCGCGTTTTGATCTTTTCGTTATACGTCTTGATGTCGCGCACCTTCTCCTCAGCCAGCAGACTGTAGCGCCGCTCCATCTCATTAACCGCCCACTTGAGGGCACTGATGGTCTTCTCTGGTTCAACAATAACAGGGGTCAGGAGGTGTGGAATATCGGCATACGGTGCCATCTCCACCTGCTTGGGATCGACGAGGATGAGCTTCATTTCGCTGGGACTGTTGCGGTAGAGCAAGCTAGTGAGGAGTGTGTTGATCATCACCGACTTACCCGAGCCCGTTTGCCCCGCCACCAAGAGGTGCGGCATTTTGTTGAGCTCACCGACGAAGGGCCGGCCTGAAATATCCTTACCAATCGCAAACGCCAGCGGCTCCTTGGCGTGCTGCCACTCGGGGCTATCTAACACTCCGCGCAGGCGCACATCGGCCGCCTTGCGGTTTGGCACCTCAATGCCCACGGCCTTCTTGCCTGGGATGGGTGCCTCAATGCGAAGGCTGGATGCCGCGAGGTTGAGCGCGATATTCGTCTCCAGCGCAGTGATGCGGTTGAGCTTAACGCCAACAGGCGGCTTGAGCGTGTATTGCGTCACCTTCGGGCCAATGTTTGCCCCCTCCATCTCGACATTGATATTAAATTCGTGTAGCGTATCTTGAATAATGTGGGCATTTTGCTCAATGTCGCCGGCATCAGCCGGGCTCTGACGCTTCTCCAGCAGCTCCAGGCTGGGCGGCTGCCAGTTGGGATCATTAACAGCAAGCATAGCAGACCGATCTTCAGCCGCTTTATCTACAGAGGTAGACGGTGTGCTGTCGCGCAAGGTCGCCCGTGGTTTTTTGTCTGATTTTGGCTCAGCCGGGCCATCGCCTGAGAGGGTTGGGACACCCGCGTTGAGCTTGAAGTCACTCATAGCAGCAGGCTTATCTTGGGCCTTCTCGTCCTTATTGCGCTTGGCCTTTTTGCTGGTGTCTGGGGTTTGGCTATCAGCGGCGCGGCGGGCCACTGCCACATTGGCGGCATCGTCTGCCTCAGCCTCGCTGCGCACCATATTTTGCAGGCCGCGCCACAGCGCCATAGGCGAAACACGCAAGACGAAGAGTAGTGTCAAGCCGATCAACAATACATACACAAAAACCCCCACTGGCCGATCGACCAGCGCCAGCATAGCACGATTGAGTAAGTCACCCATCACACCACCTGTCGCAGCCGAGCCTCGCCGCAGCAGGCCAAATAGCCCCGCAAACCATAACACCATCAGCACCGCTGCAAGCTTCAGCGCTACTGGCAAGCGGTTATCCTCCGCCCGAAAGATCGCCACCGCCACATACACCGCCACTACTGGGACGACATACACCGCATAGCCAATAATATGCAGCATCGTCGCATCAAGCCACTTGAGAATTGGCCCACCCGAGCCAAACCACGACACCACCAGTAGCACCGAAAACGCCAGCAACAGCACCGCCGACACCTGCGCCCAAAACCCCGCTGGCAATGTATGCTGCGGCGCGGCCTGCTTGGCTTTGCCCTTGCTCGGGCTGCGCCGACGAGCAGCGCTTGAGCGAGTAGACGAACGAGTGCGAGTGGTTTTTCTTTTTGTAGCCATATCCTTTTTATTGTACTCTGTTTATGCTTGGTTTGATAGCGTATATTGTAGCATAATTTACTACATTAGGCAATCGGTATGGGATTGTGGGCACAGTCTTTGTTTTCTCAGCGTTAGCTTCATCGTCTCATTGCCTTCTCAGATAGAGCATGAGGGCAGATTGTCATAATCTTTTCGTCCAACATCAAGCGGTCAACATTTAGGAAGTAGAGACTCTTACAGTGTTCCTGAGGAGGGATGAGCAAGAGGACAAAGCGTGAAACTCAAAAATAGCCATTTTGTCCATTCTATGTCACAATAGAAGCAAGGAGGTCGTATGCAGCAGATGGTATGGAATATAGTAACGATGATTGCACCCTTCGCGGTGATTGCCTTTGTCTTGGTGGTGCTGGCCGAATATTTGCGCATGCAGCAGCGAATCAAACGCCTGGAGGAGATGGTGCGCGAGCTGCAGCAGCGAATTAAGTCGGATACGTAACCACAGTTTGCAAGCAAAAAAGCCAGCTATATAGCGCTGGCTTTTTCATTTTTGATATCGTGGACGACCCCTAGTAGCCTCGGTGCTCCGAGCGGTCCTTTGGTACAGCTACCTCAGTGTCGGGCTCTTGCCGCGGTGGGAACTTTTTGTGCGGTAGGCCGGCAAAGGCGTCATTGCTCGGCTGCTTGCTACGCGCGGTCGTACGATTATTGGCTGAGCGGCGCTTGCGCGTACTAGCTGGGCGAGTTGGTGTTTTCTCATCCGTGGTGGCGGGCAGTACACCAGCAGTTTTGCGTGCAGCAATGGCGGCTGCTTTGGCGGCGGCACCACCCTTGGCAATACGCGGTGGCGTGTGTGGCTGAGCTGGCGCAGCAAGGCTCTGGCGCGAGCGTCCAGCTGGGACTTCGCGCCCCACACGGGTAGTGCGGCTCGACGCCTTTTGTGGTGCACCCACTTCGTTGATGACTGGGATAATGATGGGCATGCGGCGTGTTTGGTCGTACAAGACGCGAGCAATGTCGTCTTTGATTTCCTTCTTTACGACATCAAGGTCATACGAACCCACCATGCTACGCGCTGCTTTTTGCTTGAGGTAGGCACGGATCATCCCCATCAGCTCTTCATTATCGCGCAGATAGATGAAGCCCCGGCTGATGATATCTGGGCTGGTGAGGAGGCGGCCCGTCCCACGCTGGACGGTGAGCACCACAACGAACATCCCCTCCAGGCTCATATGGATGCGATCCTTCAGCACGACATCGCTCACGACTGCACCAGCGTCGTCATACATTGTGCCGCCCGAGTGCGGAATGCGCCCAATCTTGTGTGCACCATCGGTAGTAAACTCCACAATATCCCCCGGATCGCAGACAAAGATATGGCTGCGTGGGATGCCACACTCCTTCTCGGCCAGGCGAGCATTGTGCACTAACATGTGGAATTCGCCGTGGTTGGGCAAGTAGTATGTGGGCTTGACGGCACTAATGAGCCGCACGTGGTCATCATAATAACCATGGCCAGACAGGTGGAGTGGCCCCACCCCGGTCAGGTGTGTCTTGCCATTTTGCACCACGTCGCCACCTTCGCGCATCAAGCCATCGACGGTGCGTACGACGTACTTCTCGTTGCCTGGGATAGGGTTGGAGCTAAAGACCACCACATCACTCCCCTTGATCTTGACGAACTTATGCGCTCCCGTCGCCATGCGGTTAAGCACGGCACTAAACTCCCCCTGGCTACCCGTGCAGACGATGGTGATCTTGTGGTCGGGCAGCTTAACGAGATCTTCCATCTTTACTACCGTATCTTTGGGGATCTTGATAGCACCAGTGCGCAGTGCTACCTCCAGGTTCTGGATCATGCTAAAGCCAGCGAAGGCCACCTTACGCCCATGCTTCTCTGCTTCCTCGAGGATGAGCTGAATGCGGTGCAGCTGGCTGGAGAAGCTACTGATGATGATGCGGCTCTTGGCCCACTTATCCATCACCTCACCCATGCTGTGCTGGATGTCGTGCTCACCGTGGGTGTGAGTGCCAGCGCTCTCGCAGTTGGTCGATTCGTTCATCATGAGGAGGAAGCCCTCGGTATGCGCAATATCTTGCAAGCGCTCGAAGTCGAACTTGCGGCCATCCACCGGGTTTTCCTCAATACGCCAGTCACCGCTGCTGAGAATGTTCCCTACTGGCGTACGCACCACTACTGCGGCCGAATCGGGAATGGAGTGGTTCACCCGCACTAGCTCCACACTAAAGGAGTCGCACAGCTGGACGATCTCATGCTCCTCAGGCTTGAGCTCATGATACTCCGGCTCATAACTACCATCTGTCTCGGCCATGGTGCGCTGCAGCATACCTAATGTAAAGGCTGTGCCATAGACTGGTGCCGGCAGCTTGGGGATAATGTGCCGAAAGGCACCGATATGATCGAGATGCCCGTGGGTAAAGATATGTGCCCGAATCTTGTGCTTATTCTCCTCCAACCACTGCGTATCGGGGATAATGTAGTTGATACCTGGATAGTCACTACCTGGGAAGAGGAAGCCCATGTCGATAATGATGATGTCGTTGTCGTACTCGATAGCCGTCATGTTCTTGCCAATACCCATTTCGCCTACCCCACCAATCGGGATGACCTTGAGCGTTGGGCGCGGCGCACGAGGCCGCTTGGGCTGCATATTGAGGGTAAACTGCTTGCCGCCATAGCCATTATAGACCGACTTATTAACCGGCACGTTAATGACGTGCTGCGAGGCCTGGGCATTGACCCCTTCGCTGGTGCGGCGCTGCGCCCGAAAGACCTCGCCTTTGCGCGTGGTGGTGGCACTGAGCACTGTGTTGGTTGTCGCTGGTTGTTTGCTTGCGTGTGGACGCTTCTTGGCGTCATCTGCCTGGGGTGTGGCCACTCGTCGTTGACCCATTGTATCTCACTCCTTCTAATACATTATTCTGGTTCTACTAATAAGAGACAGGCTAAGAGCCTCAATAAGTGGTTGTATTATAGCAGATGATGGTGAGGTGTGTCAAAGCCACCCCGCAAGAGGTGGCTTTTGCTTCGTGTCGCTACAAGTTGATGGCGTATTTATGCACACCAAAATTGCAGCATATATTTCAAATTTTTGCCTGTTCCCGCTTGGGAGGCTGGCTGCCACGATGCGCTATCACTTGGGCTGCTGCCATCAGGATTCTCTGCGCTAGCCGATGCTTCTTCGATGGCAAACGTTGGTGCGCCATTCTCGTCAGTGGTTCGCGTCATCCGTATGTAGTACAGCTTCTCATTTGGGTCAGTATTGGCACTTGGATGGAAGCTGCTTGCTGCTGCGACTTCTGTAGCAGGGTTGCCTGTGATCTGCAGCAGCTCTACCGTCGTCAGCTCGCCAACTGGCTGGGCAGCCCCTGGCTCTCGTGGCGTCTCCAGCGTCACCTCCTCTCGGGTGGTTGTTTTGCCGGTGGTTATGTCTTTTTGTTTGTGTGCCACCGTCGTTACAACGAAGTTTTGCCCATCATGGCTGACGGTAGTTCGCTTCGCTGTAATAATCTCCTTAATAGCCCTACTCTTATCAGTCCGGTACACTGCAAGGGAGTCACCCATATAACGATCTGTCTTCGTCTTGCCCTTCAGCTTGGTATAGCGCGTCGTAATACCGTGCAAAACTTCTCTGTCGACCTTCTTCACATCAATCTCACCATCGGGAGTTGTAAATTCTACCTCACGACCCGATTGCCCAAATGGTTCAGCCGTTGCGGTTGTCTCGCTCGATACGGGCGCTTCTGCTGTATTATGACAATACGCGAAACCATTCATACCAGCAAGCAAGGCTGCCAGAGCGGCAAGCTTTTGCTTCAGCGAGAACCGCAGCGTATCTCTCTTATCTGTATCATCAGTAGCACTCTCATTACTTAACGTAATGCGCGAGTTTGTCTCGCTCAAAATCGGTTTTCGTGCAAAGCTCCCTTCCATACTGCTTGTTTTCTGCCAAGGTTTCTTCATTATCATCGACTCCTGCTTTATTTACTATTATCCATTTACCGCTATAGTACTTTGTATTTGCTATATCTGTCAAATATGGTCTATTCGAATCTACAAAGCTAGCAGACAAAAAGCCGGCTACCCCACCATAGCCGGCTCTGTGCTATGCCTCGCAGCACATTAATTTTAGTCTCCATCCACCGTCGTATGAGCAAACTGCCGCGTGCCACGCCAGGCCAAGAAGCCGATGAGGAGCGCGTTTGCCACGAGCGCAAAGCCAGCCAAGATGAGCATGTGCTGCGTATAGAGCGCACTATCTACCCCACCCGAGATTGCATGACGATAGGCAATGATGGAGTGCGTCATGGGCAGCCAGGGGTTGATGGCTTGGAAGAAACCAGAGGCTGTTTGGATGGGGAATATCCCTTCGCTCGCTGCCAGCTGGAGCACCATGATGATCATTACCACCAGCCGGCCAGGGTTATCAAGCACCATCACCAGCAGCGTAATAAGCGACATAAAGGCAAGCGAGGCAAGGTAGCTTGTGGCAGCAAATAGCCACGGGTGGTCGGGCTGCAAGCCCACCACATAGACCAGCACTAGCATCAGAATCGTTGCTTGCACCAGTGCAGCCAGCCCCAAGACCGACATCTTAGCTAGCCACCAGCGCCAGGCATTTTCTTGGCGCGAGAAGGTCTTGCGCACTGGGTACATCGTCGTCAGAGCCAGCCCACCAACAAAGAGCGCTAGCGAGAGCATATATGGTGCCATGGCATAGCCGTAGTTTGGTACACTGCCAGTACTGTGCTCACTACTCGCCACAGGTGCGGCCATCTGCTGCTGAGCCGCTGGGCTAGTTGGCAGGAGCTTTACCTGAGCAGCACCAGTCTGCAGTTTGTGCGCTAGTGTGCTCGAGCCATCCGCCAGCTGGTTACTTGCCTGCACCAGCGTACTAGAGTGCTGCTGCAAGGTGGCTGCGCCCTGGGCCAGTTGCCCACTACCCTGCTGAGCTGTTGCGAGATTACCCGCCACCAGTGCTGCACCAGCTTGGAGCCGCTCGCCACCAGCTCGCACCGTATTGTACCCCGCAAAGGCAGTGGTGGCTTGTGGGGTAAATTGCTCCACGCCAGTATTGAGTGCTGCCACACCGTTCTTGAGTGTTTGCTGCTGAGTGGCAAGTGTTTTGGTGAGAGTATCGAGGTTGGCTAGCAAGCTCTGCGTTTGCTCAGCAATGGCTTTAGTCTGCTGTAGAGCGCTCGCTAAGGTTTGCAGCTCGGGTAGTGTGATGGTCGTGCTACCACCGGATGCAGCCGCCTGGACGCTAGTCTTTTGGAGGATCGCCCCAGCCGACGCGGCTGGTGCTTGCATTGCCTGGAGCGCACCCACCACCCGCTGCGCATCTTGGGCGACGGCCGCCTGTTGAGCCGCCACCGCTGGTGATGGCTGAGCCACCTGAGTGTTGAGTGTCTGCATCCCTTGTTTGATCTGCTGCATACCAGCCGTTAGCTGGGCCACTTGGGCCGCCGTTGGCAGTTGGCCAGTCAGCTGCGCTGTGCCCTGCTGGACCTGCACTGCACCAGCCTGTAGCCGCCCCAGACTAGCCGTCAGCGTCTGCTGCTTGCTCGCCAGTTGGCTAACGCCATTGGTATAGTGAGTAAGACCCGCTTGAAGCCGTGCCGACCCCTGGTGTAAGCGCCCAGCACCATCACCAGCCTGCGCCATGCCATTACCCACTGCACCAATACCCGCTGCCACCTCTTTGAGGTAGGTTTGGGTCACTTGCTCAGCCACTGTTTCCTTCACTTTTTGCGCGGCTTGGCGGCTAATGACTGCACCAATGTAGTTCTTGGCTGGCGTCAGCTGATACGACACCACTGCTTGCTGCGGCTTGTCCTGCCGAAGTGACGCCGCACGCTGTGAGAAATCCTCTGGTACCGTCACTACTGCATAGTAGTAGCCACGGCGTACGCCATCATCGGCTTGCTGCTTGGAGACGAATTCCCACTTAAGCGCCTTGCTCTTATGCAGAGACTCTGTCATTGTCCGGCCGATCTGCAGCTCCTTGCCATTGATCTGCGCCCCCTTGTCCTCATTCACAAAGGCAATTGGCAGTCGGTCGGTATGCCCATACGGGTCCCACACCGAGCTCAGAAAAAACGCCGCATATATCACTGGCACAAAGGCTATTGCTATCACTGCCACCAATAGTGTTTTGCTCTGCAGCAAGTGCCGCCATTCAGCCTGGACCATCACACTGCGGCGACGCTGGATAGCTTGCTTCATCTTCTCACCCATTGTTCATTAACTCCCGAATAATATCTTGCAATGTCACACTCTGCAGCGTCTCAGCCCAGCGTGCCTGAGCCCGATCGAAGGCACCAAGGATGCTCACCTCGCCGCGTTTGATCTTGCTATCATCCGCCTGGCAGGCAAACATCCGCTCGGCTACTCCTTGGTACTGGACGAAGCTCTCCGTCCCCTCGACTGCCGCCACGATATCCCACAGCGTCAGCTCCGTACTAGCCCGCGCCAGGCGAAAGCCACCACCCGCACCCCGCGCTGAGGTAATCAGCTGGGCTGTTACGAGCTTGCACGTTACTTTGGTAATATACGTTGGCGACACCCCCATTTGCTTTGCCAAGCTCTGGTTCGTCACTGGCGATCGCAGATCTGGATGCGCCAGCAAAATCACAATGCAACAGGCTTGCTCGACTGCTCCTGATAATCTCATGGTTTTATATGCGAGGTGCTATGCAGCCCACCATGCGCAGCACCTCACTCCTCCTTTCTTTGATTGTTGATAATGGATATCTAATATCCAGATTAGCATAAACTACCCTCTCTTTCAAGCCTATCGTCAGAATATACCCATCTGAAACTAAGCTACATCTGTGGTCTCAAGCATGTATTTTGCTGGGCTGATAGATCACAGCCCAGCATTGTCTTCTTTGCTTTTGTGTTACTTTGCACGACGCGTTAGCGGCTTTGTGCCTTTGTAGAGCAAGTAGCGGAATAGCCCCGCTTCATACAGCGTGCTATAGCCATGCGATGCCATCACGGCATTAACGAAGAATGGCGCAAGCTTCGCATCTGGCTGGATCCAGGCAAATGGCCGGGCGAGCGACCGTAAGCGATGGTATGTTGGCATAACGGCCTCTGTCCAATCGGTCTCGCTTATATCCGCAAAGCCAGCCTGCTGCAGTGCCTGCGATATCTCACCGGGATTCTGCTGCCGCACACCAAAGCCACCAGCATGCTGCTCCAAAAAATCCATCATGCGCTGCTGGCGAGCCGACATATGGCGAGCATCGACCTCATAATCGGCAAACACTACACGCCCACCCGGCTTAAGGATGCGATAAAATTCCTGCATCGTGGCCCGCGTATCCTTCGCGTGCGATAGTGTCTCATTCACATACACCACATCGAAATACTCGTCTGGGAAATCGGTGCGCGAGTAATCGCCGAGCACAAAGCGCGGCGCAGGAGTCATATGCCGCGACAACTTCTCAGATATCCTAACCTCTCGTGGCGTGATGGTAATACCTATTACCTCACCCCCCCCCCATTGGCCTGGACGAGGTATCGCGCCATCACGCCCTGGCCCGAGCCGGCATCGAGCACACGGTCGGTCGGCTTAAGTTGCAGCTCCTTGGCAAACATCCGCAAGAAGTTCGCCTGAGCTTGCCGCTCATTCTTCGTCTCGCTCGTCCAATAGCCAGCGTGCTGCGAGCGGCCCAGCACCATGTTATACCCTGCCCACGAGCCAAACCGCGAATAGTATGTAGCCACACCGTTATTCTTTGTGTTCATCATTTTCTCCTTGTTACTATACTTATTCTATAGTATAGCGTAGAGCTGCTCAATGGAGTGGGTTTGCAGGGTTTTTCTCTACCCTCCTCTCTCAGCCTCTATTCCTCTTATGCTGCTTCTCTAATTCTCTTTCTGCGTTTCATTTTTCTACCTCAGATAGGCCTATTTTATTAAAGCATGAGCGATATCACAATTATGACAATGGGGCGATTTGTAGTATCATATATAAGTATAAGTGTTATACCAATGAGGTGAGGAGGAAACACAATGCCAAAACCAGAAGCAGCTGGCCTGCCATGGCCAACCCAAGCAGCCCGCAGACAAGCCACACGCCAGTCTGACCCTGCCATCCGCGATAGCAGCGCCTACCAGCAAAAGCCTGCCGACGACACTGAACGCACCACGTCAGCAACCGCGCAGAGTGAGCTTGATACAACCAAGAGCAAGCTTGCCACCCTGCAAAAGGCGCTGCAGCACGTGACCGCCGTCGAGATTGGTGAGGCACAGCTAGGCACCAGTGCACGCGACTACATCAGCCACGCGCTGGAGGTGTCGCGTGTTTTTTCTGAGCTAGAGCATCGCCGCATGCCTGTCAATGGCTCGTATAATGGCCAACCCTTCCAAGTATTACCTAGTTCCAGCCTCGAGCTGATCGAGCGCGACCTCGGCCGTGCAAGCTTTGGCCCCTATGGCCCAGCTGGCCTCACCCGCGTTGGCCCTCAGCCCAAAGAAGAACTTACACTCGATGACTACGTCGCCGATGCCACTGCTCAAGCCACGGCCGACTACAACACCAAGAAAAAGCAAGCCGACGAGCAAGCCAAGGTCGCCACCGAGCTCCAAACCGCTCAAGAGCTCCTCGAGCGCAAAGGCTACGGCGTGACCGCACCAGAGGTTGGCAAGACGAAAGTCGCCTAACCAGCTCCACAAACATACATACCAAGGTAAGTATTGTGACAATACTTACCTTTTTTCGTTTGCACAGCAAAGCGCTTGCCGCTTCCTCCCCTGCTGGCTATGAGGCACGATGTGTCTTAATATATCTCTATACTATCCATTATTTACTCTGCGTCGTCTGCCGCACGTACGCCACTGCCCGCACGAAGTCGTCGATGAGCGTCTGGCGCATGGCACCGTTGTATAGCGCAGCGGCTGGGTGGTAAAGCGGAATGACGACGAACTCTCGCTCGTGCAAGCGTACTTTGCGCGGCTGGCCATGGTCGCGGCTAATGCGCAGGTCGGGGACGAACCCGCCACCACTGTGCCGCCCAAGCGTCAGCACCGCCTTTGGCTGGATAATATCGAGTTGCTGCATGAGGTACGGCCAAAAGGCGCGCTTCTCCTCCGGCAGTGGGTCGCGATTATTGGGCGGACGATATTTGACGATATTAGTAATGTACACATCACTGCGCACGAGGCCAGCCGTGGCGAGCATCTCGTCCAGGAATTTCCCTGCTGCCCCCACAAAAGGCTTGCCCTGCAGGTCTTCATTTTTACCGGGTGCTTCCCCCACAAAGACAATGTCGGCATTAGGGTTGCCATCACCTAGCACTAACTGCGTGGCCTGGGCAGCCAGCCCAGGGCAGAGCTCGGCAGCGATAATCTCCTCAGCGAGGTGCGCTAGCTGAGCGGCTTGGGTTTGGTCTGGCGTGGATGGGTCAAGTGGATGGGTCATACATTCAGTATAGCAATCGATGAGCGGGTGAGGCAAAAATCAGTCATTATTGATCACTCTAGTTTTGGCACTGGAGTCTACTACCTAGCTCTTGCAATATTGAGGGGTGTGATAATTGCTGAGATTATGCGGTGCAGGTTGATAGTAAGCAAACACAATCGAGAGGGTGTAAAAAACAAAAAAAGCAATCTTGCATTGCTTTTATCCATCAAGAGTAGTCCGCTCCCGCGGAGGTAGAGCATCCAGATGGACGCGTCGATACCTCCGCCGGGAGCGGGTGTGGTGAGGTTACCAGGCAACCTTTAGGAGGTCAACTGGATCCTCGCTATGGTGTTCAAGGGTTATGTTGTAACCCGAGAATTCTAAGTGGTCTATGATCTTCTCCTGAGTGTATATAGGCAGCTGATAGAACCAGTCTATCTTGACTGATGACCTCCCTTGCTCGGCAGCTCTCTTAGCCTCATCTAGAATGAGATCAAGTTCTGCAATGCCTTCGTCCATCAGCAGAGCCATCATAAGAGCCATGATCGGCTCCTCTCTGCACTCATGTGAGTGCGATTAGTGAGCTCAACCCTGTGTCGAGCTCTCTCCATTGCTGTGCACGCTCTAGTGTGGCGTCATCAGAAGACTGGGCGCTGTATAGCGCTCGGCAGTTCCTCTGGCAGCAGCAAGTCGAGAGAGTTCGACTCCTCACCACAAAAAGTTGCTATCCACCTCTGATAAGGAGAGGATATGCTATTATGCTATTATGCTATTTTACATTTGTCAATAGCATGAGATAATTTTCTATTTTTGTATCAAAAACACCCCCACAAAAGGAGGTGTTTTTGCCATGCGAGGAAGCGATGCACTGAGTGTACTACTCCCTACTCTGTCTGGTTTGCCTCTGGGTCGGTGAGCTTGCGCACCATAGGTAGCACCAAGTAGATGCCAATGATGGCAGCAACGAGCCCTCCGCCAACGATGCCGAAGTACAGCGGCGAGAGCGTTGGCTTAAGTGAGGCAGAGAAGGTTGTGATGAAGATGGTACCAACCCACACCCCAATGGCGCACGAGAGAAGCGAGACGCTCAGCAGCGGCACTAGCGACTCCGTCATGATGAGGCGCTTGAGTTGGCCCAGGCGCATACCACCGAGGCGCAGCGTGTAGAGTGAGCGACGGCGCTCAAACAATCCACCAATCGTCGAGACAATCAAGCTTGCCACTGCGACGAAGAGTGTCACACCCATACCAGCGTAGGCCATCTCGGCGAAGTTTTTGATAACGGGGTTGATCTGTGGATGCTTCTCGAAGTCCCCACTGCGGATGTAGAGGAAGTCGCGCGGGGTCTGGCGAGCATACGTGAGGGCACGCACCTTCTCCACGTCATCATTATGGGCAACGGTTAGGAGATAATCCCTAGGGCCATTGGTGTTGACTGGCTGCTCGGCGAGCGAGACGGTCTTGACGACGGGGCCATTGAAATCGAGCAAAGCATAGTGATCACCCTGTGCACCGCTGGGGCAGCTGTGCTCGGTGTAGATAGCCAGGTCGCTACAACGGATAGCACGAGTGATGCGGCCATTGCCACCAGCAACAGGGTACATTGGTGCGACATTGGTGATGTATGACTGCTCGCTCAGAACCTTTTGTAGATCAGGCTGCAGGGTATGATCTTGCGAGGTGATCGCTACAGCATTGCTGCGCAGCTGTGAATAACCATTGTTGGCCACCGATGAAGCGTTAAGGGCATCAATACCACTCACCGCTGAGAGGTAGAAGCTCCCCGCAAAGAGGGCCAGCACTACCCCACTCACACTGCGGAAGACGGTCTGCGAATGGACGGCAATTCGCTTGCCCGCGATCAAGGCCGAGCCACTACGTGCATAGCGTGCCACGATGCGAGCGATTTTATTCGTTAGCCAACCACCAGCCAGCACCAGGCCAAACATTACACTGAGGAGGGCTGCCAGGAGAATGAAGGTCGGTATAGAGCTCTCACTTGACCGCTCGGTTATCCAGTCGTGCCCAGGCTTCGACGCCATCCAGCCAAAGATACTGAGGCCAAATGCTAGGGGGATGACGCGCCACATCCGCAGCTTCTTCGTCTTTTCGGCTAAGCGCGAGACACCCAGTGGCGAGAGCTGTGCCTTGCGCATCCGACGCCAGTTGACATACGTCGTCAGGCCAAGGGTCACGCCAACGATGACGACATACTGGTGCCACTGCAGCGCGAGATCAGCTGGCCAAAAGCGCATGCCGCCGTAGGAGAAGCCATAAAGCGAACTCTGCGTAAGCGTAAAGATAACGAGACCCAGCACCACACCTACCAGTGAGGCCAGCAGCGACTCGAGTAGCAGCACACGGGCCACTTGCCCCTTGGTTGCACCCACGAGGCGCAGAGCGGCGTAGCGCTTCTCGCGCTGTGCCCCACCCAGCTGCGTAGCAACAGCAACAAAGGTGACGATTGGGAAGAGCAGGATCGATCCGCCTACTACTAGCAGCATCAGTGAGATTGGGTCGAAGCCGACACTCTGCGCTTTGCCATTGACATCAGTAATATAGACGTTTGTGTAATCGCTGGGCTGCCCACTTTTCTTAGCATATTGGTCGGCCTTCTCGACTTCCTCCGCACTCACACCCTTAACCAAGGAGAGGTCATCAGGGCTTGTAGTATAATCCTCCGGTAGTGTGCCAAGGTTGGTTGTGAGGCCAGCAAAGCGCTCGAGAAGTTTATCCTCTGGGTGCTCGGCAATCGCCTCCGCCAAGCCCTTGGAGAGGTAATACTCACCTGCCTTTGGCGTATCCATCTTGGCAAATTTGACGGATTTTTCAGTGCCCTGCAGCGAGATAACGCTGATCGTCTTGCCTCGCCACTCGGTCTTGTTGCCCCGCTCAATACCACCAGCTTTGAGCGGCTCTTGGCCAGTCGCTTGTGGATTTTGGGGTGTACGCTTGGCTGTCAAGATAGCATTTGAGATGATCGCCCGATTTTGGTGACCCACCAAACCATTAACCCCAGCGGCTATATAGCACAGCATGACAATTCCAAGCGAGATAGCTGCTGCTGTGAGACCCAGGCGCATCATTGATTGCCGGCCCGATTTTTTTAGTAATAACCAACTAACGCTCATATTACATCCCTCCCGAGATCTGCCCATCGCGCACGATGATCTCGCGGTCAGCATAAGCAGCAATGGTTGGCTCGTGAGTCACCATAATCACCGTGGTACCATATTGCTTAGCAGTGGCGATAAATAATTCCATCACACGCTGCGAGTTGAGGCTGTCGAGCGAGCCAGTTGGCTCATCGGCAAACAGCACCTTCGGCTTGATAACCATCGCCCTGGCAATTGCTACCCGCTGCATCTGCCCACCAGAGAGCTCACCGAGCATGTTGCCTGCCTTATCGCCCAGCTCTACATTGTTTAGCCAGCGCTGGGCCGCTTTGTACGCTACGGCATGCTTCTCACCATTGAGCAGCAGTGGCAGCGCGACATTATCCAGCGCCGTTAGCTCTGGTACGAGCTGCCCAAACTGGAAGACGAAGCCAAAGGCTGTGCGCCTGAGGACGCTCCTCTGATCGTCATTGAGCTTGTCGATCCGCTTACCCGCGCAGTGAATCTCGCCACTGTCGACAGGGGTAATCGCCGCCAAGCTATGGAGCAATGTACTCTTACCCGAGCCACTCGGCCCCATAATGGCCAGCACTTCGCCCGGCATTACATCTAGCGACACGCCGCGCAATGCTTCCGTCTGGCCGAAGGATTTCTTCAGATTACGGGCGCTAATGATTGGTTGATTGGTTGGTCTCATTGATCAGTTCCTCCTTAAGTTTGGTTAAGCGCGACGTCGTTAGCTCAATCCAGCGCAGGTCTGCCTCCAGATGGTACAGTGCGTGGTCGATGAGTAGCGTGTCGGCTAAGTTGCTTTCGCGGCGGCGGCTTGTGAGGCTGCGCATCCGCTGAATATGGGCTTGCCGCTGGTTGTCTAGGTAGGGCGCGGCATCACCTTCGCGCAGGATTGCCAGCACAGTCTTGACGTACATATTGGCCTGTGACTGATGCGATGGCAGCTCGGGCGCTTCCAGCCAGGCCTGCAGATCTTGCTTGCCCTGCTCGGTAATGGCGTAGCGCACCCGGTCTGGCCCACCAGACTCACTGGTGTCGGCAACCTCCTCCACTTTGTTGTCGCGTTTTAAGCGCCCCAACGTCGAGTAGACTTGCCCTGGCAAAATTGGCTTATCTTTGCCAAAGAAACCATCGTACTGCTTCTTCAGCTCGTAGCCATAGTTTGGCGCATTCGCCAACAATCCGAGTAATGTATATTGAACGTTCATATCTCCACTATACACCGAGTGACTAGCGAGTGCAAGCCCTATTATACACTCAGTGCATAGTTTGGGCCGGTGGAGCATGTTGCAAGAGATTCTACCTCTGTTATTATGTTCACTCTATATCTTTTTTAGTAGCCCGATTTGATGTATTGCCCTATCGCTACCCTGCTCCACTGCCACCAATAAGCCCCGCTTAGTATCGGCAAGCACTACACTATGCATAGCTAGACTCGTTTGCTTATGAGTAGCATACGTAGGCTATTTACGCATGATGATATGACGGTCATATATACTGCTCTCGAGCACGAGCACTTCGTTTATTGCATTACCGCCCATAGCCAATAACTAACACAAGTAAAAAGGCCAGTCATACCACCAGCGCAGCCACGCAAGGATAGCCAAACTATACAGAGCCTCAGCTTCTCCAAGCACAGCAAAAACACCCCAGAAGTATCTGGGGTGTTTGCACACGATACGTCGAGAGACGATCTATCTCATGGCCAATAATTAGTCGCCAAGGGTATCCATCTTACCCTTGGTGCGCAAGATATCACGCAGTTCGCGGACAGATTCTTTGCTCGATGATTGTGCATCTTTGAGCTTGTCGTAGAGCGACTTTGTCAAAGATGTGCTTGGGATCTCGGGGCGCTTTGGTGAGCTACTGCTGCTATCACGGTTCTTGTAGTAGTTTACGAGGGCTACATAGTAAGCGCGCATCTCTTTGCGATACTTGATCTGCTCGTTGGCATAGTCGCGCACGCTGGCGTACTGTGAGTCTTTCATCTTATTAAGGGCGTTAAGGCAAGATTTTTGCTGCTCATCATACTTCTGGCCAGCTTCATCACCAGATGCGCTACTGAGTGGCGAGCTGTAGCTCGTGCGGCACGAATTGCTGTATTCTTTGTAGGCAGTAGCGACCGCACCCGATTCTTTGAGTAGCGGCTTGACTTTTTCGTAATCACTCTTGTACTCTTCGAAGGCTTTCTTGACCTCACCATCGCGCATAGCAGCAGCTTTGCCGAGCTTGTCGAAGTGGTCATCCGCCTTGCGAACCACCTCGTTGATTGACGTTTCTGGGTCTGACCTGTCTATGTTAAGGCTGGTTGAGTCGAAGCTATTCATCATAGCGTATGCCTTGCGGTAATCCTCGGTGCTTGGCCCTGAGAATAGTACGATACACACGATTATAATGATGATCAGCACAAATATACCAATCCCGCCGCCAATCAAACTCCATAGCAAGCCCTTGCTCATGCCCTGCTTGGGTGGCATTGGGCCCATTGGCCGGCCTGGCTGTGGCTGCATTGGCTGAGGTTGGCCTGGTGCTGGCTGAGCTGGCTGCTGTGAAATGGGTTGAGGTTGAGGCTGGGGCTGAGCTGCAGGTGCTGGCTCAGCGGCAGCACGCTTGCTGGCCAGAGCGGCCTTCTCTTCCTCAGTATAAGGTGGGTTATTCATATCAAAGGTTGGGACAGCCTCTGGGGGTTGCTCCTGGGGGGTTGCTGGTTGATTACTCATGCATCTCCTTGTTAACTTGGCTATTATTCACCATAACTATTATACCGGAATAGCAGCAATTGGCCAATATATATCTTGCTGTGGCTGTGCGCCCTCCTCTCCTTCACGTCCACTCATACAGCACCAAAGAAAGCGGAGGTTGTTACCAGCAAAACACCCCACGCATCCTTGCTGGGGTGTTTTTTGTTGCGAGGCTAGCGCTCAGATCTGCTACAATCCGATCATTGTCAGATTAATCTTGCCGCGCTCGTCAATGCCGGTGATCTTCACCTGCACAGTCTGGCCTTCTTGCACGACGTCTGTCACCTTGCCGACGCGACCCTTGGCAAGCTTCGAGATATGCACCATCCCATCCACGCCAGGCAAAATGTTCACAAAGGCGCCAAAGTCCTTAATCGTCACCACGGTACCGGTGTAGGTGCGGCCAACTTCGGGCTCTTCCACCAGGCTTTTGATCCAGGCCAGCGCCTTCTCAATCGCCTCGCCATTGGGGCTGGCAATGGTAATCAGACCGTCTTCTTTGATATCCACCTCGGCGCCCGTTTCGCTGGTGATTTTGTTGATGGTCTCACCGCCCTTACCAATGACGGCACCAATTTTATCCGGGTTAATCTTGAGCTTTTCAATGCGCGGCGCATAGGGGCTGAGTTCTTTACGCGGCGCTGGCAACACACTCAGCATATGTTCCAGGATGTGGGCACGACCGGCCTTGCTCTGCTCCAGCGCCTGGCGCAGCACCTGCACGGGCAGGCCATGCACCTTCATATCCATCTGCAGGGCGGTGATACCCTTGCTGGTACCCGTCACCTTAAAGTCCATGTCGCCAGCAAAGTCCTCGGCGTCGGCAATGTCGCTCAGCACGTAGGGCGTGTCGCCGTCCATCATCAGGCCCATGGCAATGCCGCTAACCGGGGCTTTGATAGGCACGCCAGCGTCCATCAGGGCCAAGCAGCTACTACAGGTGGCCGCCATACTGGTAGAGCCGTTCTGGCTCATGATTTCTGTCACGCTGCGGATGGCATAGGGGAACTCTTCTTCGCTCGGCAATACCGCCGTCAGGGCGCGCTCCGCCAGGTAGCCGTGGCCAATCTCACGCCGACCAGGGCTACCAAGGCGCTTCACCTCACCCACTGTATAACCGGGGGCGTTGTAGTGATGCATATAGCGGCGCTCGCCTTCTGTTACCTCCATGGTATCGACCAGCTGCGCGTAGCTGAGCGGCGCTAGCGTGACGATATTCATACCCTGCGTCACCCCGCGGGTAAACAGGCTGCTCCCGTGGGTGCGTGGCAAAATACCAACTTCGCTCGACAGCGGGCGGATTTCCGTCAGGGCGCGGCCATCGGGGCGGGTGCGCTCCTCCACAATGCCGCGGCGCACATCGTTGTGCAGCGCCAGGGTAAAGGCTTCGTCGTACTCATCGCGTACCGCGGCGTATTCCTCGGCGTCAAGGCCCAGCTGCTCGGCCATGGCCTCGTGGAAAGCCCAGCGGATTTCATTCACAACTTCATTGCGCTCGGGGTATGGGCGGCGGATTTTCTCGCCCAGTTTGCCATCAACCCATTGGTTAGCGACAGTTTGGATATCTTCGTTTGGCAAGACCAGCTCATATTCCTGCGGCGCTGGTTCCACCTTGCTAGCGAGCTCGCGCTGCAGTGCGATAGCTGGCTGCATGGCTTGGTGCGCCCAGGCAATGGCATCGACGATGACGTCCTCGGGCACCTCCTTAGCACCAGCTTCTACCATAGTAATGCCGCGCTCGATGCCGGCCACCACCAGATCAAGGTCGGACTGCTCACGCTCCTCTGGGCTGAGGAAAGCTTTAAATTCACCGTTCACCCGGCCAACGCGCAGGCCCGCCACCGGCCCATCAAACGGCGTGCCCGTCAGCATCAGGGCGCTGCTAGCAGCAACCATCGCCACCATATCGGGGCGGAAGCTTGGGTCCATGCTGAGCACGGTAGCCACCACCTGCACTTCCTGGCGGTAGCCTTTGGGGAAGAGTGGGCGGATCGGCCGGTCGATCAGGCGGCCAATCAGCACTGCTTCGTCGCTAGGGCGGCCCTCGCGTTTAATAAAGCGGCTGCCGCTGATCTTGCCCGAGGCATAGAACTTCTCTTCGTAGTCGATGCTGAGCGGGAAGTAATCCAGCGTTACCGGGCGGGTACCCACCTGGGCGGTGCCCAGCACCACCGTGTCGCCGTAGCGCACCAGCACACTGGCGGTGGAACGAAAACCAACGCGGTTGACCTCCAGGGTTAGGGGGCGGCCGCATAGCTCGGTCGTCACAGCAAAGACATCTTTGCCGCTTGGGTTAATAATACTCATACAGAGCTCCTTTCTTGCGGCAAGTAACAGGGGTGAATGCTCGCATCCGTCACTTCCATGCAAGCCCTCAACGCTATCACTGCCGCGTTAATATACTCCCCTTAGTATACCGCATTTTGGGATATACTGGTAGTGCTTCGTATCGGACAGCCTCGGAGCTTACACGCTGTCTGGGCTGCCATCAATTACCAGGCGCATCGTATCATCACCTTCATACGTAGTCTGTGAGCCCTTGATAGAGAGAATGTTTTTACTACCCTTGATCGCTGCACTGCCTATAAATCGTACATACGTTGCGCTCAGCCATTCAACACCATGTGGCGTAACAGTAATTTCTTCGCCTTGATCCCCTATGACAGCAAACGAGACACCATCTTCCACCTCTTGTGGTTGGCCATAGATCATATACTCACTACGCTGAGAGAGTTGTTTCTCCAAAACTGCTTTATATTAGCAAGTTATCCCAGATTCGTCAATCAACCCCTCACCATACGTATGCACAGCATAGCCTCACCACCTCTGTTATGAGCCTCTCTCCCCTGCTACTCTAGCGGATTAGCGGCATGCGTGACACACTTGTCGCTTAAATCATTGTGTTGTCATACCGGCTGCGGTTCTTCGCTTGGCGGCGCTTGCGGCCAACAAACCACCACCAGGCACCACCGCCACCAGCTGCAGCGAGAACTACCCCTACAGCGATGAGGATGATGATCGTCCAGTTGGGGCCTTCCTCTTGCTTGCGCATGGTCGGCTGCTGGTGCTTTTTGCTTGGCTGCGGCTTTTTCTTGTCCTTCTTTTCGTCCTTTTTCTTGTCCTTGTCGTCTTTTTTCTTCTCCTCGGGCTTGGGGGCAGGTTTTGGCGCTGGTGTAGGTGCTGGCGCGGGCTGAGCCGTTACTTTCAGACCAAAGGTGTCGGCGCAATCAGCTGTGAGTGGCGTCGCTGCACCCACTGGCACATTACCGCGTTGGATACTCCCCAGACCAGCCAAACCACCTAGCAAGGTAGATGAATCATTATACGGGTTGATATTTGGGTCTGCCTCCTCGGCTGGCGTGGTTGGGCCACGATCGGAAGTTGTATACACCCAGCCAGCATTGCGCTCGCGGGCCTTGGCGACCACCTGGGCTTGCTGCTCGTTGCTGCCCACACTGTGGATGACATGCCACATTTTGTAGGCGTTGGCCGGGTTTTTCTCGAAGTTGGTGGCAGTTGGATGAGTTAGGTCGTAGTAGCTATCGCTCAGGTAGCGCGCCGCCGAGGTCTCGGCATTCAAGAATACATCACCATAGGGCATGACAGACTCACCGAGGAAGCGTGTGCCCGCATTGTGGATAACGATGGAGCCAGGGTGTTTAACCTTGACGTAGTTGTAGAGGTTGGCCAGGTAGCAAGTCTTTTGGCCACTACTGTGGTTGTCGGCTTCGTCGAAGAAGATCCCCTTCACGTTGGGGTAGAGCGCATACCAGCGGTCGATCTCTGCTGCCACCTCAGCAATATTGCGCGTCTGGCGGCCATGCTTGACGTAACCAATGTATTTGACACCAAGCGAATCGAGCCGCGCCAGGGCCTTTACATAATCACTACTAACCGTTGTACCTGGCCCGCTCGAGGGATTAACCACTGCAAAGGGCATCTTGCTCGAGACATTAGCCATATCATTCCAATACTGATTGTTGCCACCCTGCATGGGGTAGCTATAGGCTGGCATCATGATGGATTGCTGCGGTGCCAGAGCACTCACCTGCGGCGCAAGCAACTGGCCCAGCACCGCTACGGTGGCCACAAACATCAACACAGCCCGCCGTGCTTGCTGCATACTCCACCGCATCGCCACACCCGTGGACGCCCGTGCTGCGTCTGTCACATCCTGCATAGTCACTCTCTATGATAGCATCTTTGTGCACAAATGGGTATTATGTTGTGTATGTCACAATGTTTTTGCGTAGACTTCCCTGTTGTGGCACGTGATATGTGATGGCATCACATAGACAACAAAACACCCAACTTATGTGGGTGTTTTGGTTCAATATATGCTATATCCTCGCCGTTTTTCCTATTGCCTATTGTTTATGTGGTGCTGGCGGTTCAATGACGTCAAGTAGGCTAACTTTGCGGAGTGCTTCATCAAGCCCATCATGGGTTTCCTCTATTGTTTCAATTGGAGCTAGGTCTGTACTCTTTGAACCTACTGGTATGCTCCAATCTGTGCGGCGTAAATATTCACCCGAACCTTTAACAGTATAATCCTGTCTTGCTATTACGACTGGCGTACCGTCAATCCTATTAGCAACAGTCTCTATTCTAATCTGGCGAGCTGTTCGGCTTGGATTGTTATCTGCCTTATTACCTATCGAATCAAATATATCAACTGCCAGAACTTCCGCGGTTGTTATTTCGCCGCATTTGTCAGGCTGAGATGACCGAAAGCTAATAGATCGATAAGTATTTGTAGGCCAAGTGTTATCAACTTCTACATATCCTGGGTATAGTTTGAATTTGTCATCAACATAATAGCAGAATTTCTTGCTAACTTCCGCTCTCTCAATCTTTTCGTGGTCACCTCTTGGACTAAATTCTCCCATATAAGCTCCTTATTAACAAATAGAATACAGCTATTCTATCTCATCAGTGCTCTGTATGTCAAACGTCTATCACTACAGCAACACCACCCGCTCGCGCGCCCACTCTAGTGCGGCGAGGCTGCGCTGGCGCGCTGCTATGTGCTCAGGCGAGGGTTGGTCGCTCCCCCACCATTGATTCCAGGCCCAGTCAATAGGGTTGAGACACTCAAGGTGATCGGTGTGGTGCAGTCTGCCATTGATAAAGACATCATTGCGCTGAGTGTAGAGATGAGTATAGCCACACCGCTGGAGGGCGCGCAGGCTCGCGATGTTGCCCTGCACCACGGCAGATTCAATACAGTGCAGCCCCAGATTCTCAAAGGCGTACCACGTGCGGGCATGGTGGCTAGCACTAGCAACACCCTTGCCCCAGTAATTCTTATCTACAATAATGATGCCACTTGTAGCAGTGTGAACGTGCTTTTTCGTAATATTCACCAGTGATGTACCACCAATCAGCCGCCGCGTTTCACCATCCTTGGCCCAGATACCCCAGACGATACTCTCTTTATCTGCGATTGTTTTGTCATACCACGCTTGCTCGGTCTCGAGCGTCTGCGCCCGGTGCTCGGCAAAATACTGCGTGACCGTCCCGCGCGCAAACCCCTCCACAAACGGCCTCAGCTCATCCCGCGCAAACGGCGCAAGCTCTAGCTCGAGCCCTTGCTTTGTCGTGACTGTCATCATTGGGCCAAATGCCATGGTATGCTCCTTTCGTGGTGTTTTTTCTAGTATATCATTGGTGGGAGAATAATACACAAGGCGAAGGGCCGCCCTCATCAGATACCCTAAGGGCGAGAGAATATGTTCATCATGCGCTTAACTCCACCACGGACAACGTCAAGCGTCGTAGGCGCGGCATTCTTCTTGGAGCGCTCGACAAGTCTCTTGACAATATCTAGATCCTCTACCTGGGCATACTTACCAAGGTCCTTGCTCGGCTTTGTTTGTGTCTGCTGTGTATATCGCACAGCAAGTCCATCTGGGTCAATCACATACTGCGCCCCGCCAAGATCCACTTGGTGGACGAACCCTTCATCACCATACCTACGGCTACGGAAGCCAACACCATCCATGAAACATTGGATGGTCGCACCTTTTTCTTTTCGTTGCACCTGCCCATTCTGTGTTGTCATATACTCATACAGTTCTACAAGCACATGTGTCGAGCCATCAAAGGTCTCGAGAGGCTGGAGTGTACCCTCGTGCTGCTCGCGATATCGCGCCTGCACTGCATCCGCCGCCTTGAGCAGCTCACGCATCCGTGGCGAATCTGTGACATCAGCTATGTCTGCCACATCGTCAAGCGTCAAGTCGCTATATGTCACGTATCGTTGCAGATCTGGGTCTTCACGTAGCAATGGTGCACCCTCAAGCTGTCGACTAACAAATGAGTCAAAGTTAGCCACTGCCTTCTCATACTCAGTCCGACCCAGCATAGCTTCGAGAGTAGAAATGCCATGGCTGCTTGCCCCATGCCCTGCTTCGCACATACTACAACTCCTTTTTTATTTATGGTGCGGTATATTATATTACGATACATTTTAGGCCGATATTTGTCAATCGTGGCACCATGAATCTTAAAAACCTCCCCAATAGATGGGGAGGTCTATCTCTCATAGCGAGCGCTTATTTGCGCAGACCGAGGGTTTCGAGCGTTGCTTTGTAGGCATCAAAGTTCGTCCGCTCAAGGTAGCGGAGCAGCCGCTTGCGCCGGCCGACCATTTGCTTGAGGCCACGACGAGCCATGTTGTCGTGCTTGTTGGACTTAAGGTGTTCGGTCACCTCTTTGATACGAGCCGTCAAGATAGACACTTGCGCCTGTGGGCTGCCGACGTCATTCTTGCTGACCTGAGTCAAAGCAATCGCTTTCGCTTTGTTATCCTTAGTAATCATACTGGTGTATTGTAGCAGAAGGACGGCGCAGTGTCAATGCAGGCGCTAGCGACAAAGCGCCTGGTGTGCCTGATCAATCGAAGCAACCTGCGCGGCAGCATCTTCTCCTATATAACCAAGCCGCGAAAGTTTCTGCATAAACTGCTTCTCGTCATCCTCTTTCACCAAGCGCCGTGCATGATTATACGTTTCAAAGAACGCCATCTTCACCGCTGGATGCTCCTGAGCAAGTGACCTCAGTTCTTTTCGCGCATCATCTGTCATCGTTAGATGCTTCTTAAATAACGTGCTATACAGTCCTCGGACGAGCTCAACCTCGGGAAACACCGCTCCAGCACGAAGCAATGCTGGCGTCGTTCCATGGTACACATCTACAAAGCCGATGCTCTCTATATCTTCTTCCGACTCCAGTGTTGCTACATCGACCGTTGGAGCACGCAAACGAGCACGAAAGTTGTTTGGGTCTTCCGTATTACGCAACCCATGCTGGCGAAGAAATGCCTCCCAAAATTCGTCCTCATCCTTATATGGTGAAGTGCGATTCATCGCACTATCCGCTGCCGGCCATCCCCAGTGTGCATTCACCTTGTCTATTGCCACTTCGTCTGCACCTGGGCGCTGCTTAGCCTCCGCGAGCGTAAGTGGTTGCACACTGCTTACCAGAGGCTCGTGGCCCTGTAGCTGCTCGTCGATTGCTGCAGCAACAGCTCGCAGCTCTTCACCAAGTCGTTCTTGCTCGGCTGCTTGTTGCTCAGGCGTCATACCGCCAATTATTCTTACCTTGTCGGGATTTATCTCGTTATTTGCCATATATCAAGTATGGCAGTACTAGGACAATGAGTCAAATCGAGGGGTTTGTTACCACCCCACCCGCACGCCATACCGCACCACCTGCCCCGGTACCAGCGTTGCAGCGTGAGCTGGGTTATCGGCGAAGGAGTTGCCGCTGTGCGTTGGCTCAACACAGAGGTACGGGCCCAGCCTATCTGTCCAAACCGCCCAGCGAGGTAACCCCTCACTCTGCAGCGTGATGGTGCGCAGGCCCGTCACGAGCTGGCGCGTGACCCCATCAATAAAGATCGTCTCCGCGAGTGGCGCGAGGTCGGTGAGCGACTGGCCATCCAGCACGAGCGCGCCATCATACACAAAATATGGATGGAAGGCCGGCGCCACAAGGAGCTCCTCCTCGCCAATATTCACCAGCCTGAGCTGCATTGCAAGCTGATGCTCCGCCACTGTATACACCAAGCGAGACTCCAGCCCAGCATAAGCATCGCTCCCCTGCAGCATGAGCTCCACTCGGTCGCTGGTGTGCTCCACCACCTGCCACTGGCTGGTGCGGCCAAAGCCATGCTGCGCCAAGCCACTCGCTCCGCCCGGGCCGAAGTTGGGCAGGCAAACGTGGCAGCCACCGCGCGTTTTGCGCTCGCCATCAGAGGTCGTGAGCTGCTGCAGTGGGTAGAATACATCCCCATGCTCGTCAGCCAGGCTAGTGATATACGCGCCGCTTGTGGTGATAGTTGCGGTGGTCGTGCCCGTGTGTAGCGTGATGTTCATCGGTATTCCTCGCTTCTTTATTTATTGTGTATGACTAATCAACAATTCCAAAATCCTGCAGCCGCTGCGCCTCTACTACTGACCAATCGGCAATCGCCGTACGCCGCAGCGCCGCGCAGTACGCCCCCGTGCCAAGCTGCGTGCCAATATCTACCGCCAGGCTGCGGATGTATGTGCCACTGCTCACCCGCGTGCGAATGACGAGCCGCGGATACTGATACTCCAGCACCTCTAGTGAGTGGATCGTAATGGTGCGCTCTGGCAACTCCACCTCTTTACCATCACGCGCGAGCTTATAGGCCCGCTGGCCGTTGATCTTGATAGCACTAAAGATTGGTGGCCGCTGGCGAATCTCACCAATGAAATGCTGCAGCACCACATCGAGCTGCTGGCGTGATGGCGGTGCGATGGGCACCTTAGCATCGTCTGGCACATACGGCGTTATCTCCCCTTCTGGGTCGCCTGTGGTGCTGATTTGACCCAGGATAATCGTCGCTTCGTACGTCTTATCGAGCTTGGTGTAGCGCATAGCATTGCGACACTCCGTGCCCGTCACCAATAGCAAAAGGCCCGTCGCAAAGGGGTCAAGCGTACCGCAGTGCCCCACCTTTACCTTCTTGCCAGCCTGCTGGCTCAGCACCCGCCGCACCCGCGCCACCACCCCAAAGCTCGTCATACCAGCTGGCTTGTCGATGTGGAGAATGCGATCATATGATGAATCAGGTGTTTGGTGCGTCATGTGGTTAGTATAGCATGATGGAACAAAAACCAGCCGCGAAGGGCTGGTCTTTTGGGTTGCTTAGGCTTCGATACTTCCTGCTGGTGTGAAGGGTTGTCCTTTGTGGTGATTATGCTCACCCTGTCTCACCTGCATAAACGTATTAAGCTCTTCGGTCAACTCAAGAATTTCATCGTGGTGCGATGGATCGTCATAGGATAGTTGATTGGCTCTTAGCATAAATTTGTCTCCCTCAAACTTAAGCCAAGTTATGCCATCCTTGGTTGCAAGACCACCATACGAGCAATTATAGCCAAACTTCAGGTCGCGTGCTGTTGATGCTGCTTGCGCCTCTCCTGCCATCGCACCAGAGAGCTTGAATAGTATAAGTACGCCATCGCAGCCCTCACCCGCAGTGCCCTCCGACTCAAATGCAACAACAGATGTCGCAAGGTCGATATTTTCTTCTCCCATTTCTGTCGTATATATTTGGTGTGGTTCAAATAAACGAGCTTGTGCGTGAGCACTGCGATTAATATAAATACCCAATCTGTTAAGACTCACACTGATAGTACTAATATTGGTAGTGCCCCGAGCATGTACATCAACCTCTTCTGTTGCATCAGGTTTATCAAGAACATCCAAGAGAGCAATGAGTCGTTGCCGCTCTGCGTCCCTCTTGTATGCTTCTCGCTGGACGCCTGTAACGTTATAGTTTTTAAGTAGATTGGGTTTGCTGCTGTCCATAATGGACTATATAATAACTCTCTCTCTCTCTCTGGGCTGTCAAGAAATCTACATATACAAATCTTATGATCTTACGGTTTTACCCTTTCTCTACCATAAACCGGCCAAACCATGGCCGGTTTATGGTGTCATTTCTCATTTAGTGGCAGAAGCAAGGCAGCAGCCTCCTACTTCTCTGGTACGTGGAATTGCGATGGGTTAGCTTGATCTTTCTTAGCCTTAGCCTCAGATTGGAGCGCAGCATCGAGCTGAGCCATGGGGTTATCAGCATCAGGGCCAGGCAGCGGTGGCACACCTGGTGGCAATGGTGGCAAGCTAGAGAAATCTGGCATTGGTGGCAATGGTGGCAGAGCCGGCCCTTCGGCATCATCAGCTGGCGCGGCACGGTGCTTGGCATCGAGGTCGGCCAGGGTTTCTTTGCCCGTTGGCGGTGGAAGGATGTCGTCGTTGTGAGCCATCGGCACACGTGGCATGTCATTCACATTGGGGACGGTCGGCTCGTGATCAAGTGCTGCCGTGGCGGCGTTGAGCGGCGCTTGGCTACCTGGTGTGTCATCGCTGTCGAGGTAGCGTCCACCCTTATGCGAGAGGATGGTCTTATTGCGGCCATTCTCGCTCTCGCGGCGCTTGTCATCGGCTGCTTGCTTGGTGGTAGCATTAAGCGTGCCACCTAGGCTCGGCTCGCTCAGTGGTGTCTCAATGGGCTGACGCCATGGCTCAGCGCTGCTGTTGCGTCCTGATGAGCGGCGCGGGGCTGGCGCGGGCTCGGGCTGCGGATTATTCTTGGCCAGTTGCTGGGCTAGCTCAGCTTCGTCGGCGTCGGTCTGGCTTAACTTTTTTTTTCCAGCCTCAGCGTTGTGCGAGATGACGAGCGACTTATCTTTGTTATTTGCCTGAGCAGGCTTCTTGCTGGCAGGCTTGGCAGGCATTGGGCCTGCAGCCAGCTGCTTGGCCTCGGCGAGCTTGGCCGCAATCAGCTGCTGGTCGCCGCCAGCACTCATCAATTGTGCGGCGAGGGTCATAACGCGCGAGGTGGTCTTTTCGTTGCTAAAGCGCTCGGTGGCCGCTACAATACCGGTCAAAAAGGCCGTGGCAATGTGCTTATCCAAGAGTGGCTGCTCATCATCAGTATTATCAAAACCCTGAGCGAGGCTTGCCGCGAGCTCACTATAGCTGCTGGCTTGAGGATCTGTCCAGACGATATTGCCCAGTGTACCTGGCGCATCAATGTGCAGCGCTGCCACTGGCGACTCGCGCAGGATACGGCCATGCCCCTTGAGCGCTGGGTCGAGGTCATCCTCGCTGCGCACACCGATCGTCACGACAAACTGCACATTGTAGTCACCCTGGCTAAATTCCAAATCACTCTGACTAATCGTCGCGCGGTACGGCGTGATGAAAATCTTAACGAGATCGCCATCGAGCTTGTAGCGCAAATGGTCGGCCTTTTCCTTATCAAGGGCAATGATGAAATCTCGCAGACTATCCACCGTGCTCTCAAAGGTACGCTCTGGCTCTAAAAAACCCACTGCCGTTGGTACATCCCCACTAAAGACAGCTGTGGCGTGCTTGTCGAGTTTATTGAGCAAAAGCGTCAACCCCAGTGCCGCACTCAGCTCATCTACCGTGGGGTGGGCGTTGACTGCCACCAAAATATTATTACTCTCACCTAGTTTGTCGATGATTTGTTGCCGCACCTTTATCTCGTCCATAGCTCCTACTTTTGCCTTACCCAAAACTCCATCTATCCTACCATAAGTAATTTCGTTTCGTCAATGGCAAGTCGCAATTAACAGAGGTAGCCATGCGAAGTATAGCACCTCTTTTTTGTGCAAGAATCCCCAAAATGTGTGATCCTTATATCTCAAACTGTTCCATAACAGTTACCCTAGCCTACATACAAAAACACCTCTCCCTCGAGGTGTTTTGGTATATGCTCGTGCCTATTGCTTTACGCAAGTTTGACGCCAGCAGCCTTGGCAGCCTTGGCGAGCGATGCTTTGCGACGGCTCGCGGTGTTTTTCTTAAGCAAACCCTTCTTGACGGCTTTGTCAAGCTCGCTCTGGGCCTGGCTCAGGGCAGCAGCGCTTGGCTCAGCAGCGAAGGCCTTGGTGCTAGCCTTGATGGCGCGCTTGGTAGCAATGTTGCGCTGGCGGCGAGTAGCCGTTTGCTTCATGCGTTTGACAGCTGATTTGATGATGGGCATTAATTTCCTCTATCGCTTGTTATTATGGGTTAGTACTACAATCAAGCGCTCATTATAAGGCATGGCGCAGGATTTGTAAAGAGCCGGGCCACCACGGGGCTACTGGCGCTCGCTCTTTTGCGACATAAAGCTACCGCCCCGCCACCGCAAACAAAAAGCTCTCCACCGCATCCCACGGTGGTATGCCTGTCGTCTTCATGTCGGCATCGAGCTGAGCAGCCCGCTGGGTGAGAGTGCGGATATCAGCTGACGCGACCTGCGTGGTGAGTGGCTTGGTTTTTTTGACGACGTAGGGGTGGAGTGAGAGCTCGCGCGCAATCTCTGCCTCCCCTGCCTCGCCATAGCATGCAATCGCCGCCAGCTGAGCCCACTGCGCCCAAATAAGCGCTGCAGTTTGGTATGGGTCGCGGCTCAGACGCAGCTCATCTAAGGCAGCCCGCAAGGCTGGGCCTCGGCGCTCTACTGCGAGGGTTACAACATCAAAGACTGAGAACTCACGGGCTGGTGGCAACACGGTGGCAATTGCATCATCGGTAATAGTCTCGAGCTGAGCCAATGCGTCGATAGCGTGCGCCAGCTGCAGCTGGTCGATCGACCCGCCATATCCCTTTTCATCCGGCACCAGAGCTCGCTCTACCATACTGCGCAGCTGCGCTGAGCTCAGCAACACGCCGCGCGCATTGGCCAGCTGGCGCAGCCACCGCTCGGCGGCAGGACGCTGGCGGTCGGTCAGTGGGTCAGCAGCGATGATAGTTGCGGCCTTGTGCAGTGCTTTATACGTTTTGGTGCGCTTATCGAGCCCTGGCTCTACCAGCACAAGCGTCGTCTCGTCAGGAATATCCTGTGCCCACTGGCCAAACTGCTCCCAGAGGTCTGGACGCTCAGACAGGCGTCGCAGCACAATGAGCCGCTGCACCGCAAAGAGCGACACGCCGCGCACTAACTCCGCCAAACCCGCGGCATCAAGCTGCTGGGTATCGATGTGTTCTGCTGGCACTGGCGCGTGCTGAGTGATCTTCGCCAGCTCTTGCTCTGCTACGTAGCTATTCTTCCCCACGATGAGATAAAGCATCGGCTACTCCCCCACTTTCACCTGGCACACTGGGCAAATATGTGTCCCGCGGCCTGCCACGCGAATCTTCATAATCTCTACGTCGGGGTGGCGCGGGCAGGGCTGCCCCTCACGCCGAAACACCTGCGCAAAGGCTAGGTAGCTCCCCTTGTTGCCTTCAGCATCGACGTAATTGCGGTCGGTGCTACCACCCTTGTCGATACTGAGCTGCAGCACCTGCCGGATATGGGCAAAGAGCGCGGCAAGCTGCTCATCATCCACCATGCGCACTCGTGTGGCGGGGTGGAGCTGCGTCATCCATAGCGATTCATCGGCATAGATATTCCCCACGCCAGCGATGGTTGTTTGGTCGAGGATGGCCGCCTTCATAGTCGTGCCGTTCCGCCGGCGGATACGCGTGATAAACTGCGCTGCCGTAGTATGCGGGTCAAGTGGCTCGGGCCCAACTTTTTGCATAAAAGACAGCTGCGCCACCTCTGGTGTAGGATAGAGCTTCATCCAGCCAAATTTGCGTAGGTCATTAAAGTACAAATGCGCGCCATCCGCAAAGGTCAGCGCTACCCGCGTTAAGCGGTCGGGCAACTCATGGAGAAAGCTATCGTTTGGGTGGCCGCCGCCCCAGCGCTCCTCACCAACAAAGAGCAGCTGGCCCGTCATCTTGAGGTGCACCACCAGCGTGTAGTTGGTGTTCAGGCGAATCAGCAGCACCTTGGCGCGGCGCTCCACCGCCGTGATGGTCGCACCGTGCAGGAAGTGCGCCACCGCCGTAGGGTCGTTGGGGAAGCTCTTGGGTGAGTCATACACCGTGCTTACCACAACCTGCCTCCCCACCACCAAGCGAGCTAAGCTCGTACGAATCGTCTCAACTTCAGGGAGCTCAGGCATGAGCACACTCCATTGCCCAGATCATCGCCACAAAAAGCGAAAAATAAATCGCCTGCCCCACCAGCATAATATAGCGATGCCACGGCTTAGCAAAGAAGTAGCAGCCAAGAACAATAGCCTGGCACACCAGAGCGCTGCTCGTCACCACCCGCACCACCAGATGAGTATCGCTCAACAGGACAAGCATCTCAATGATCGTTATAACCGGTATACAGCCCCACGCTGCAATGTTATGGACCAAGGTGCGCCGCTGACTCACGCCAAATGGCACTAATCCCATCACACAAAAGTTAAGGCTCACGACAAGAAGGAGTAACTGCACCGCTCGTGGCAATGCCGACTGCACAGCCCACAGTGCAAGGCTCAGGCCAGTCAGTGGCAAGAGGATTTTGCCCGCAATCACCGTCCTCGTCCGCTGCTCAATATGCATACTGAGCGTCTTGCCAAGCTGCGGCGGTACCATCCATAGTGTGTAGACAAGCAGCACAAGCAAACAACTGGCCATTAGCCCAAGCCACACGGGTGTCATTGCTCCCCCAGTAGCTCCTCAAGCTCAACCATCGTGCGGCTATTGGCTGTGTGGAGGATAGCACGCATGCCAGCAGCTTCAGCTCCAGAGCAGTTGTCCAGCCGGTCATCGATCATCACACATTGGCCAGGCGACACGCCGAGCCGATCTGCTGCCAGCTCGAAGGCTTCACGGCTTGGCTTGGCAACGTGCTCGGCATACGAGAGCACCACAGCATCGAAAAGCTCGCGCAGCTCGTCAGGAGTAAACAGTCGCTCGATCGTATCGCTCCCCACATTACTCAGCAGACCGACCTTGATGGCTGGGTGACGCTGGCGCAGCGCGTGAATCATAGCGATCAGCTCGCTATTGCGCACATGTGCCTGCTCAAGCAACGCATTTATCTGAGCTGGCGTCTGCTCCGAGAGTCTCGCGACCTCTGCAATAAACTCCTGCCGCGAGATATAGCCATAGTCCGACTGCTTGTTAATATCCTCTAGCTCGGCCCGGCGATCCGGTGGGCTACTCGCCATCAGCACCTCGATACTTCCACCATAGAGCACGCCAAAACAATCAAAAATCACTGCACGAATCATACGCTCGATTATATCATTGGCAATAGAGTGTGGCTAGCATGAGCTCTTCTTCTTTATTTTCTTATCCAATAAATTGTACAAGCAGATCATCATAATTGCTTTTAAGCCCAGCACGCGAGGCCGACATACAAGCGAAATGCCGACCTGTATAGTATTCCACTCGATAGGAATATAAAGCGAAGCAGCATAAGATTGCCAGGGCTACTCGAACCCTAGACATTAGCCACGCAGTGCCTTTTTATTGTGTCTTATCAAACATCGGTGCAAAGCCAGGGATCTGGTTGGCAAAGAGTGCATGAATCTTAGGTACATCGGCCTTCATCGAGCCAGGCGAGCCTTGACAGCTCGATGTCCAGATGCGCGTCTTCGTTGTGCCGCTCTCCATCGTCTCAAAGGTGTAGAGCCGCCCACCAGTGGCACACACTCCACGCACGTCGTCGTCATCCACACTGCGTGTGTCTTGGATCTGCGCCTTGCTGAGGGCATACACGAGCTGCTCGTAGGCCTGCTGGTTGTTCTCAAACTCTTTGCGGTCAAGCTGCTTATCTAAGTAGCCTTGATACACCGTATACGTCCGCTTATTGGGCGAAATCTCGATCTGGTACGAGCGGAAGGTCTCATCTGCCACAATCGGCCCACGCACCGTCCAGCGCACACTGTTGGTTGCGTTGTGCGCCACCACTTGGTCGTAGAAGCTCTCGGCTGATTGCTGCGTGTTGGTGTTATTCGACTCCTGACGAGTCGCCACCATGCGAATAACCGATGCCACCGCTGCCACCACCAACGAAATCACCAAGATAGTGACAATAATCGGAAAAACTTTTGGCCGCTCGCCTTTATACATGGAAATACAGTACCACAAACCCCAAGAAAACTCAACACTTCTGATAGTAATCTAGGCTATAAGACACTTGCCAAGCCACTCCACCACAAAACACGACTCATCATTCATATCTCGCGGCGCTTGATTTACCAAGAGCCACGCAACTAGCAATAGCCTACACCCACGGCTTCCTCGGATACTCAGCACCGACGCTGCAAGCTAGCGCAAGCTAACACGCTGTTCACTACCAAGGAATGTGTTGGTCGTCTTCGTATTCTTTTGGAGTGGTGTATGTGCGGGCTTCTTGGCAAAGGAACGATGAGACGAGCTCTCAAATACATTTGAGTGGTTTTGCGAGTTCTCGGGAGGTGGCGCTGCAGCGAGCTTTTGCTCTTGCATCTGCTGCATCAACTGCATAGCAGGCTCCGACTGCTCAAGACGGCGACCCAGCTCCGCAAGGTTCTCATTCGTCTCACTCTCAATATTGCGATCAGAGAAAAAGCTCCCATAGCCACTAACAAAACGTGCGAGTGATGGGTCAACTGCTGCAAGCGCATCATATGAAATATCACCATTTTTGACGCACAGCAAGAACTCCTCTGCTGCAACAGCTCGCACTGCTTCATGCGCTTTGTCGGTATTGAGAATATCACCGTGTGTCCCAGTATATATCTGGTCTTTACCCATCACGTACTCACCAGTGTCACCCACGCCAGCTTCCAGCACTTCTGTGGTAACGCGGGTTTCTATGCGCTGCGTGAAGTCACCGTCGCGCGTATCAAGATGCTCGTCAATGCCAAGCTTTTTAACCTCGGTCTTAGTCTTGCCTACTTGATTGTCAAATTTCCCTTTCTGGTTGACATGGATCGAGTCGCCCAGGCCATCGATCACATCAAGCGCCGCAAGCCGCGAGTCACCCTCCCCAGCCAAACGATCAGCTGTCGATGCATCAAGCTGATTATACACCTTGCGTGCACTCGTCCGGCGGCCATTTAGCAAGTGATCGCCTTCATCCTCAGGAGTAAGTGGCTCATACTGCCCATCCGGCAAAGCACTATCCTTCTCTGCCTCGTCAGGTTCGCCAGTCTTGCTCACGCCCCAGTAGAAGCGATTTGTCGCCATCTCATCAGGGTTCTCTTGTCTGTTTTGGGAAGGACCATAGAGCGCATCCACCTGCCTGGCAAGGTCATTCATCCGCCGGTCAGCAGCATCTGTTTTCTCAAAGGTACTGCTGCTGGGCGCGCTGTTGCCGCCAAGGCCAGCGTAGAGACTATTAACGGCAGCTTCATTTTCGGCTTGTTGCTGCGTGGCTGTTTTGTCATATCCTTTGCGGCGCTGCTCCATCTCGAGCGCCAACTGATCTGGGCTCAAATCTCTACCGTTTGGTGGCACTAAGGTCATAAGGGGTATCTCCGTGAGTGTGTTGTTATTAGTTTGTTACACAATAGAACCTCCAGCAAGAAAAGTCAAGCTAGCGCGGCCATCGACAAAAAGAAGTGTACGGGCGCAGAAGGGCGAAAGAGATAGATAAAGATTGGTGGCGCAAAGAGATAGTGCTAACGCGCCGCACCTACGCTGCAGGAACAAGCGTATTATCACCCTGCGGCAGGTCGCTACTATCTACATCTACTCTGTCTGGTGCAGCACTAATCTGGTTCCAGTCTTCTAAATATGGCGTCACCGTGCGATCACTACCCTCATTCGGTGTTTCAACCGCCGTAACCAAAGGTGACTTCCCTTCATAACAGTCAATAAGGTATTGCATTGTTCCCTGCTCACTCGCTGTTATCACAACTATCCGAGCCGTTGCATCATCTGGCACAAGACCAATCGCGCCAAATTTACCACGAGTCAATTGCCATACATGGGTTGCCTGCCTCATCAACGGCTCGCCAGCCGCATCACAGCTCACCACTCGCCAATCGGCCGGATCCATCGAGCCAAATGCATAATGCTTCAGGGCAACCATATTACCCGCTGGGTCATACAAAAAGTCATACGTTGGCTCCTGTGGCTCTTCTATCGCGTGCAGTATGCTCAGTCGGGCATTAAGTTGGGCACTAATCTCCTTGCGCTCCTTGTCTTCCATCGGGGGTAAATTCGCCAACTGGTACGCACATGCTTCCTTTTCCCGTTGCACCTCCGCTGCAAACAACTGACGCGCCACTCCTTCGATCGCCGCTCGCCGCTCCATCTCCGCTTCAGTCAAGGGCTGCAGCTCGCCACTCACCTGGGCTGCTTCGACGATGGCATTGTGCGTCGCCTGGTAGGTAGAGTGATCGAGGCTATCGGCAGACACCTCTGGATTATGCGGGCTGGGCGATTCAGCGCCAGCCCACTCTCCACCATTAGAAAATGATGTATCCATTGCTTCGCCTTGTTCCATGCCCAACCTCTATTCTGTTTTGCTTGTGATGGCCCAGATTATACACCACTACCAGTGATTTGTCTATAGTCTGACCTCTGTTCGGTCGGTGTTCTTAGACCGCTCCCCAATGCTCACCAATCGAGACATCGACTTTGAGTTTAACACCAAGCTGCGGGTAAATATGCTCCATTGTCTCGCGCAGGATATGGCTCACCTGCTCGGCATGGGCACGCGGGCACTCGACCATAATGCTATCGTGGATCTGTACCACCTGCCAACCGATCGGCTGGCCATCGCCATCGGCTAGCTGCTCTCCAGCCTGGGCCAGCTTGTCTTCCACCGCCAGCATGGCAAGCTTCATCAGGTCAGCCTCGGTACCTTGGATCGGCATATTGGCAGCTGCTCGCTCGGCGGCGCTGCGCACCGCAAAATTACGCGACGCAACATCCGGCGTCCAGCGGCGGCGACCAAACAACGTCTGGACGAAGCCCGCATCGTGCGCCTGCTGGATAGTCTGCGCCATATAGGCTTTAAGCTTCGGCCGAAGGCGATAATACTCATCAATAAAGTGCTGCGCCTCGGCATAGCTCATATGGGCTGCAGCAGCCAGGCCATGCTGGCTCATCCCATAGAGCACCCCAAAGTTCACCACCTTGGCTCGGCGGCGCTGCTCCTTTGTGACGACATCGAGTGGCACTCCATACACCTGGGCGGCCGTGTTCGTGTGGATATCGATATCGGTATTAAAATCGCGAATCATCGCCTCCTCCCCCGATAGCACCGCCGCTAGGCGCAGCTCAAACTGCGAATAGTCGGCATTGACAAACACATTGCCCGGCGCTGGCACAAAGGCATCGCGAACGTGCCGCCCCAGCTCACTGCGAATGGGGATGTTTTGCAAATTTGGGTCGGTACTACTGAGCCGGCCCGTCGCCACCACATCTTGATTGAAGGTGGTGTGGATATAGCCCGCGTCGTCGGTCAGCTGCGGCAGCGCCTCGACATACGTATTTTGCAGCTTCGTCAGCTCGCGGTAGCGCTCCACTAGCCCAATAATCGGGTGATGCGGCCGGAGCTTATCCAGCTCCTTCTGGCTCGTCGAGTAACCTGTCTTGCCCTTCTTGATGCCCGCCGTCGGCAGCTGAAGCTTGACAAAGAGCGCCTCGGCTAGCTGGGCCGGGCTGCCAATATTAAGCTCATACCCCACCATGCCATAAATCTGCTGCTGCAGCTCGGCGATCTCGCTACTCAAGGTGCGCTGCATCGCCGCAAGCGTGCGGCTATCAAGCCGGATACCGCGCCACTCCATTCGCGCCAGCACAGGAATAAGCGGAAAGTCCATTGTCCGGGCCACCCGGGCAAGCTCGGGCAGCGCATCGAGTGCCTGAGCTTGCTCATCGTACACTGCCCACAGCGCGCTAATGGCCAGGCGTGGGTCATCAAGCGACTCCAGCCCTGCGAGATCAGCCAGTGCCCGCGACGTGCGCAGGGGATTAAGCAAAAACGACCCTTGGGCGGTATCATGCCTCACCACTGGCAGTTGCCGCACCCCACGGGCCAGCAAGTGGCGTAATAGCTCCTTGGTGCGGTGCCCGACAATCGGCACGTGCGGAATAACGTCAACCGCATCACGCCAGCTCAGGCGGGCCGCCTTGCCTCGCTCGTGGCTCACCCAGACGCCGCCCTCGACCGGCCAGACCAGCAGCTCTTTGGCCATCAGGAAGAGTGCCTTAGCCTGGTGAGCAGGCAGCTCGGCCGCATGCTGCACCACTGGTGCATCGGGTGGCTGGGTGCTCTCTGCCGCCTGCATCTGCGGTGGTAATTGGCGCAGCAAACTACGAAACTCCAGCCGCTGCAACATCGCCCGCACCGCCGCTGGGTCGCAGTTATCCATTGCCATCGCTGCTCGGTCAAGCGTCACTGGTGCATCGGTATACAGCCGGGCTAGCTCGCGGCTCATGTAGGCCGAATCTTTGCCCTGCTCCAGCTTACGCCGCAGCGTATCTTTGACCTGCCAGAGGTTATCATAGAGGTTATCAAGTGTGTCGAATTGCTGCAGCAACTTCACCGCCGTCTTCTCCCCCACGCCTGGCACGCCCGGGATATTATCCGACGCATCGCCCTTGAGGCTCTTGAAGTCGAGGAACTGGCCAATCCGAATACCATAGCGCTGCTCAAAGGCGGGAATGTCGAATTTGTCGATATTAGTCAAGCCTTTTTTGAGAGCATAGAGGTAGGTATTTTGGTCGAGTATTTGCAAGGCGTCAAGATCGCTCGTAATAAGATACGTCTCGATATCTCCCTCCTGCTCAGCCTGGGCGTCGAGCGTCGCCATAATATCGTCTGCCTCATAGTCATCAAACTCATACAGCGGCCAGCCAAACGCCTGCAAAAGCTCATGGAGTAGCGGTATCTGGGCATAAAAATCTGGCGGAGCTGGCTTGCGACCAGCCTTGTATTGGTCGTAAATAGCAAGACGGCGGCGAATATTCGTCTTGGGCTTGTCCCACGCCACGCACACATAGTCTGGCTGGAGGCGCTTAATCAGCTCCAGGCTCAGCGCCGCAAAGCCATACACCCCGCCAGTTGGTGTGCCACCAGCCGTCGAAAGGTTGGGCATGGCATAGTACCCACGGTAGAACACACTTTTGCCATCAATAATCACTAGGCGCTTCATCATAGTTCTAGTATAGCATTGGTGCCGTGCCAAAGCGTATCACAAACACCCCTACTCCCTGCTCTCCAGCTATAGCGTAGGCTGAGCGCGATGCCGGCGACGGCGGAGCCACCACACCAGCCAACCAGCTAGTGCGATGAGTAGCAAACACAGGCTTATCAGCAGTGCTGGCACAAAGTTGCTCATCAGCTCAGCCAGCGGACCCTTGGCAGTAAACGTATCCTTTTTCTTTTTCACCGTCATCCGTTTGGTGCCAGGCTTTTTATCTTTCTTGTCGTCCTTTTTCTCTGGTGGAGTAGCCGGTGGTTTTTCGCTAGTGGTTGGAGCGCCGCTTTGGTATATCTTGACGTAGTCGATGAGGAAGGTCTGGTTAGCAAACTTCTTCGATGAATCGGGCGGGTGCTCCTCACTCTTCCACTCCACATAATCGTTGAGAATAACATACCACGTATCGTCAAAGACCTGCTTGAATTGATTCGCGTCCATGCTCATTTTTGCTGGTTTTTCTGCCGGAACTCGAGTGGTTGGATGACTTTTCTCATCGCCCGCTCGATAGTTATACACCAGCACCGGCTGGTTATCCACGAAGAATCTGACCGTCTCACCATCGTATTCCGTCGCCCAGACATGCCAGTTGTTCGCCAACGTCACCGGTGACGGTAGTAGGTTCTCTCGGCTATGCCCCAGCCCCTTCGTCTTCCATATCTGCGATGACGGGCTGTGGTAGCAGCGAATATGCGTCGTCGACCATGTGTAGGTCGGCGTCCATGAATACCACTCCAGTATGTCGAGCTCACCATAGGGGTCGTTCGCTTGCTTGTTGTTGCTACAGTTGGCAAGCGTCACACTATTGCGCAGCCAAATAGCTGGGCGCGTCCCATTCTCGCCATTCCAATTAATCTTCGCCCGCACCTCGACGCGGAATGGTTTATGCCCATCGAGCACCCGACCCGACTCCACTCGCCCACTCTGGTAGCGTGTCATCTTGCCAGACGGGCACGGCTCTTGGCTAGCGTTGCTATCACCCAGTGGCTCAGCCACACTCGACACACAGTGACGCCGGGTCGTAATCTGCAAAGCACCGTTCGTCACCGCAACGTTATTGGCGCTATATGCCAAATGCTCCTTGCCATAATTATCTTTATTTTGCTGGAGAACCTTCCAATTCGACAGTGGCGTCGTAAACTCCTCGTTATACACCATCTGCCACTGCTGCGCCTGGGCAACCCCACTAAAGATCACCGACACAGCACCCGCAATAAGGACGCTCACTACTCCATACATCAGCCCACCTTGTCGCTGCACTATTATCTCCTCAGCCTGCACTATCCGCGCTTATATACGTTATTATATAAGTGTACACGTTCTGTCGGATTTTTCAATTGTTATAGCATAAGTATTACTACACTGAAACGCTACGCTAACACCTCTCCACCGCCTTGGCTGCTCTGTGCCCTTCGTGCTAACTCTTGCGCAACCTGCCGCCGAGCACGCGCTCGCTCAACATTGTCTGTTCCACCAGCAACATCATCTGTATCTGGCTGATGTTTTGTGATGTCCGCCATATGTGCCGCAAGGCATTCAGCCTGCACTGGGCAACTGCCGCATTTTGTTTTCCCTTTTTTAATATTTTCCCAATGCTCCCGCTTTCTCCCATCGAGGCCAATAAAGTACGGTTCATCCTCGAGGCTGCAGGCAGCTTGTCCAATCCATGCTGATCGAGGGGCTGGCTTATATCCGCCGCGAATCAGCCGCTCAGTATATACCGCAGGGCTTACGCCATTCTTTATCTGTTCTCGCATTGCCAGCGTGGCAGGGGTCGGCTTTCTTGGTTGTTCACGCGTCATAAGTTTTTTCTCTTTTGCTATACAAAACTTTGGCTTCTGCATTATTCCACACCACTGTTATTTTGCCAAGCATAAGCAGAGTAGTGCGCTGCTTATCACCCTACCCCCCCATTGCTCAGCGCCGCCGGACGTGCCGCCGCTTGGGTTTGGGTGCGCCCCACTGTTGACGATCGGCCTTGGCTGTACCACCCCGTATATTGCCAGTAGGAATGATGCGCTGGTACCCCCGCAGCGCAAAGAGCAAACACTCAGCTGCCACTGGGCACTCAGCACAGTCTTCGCGCCGCTCGGGTTCTAGCCGTTGCCCTGTCTCAGCATCAATACACAGCGCCAAGCGAGCAAAAGCCTGCGGTGCAGGGATATGCCCAATGTGCCGCCGCTCGGCCATACACTGCTCTGCCCAGGCAATCCGCGCCTCGGGCGTATCATTAGCATGAACAGCGTGGTGCATAGCGCTTGTGAGCGTGGTGGACTGGCTGGGGAGATCGGCTGGCGTAGGACCATCCGTCAGTTGTCTGCGCTGCTGTGCTGTTAGGCCAGCACAAACCCCAACCGACACGCCTTCTCTCACTGCATATGCCGCGCAGATATCGATCACCGCACAACCAATGCAGCGCTGCAGCGCCAGTGCCGTGTCTTCTGGTTTGCCACTAAAATATTCTTCGCTCGTAGCTGGACTACAAGCAGTATCGCGCATCCAGTCCTTTGGCAGCGGTGCGTCTCCCCGTTGCCGCGTCAATATACCAAGCCAAAACAACCGCGATACAGGATCGCTTGGCACATAGCGTCGTGGTTGCTCTGGTCGTGATGGCTGTGCAGCTGGCTGCTCTTCCATACTATCTTTATTGTACCATTCCCCTCGCTGCCAACCATAAGCGTCATTATCTGCTATACTAGAGACATGAATCATCCATCTCATCCGACGACAATCCTTGCCTTCGTTGGCCTCTCAGGCGCAGGCAAGAGCGAGGCAGTCAACCATGTGGCGCGCCTTGGCATCCCCAAGGTCTACGCTGGTGGCATCCTCTATGACGAAATGCGCCGCCGCGGCATCGCCATCACCCCGCAGTCGCAAGCCGAATTTCGCAAAGCCTGGCGCGAAGAGGCTGGCAAAGACATCATCATCCGCACTGCTGCCGAGCAAATGCAGCGCCTCGCCGCCGCTGGGCAGCGCCACATCCTCTTCGACGGACTCTACTCCTGGACAGAGTACAAATACCTCACCCACCACTTCCCGGGTGAGCTCGTTGTTGCCGCCATCGTGGCACCCAAGCAGCTCCGCCACCGCCGCCTTGCTCAGCGGCCCGAGCGGCCCTTTACTGCACAGGAAGCAATCGCTCGCGACTGGTCGGAAATCGAAGATATTGAGAAGGGCGGCCCCATCGCCATTGCCGACCACTTCATCTCCAACAGCCACAATCTCACCGAGCTCCACCAGCAGGTCGACGCCCTCTGCCGCGAGATTGGTTGGATGTAAAATACCCCAGTGGGGTATATAAATCATCAGATAATTGACACAACACCCTTCCTCTGCTATAATTCCCCCACAGATTACGTGTGCATAAGGCAAATGCACACTACGGTAACAGCCTAATACGAGGAGTTTATGAACAACCAGCCAACACCCCAGCAACCTGCTGCACCGCAGCCGCAGCCAGCCGTGCAGCCACAACCGGTGGCCCAGCCGCAACCACAACCACAGCAGACATACCAATACCAACAACCCTACCAGCAGCCAGTTGCGCCAGTGCCACAGCCAGCTATTCAGCCACAGCCAACACCATATGCCTATCCCGTTCATTATGACAACCCTGGTGAGACACTGGGTGTTATTGGATGCGTCTTGAGCTTCTTTGGTATCTCTATCGGTGGTATTCTCCTTGGCATTATTTCGCGCAATAAGTCTAAGGAAGCCGGTATGTCTACAACATGGGGTAACGTTAGTCTGGGCTGGGGCATCTTTGGGTCAGTCTGCTGGTGTCTTATCTGGCTTTTCTGGATACTTGTGTTTGTTGGTGTATTGTCCAAGCCATCTTGGTGGTACTATTATTACTACTAAGCCACTTACTTCGATATAAAAATACCCAGCATACTACTGGGTATTTTTATGTAAAGTATTTTGGGAGTACCTTCTGCATTTTTAGGGCTTTTGTATTCACCCCTCTACAATCATGATCTCTATTTCTCGGTAGCGATAGTAGGAGTGGGTATTCGAGAGGTTTGTGCCCTCACAGCAAAGTAAATAGCTATTATTATACAGAAGCTTCACCAAAAAACCATACAGTAACGACTTTTGCAAGCAATTTATCCAAAAAATCGACATACATACTGTATGCCGATTATTCTCGTGCACTATCCCCTACTGCTGCAAGTACTCGTACAGCTTCTTGGCGTCCTTGTGCTTGCGCAGCTTGGCGAGAGCCTTGGCCTCAATCTGACGAATACGCTCACGCGTCACGGCAAACTCCTGCCCAACTTCCTCCAGCGTGTGGCTCTTGCCATTCTCTAGACCAAAGCGCATTTTGATAATCTTCTGTTCGCGGTCACTTAAGGTCGAGAGGATGTCTTGCACCTGCTCCTTGAGAAGCTGGTTGGAGGCCGACTCTTCAGGGCTGACCGTGTCCTCGTCCTCAATAAAGTCCCCCAGCACCGACTCCTCCGAGTCGTCGCCATCACGCCCCACACCAGCGTCGAGACTGCTGATGTCTTGCTTAATCTTCATCACATATTCGACCTTATCCGGCTCCATATCGAGCTCTTTGGCAAGCTCGGTAATGGTTGGCTCGCGGTTGAGGTCTTGCGTGAGGCGGCGCTGGGTGCGCAGCAGCTTGTTGATCGTCTCCACCATGTGGACGGGGATGCGAATGGTGCGCGCTTGGTCGGCAATCGCACGGGTAATCGCCTGGCGAATCCACCAGGTGGCATAGGTACTAAACTTAAAGCCCTTGTCTGGGTCGAACTTCTCCACCGCCCGCAATAGCCCGGTGTGCCCTTCTTGGATCAGATCGAGAAAATCGAGGCCACGACCACTATACCGCTTGGCAATGCTTACCACCAGTCGCATATTGGCCTCGGCCATTTTGTCTTTGGCGCGCTTATCGCCCTGCTTAATCCGGTAGGCTAGGTCTACCTCTTCGTCAGCACTGAGCAGCGGGATCTTGCCGATCTCGCGCAGGTGCAGCCGGACTGAGTCGTCGCTAATATCATCAAAGTATTGGTTGCTGTTAAGAATCTCCTCTGGCGTATCTTCTTCCTCAAGTGCCGCGAGGTCGGGCTCCATATCGTCGACGGCTAGATCCATGATCGGTGGCTGGGCATCGGGCGGTGCTGCCTGAGCTGTGGTTGCTGGTTTTTTTTGCTTGGTATCCTTATCGTCGGTTGCCACGCGCTATCTCCTTGATTAATTGGTTCAGTTGCTCGCGCAAAGCGGCGGCGGCAGTCGTATCGCCGCTCTCTTCTGCTTGGCGCAGGTGGGTGATGAGATCTTGTTTGTGTTGCTGCTTATGTTCGGTTTCGATTTGCCGCAAAAGCCGGGCAGTCTCGTAGTAGCGATCGGTCTCGCTCCACGCACCATACCGAGCGTCGGCACGTACCCGTACCATTGTAATATACTCGTCAAAATTTTGCAATAGCGGCGGCGTGGTGGTAAGAGGTTGCCCGTGGTGCGCCGCATAGTACTGAGCCAAAGCCTGGCGCGCCTCCCCCGCAAAGAGCTGTGGGTCAATCCGCCCAAACAACTCCTGGCTCGGCCCATCGAGCATCGCCAGTGCAAGCACATCGTCTTGTACGAGGTAGCGGTTGCGTGGTGCAGCCGCAGCCGCCTTGACAGCCTTACGGATGGGAGCGGCTGGTGCTGTTTGCTGTGCCTTAGCCTGAACGGCCTGGGCGCTCGAGCCAGCTGCATGAGCAATCTGCCGCTGGTAGTGCTCGCGCTCGACCGGGTCACCCAAACGATTAACAAGCGCCAGCCCGACAGTCGTGAACTGCCGCTTACCCGCTGCCGTGGTAAGGTCAAGCTGCTGCCGATACTGCGCCAGGAGCCAATCCACCGCTGGCTGAGCCGCCGCTATCGCTTGCTGCCAGGCCGCTACCCCCTGCTGCTGAATAAGTTCATCGGGGTCTTTTACCCCTGCCGGCAGCGACACCACCTTTAGCTCCACCCCCGCCTGGGCGGCCAGGCCAATCGCTCGCTCTGTGGCGGCCCGCCCAGCGTTATCACCATCAAAACTCAGCCGGATATCGCCCGCCAGCCGCTTGAGCGCCCGAATATGCTGCTCCGTCATAGCAGTGCCCGCCGTCGCTACCACCGCTGCTTCGCCCGCCTGATGGCTGCTTATCACATCCATATTGCCCTCGACAATCACCGCATAGCCCTGGGCCCGAATCGCCTGCTTGGCCTGCATCAAGCCAAAGACATGCCGGCCTTTATCATAGAGCAGTGTCTGGGGCGTATTGAGGTATTTTGGTGCATTGGGCACATCAGCAATCAAGCGCGCTGTAAAACCAATCACCTGCCCACTCGCATCCATTAACGGCACCATCATCCGCCCACGAAAGAGGTCGCCATCATAGCGGTTCACCAAGCCCGCCTCGCGCAGCTCTGCCAGCGAAAAGCCTTTTTTCTTAAGATACGTTACCAGAGCCTGACCATCGCGCGGCGCATAGCCAATCTGAAACTGCTGGACAATCGCCTTGCTCAGCCGCCGCGTCCGAAACACATACGCCAGCGCATCCTGGCTCCGCACCAAGCAATGCTGATAAAAATTCGCCGCTAGTCGATGTGCCTCAAGCAGCCGCTGCTTGCGCCGCGCCAGGTCGCGATTACCCTTCTGCTCATACAGCGAGAGATCCACCCCTGCCTTGCGCGCAAGCAGCTCCAGCGCCTGGCGAAAGTCTAGCCCCTCTACTTCCATAATAAAGCTAAAGACATCGCCGCCCCGCCCACTACTAAAGTCATGCCAAATATTCTTCTCGGGGCTCACAAAAAAGCTCGGCGTCCGCTCACTGGTAAAGGGGCTCAGACCTTTGTAACTCCGCCCCGCCCGCTTGAGCTGCACATACTCGCCCACCACATCCTCTATATTCAAGCGTGCCCGCACCTCTTCTTTGGCATCCATAGGTATAGTATACCGCATTGAGCATAGACCAATCGAACCGCATCTGTCGCCTATCTAATCGTTCTCTCCTCCCATGAAAGCTACTCCACCTACACGACCGATCGTCTACAGCAACAAGCCAAAAACAGAGATTAATTTTTATATAGTATATAGGGGTATAGAGTATATAGGGTAGAGGGGTATATACTATGTCTAGTTCATCTATTCGACCCCTGTTAGAGATTATCCTCTTTACCTCTGTTAGTGGTTGTGTTTAAATGGTATTATAGTAACTATGAATCCACAGCAACCATACACTCCCCATCCGAATGGTTCGGTACCGCAGCCCGAGCAACAGCCCCCGCAGCCCAATGCGCCGGCAGCTGCTCCGTATGTCCCCTACTATGCTACCCAAGCGGCGTCACACGGTGCGCAGGATTATGGCTATGGTGCATATAATCCGGCAACGCAGAGCCAACCAACTCAGCCACCGTATCAAGAGCAGCCCGCCCCTTCATCACCGCAGCCTCAGGCTGCTCCCTACCAGCCGTATCAGCCACCACACGACCAACCAGCTGCCAGCTACGGCACAGGCCAGTCATACCACTACGTGCCGCAATCCGAACAGCAGTCAGCCGCAACGGCTCACCCAACCAACCCCCAAACCACCGCAGACACACCGCATGGCTACGCCAATGCTGATGCTTACCCAGGTGCCAACCAACCCACTGCGCAACCCTACCAGCCACAAGCAGGCGGCTACACTGGCCAGGCATATGCCAACCCACAGCAGCCACTCGGCGCTACTGCCATGGCTGCTACCGGCGCAGAAGACCTTGGTGCAGCAAGCGAGCCAGACACCTCCTTCCCGGTAGATTACCTCAACGAGATTGCACCCAAGCAGCAGCCAGTGCAGATTAACCGCTTTGCGGTGTTTGGATTAATCGGCGGTGTACTCTTGCTCGCCTTTAGTGCCGTCATGATGATGGTCAACAGCCAGCCCAACTACACCAAGCAAGCCCAAAGCACGCTAGCCCGCATCGAGACCTTGCAGGCAGCCACCAAGGAGCAGCAGTCACGCCTGACTGAGAATGAGCTCTCGAGCATGAACACCACACTCACCACCTCGCTTGGCAGCATGGGCACGGAGCTCAAGTCGTCGCTCAAGGATGCGAAGATCAAGACCGAGCTCCTAGGCGACGCCAAAAAGACCGAAAAAGCCTACTCCGACAAGCTCTCCAAAACGCTAGAAGATGCCTACCTCACTGGCTCACTCGACCGCGTCTATGCACGCGAAATGAGCTACCAGCTGTCCATCCTCAAGAGTTACCTCCAGAAGCTCAAAACCGCCAGCGGCAACCGCAAAGCCATCGCTGACTACGTCGCCACCAACAGCAAGACGCTCGACGCTGCCACCAAGTCGTTTAGCAACTTTACCTCGACGAAGTAGCGACATACGCTGCCCTATCGACAAAGCTCGCCTCTCTGGCGGGCTTTTGCTGTATTAGGTATTCTGTTTGTATATAACTTTACGGAGCGGTTTTTTCTCCACAGGACACTGGATGATGCTGGTATTTTATATGTGCCGATTGTCATGTTTCTCTAGCCGCTCTTCTTTGGGCTATTATAAATTTAAATACGAGAAGCCCCGCAGCGCTAATTCTCTTCTGTTATTCCATTTGGTAGGGTGTATTTTAGGTATCAGAAGGTCGAAGTTTGGGAGTAGCCAGTAGCCGCATCTTACAGTGTTTTATCGAAACGTACGTCCTACTCCGTCACCAGCCGGTAGCTGAGCCGCGCGAGGTCAATTACCTCGTCATCACTCAACTGGCCGCTGCAAATAACAGTGATCCAATGCTTTTTGTTGAGGTGGTAACCTGGCTGGACCGACTCATACCGCTCACGCAGGGTGAGGGCTAACTGCGGGTCACACTTGAGGCTCACCCTTAGTGGCTGCGACCCTTCGGCAATAAGCGCAAACATCTTCTCCTGCTGGCCAGGCACATCCTTATGCCCTACCTTGTACACCGCGATATCGTCCCCAAAGGGATAGTCGAGCCACGCTCCGGGCAGGCTGAGCAAAAATTCTTCGAGCTGCTTGTGTGTCATAGCACTATGATACTACAACCACTTATGCCGCACAAAATACCCCACCATCGCTAGCGGTATGAGAATGATCAGGCCGATCATCAGCCAGAAGGCGACATCACTGCGAAACGGCAACTGCACGAAATTCATCCCGCCTAAGCCCGTCAAGAACGAGACTGGCATAAAGACGGTGGCAACCAAGGTGAGGCGCTTCATCACATCGTTCATGCGGTTAGATACCACCGAGAGATACATATCGAGTGCGCTGGTGAGAAGGTCACGCATCGTATCAATAAGCTCGTGGACGCGCCAGGCGTAGTCGTAACTATCACGCACATACACCGCGCATTTTTTATCAAACAAGACATAGCGGCCGTTACTGAGACCATTGAGCACATTCATCAAAGGGAGCACCACCTTGCGCAGATCAGCTAACTGACGCTTGTACACAAAGAGCTGCTGGAGCTGCCGATTATCTGGGGTGCGAATCATCGTATCTTCCAGCTGGTCGGTCACATCGTCGATATGGTTAAGCAGCGGCATAAATTGCTCAATAGAAAACTGCGCAATAGTAGCTAGAATAAGCGATGGCGTCGTGTGACTGGGTTGCAGCGCAGTAATGCGCTGAATGAGCTCATCATCTAGCTCACCCTGGTGCAGCGTAATAATCTCGGTTTTACTGAGCAAAATGGTAATGGTATGGTACTTCACATTGTGCCGACTAACGTATGGTATATCCAGCGTCAGCAGCAGCCACGCCTCCCCTTCTATCGCCTGCGGCAGCCAGCGATGCTCGCGCACCATACGGGCCTGCAGCTCAGGTAAGCGCAGTTCGCTTAGCAGCGCCCGCCGCTGCTCGATTGTATCGATCGTGATATCGCGCCACAGCTCGGGCATTACAGAGCGACCTTTTGCAAATAATAGCGCAGCTCCATAATACTACCGCGGATATCCTCCAGCGCGCGGTGGTCTTCCGGCTTGGCAAATTTCTTGCCGTATTTGCCCTCCATCACCACCTTCCAGGCGCTCACATCGAGCATGCGGTAATGCAAACGCTGGGCCAGCTGCGGCCACCAGTGATCGATAAAGCGGCGATCTTGGTGGATGGAGTTCCCCGCCAGCAATATCCGCCCCTCGCCAGCGCACTGCTTATCACAAAACGCCAGCAGCTCTTGCTCAATTACCGCCAGCGGCTTGCCCTGGGCATTCTGCTCCTCCAGCCCACGTCGCGCTGCCGGGTGTTGGTTCCAAAAGCTGGCGTTGCCATCGAGGAGGCGCCTGAGCTTAGCCGCATCATGGCGCACCACCCCTTCGTACGTTGCAATCTCGGCAAAAGTCCAGTCCGTCACGATCGCCGCCACCTCTAGTATTTCATCCGTGGTAGGGTCCAGCCCCGTCATCTCAAGGTCTACCCACAAAATCCGTTTTGGTTTGAAGCTTGGTTTCATGCTTCTAGTATACTACATGTCCACCACATAGCGCTCATCCTTAGCTGTTACTTTTATAAGCATAAGCTTTACCGATGTGCAAGTTAGTGTACTACTTTTTTGTTCAGATGGGTATGCCTATCCTCCTATCTCCTCGCTTCTGGGTGCAATTGTGTGGTAAACATCCTCATCTACCACTGTTATTTCCGAATGGTTCATTATTGTGTTCATGCTACGTAGGTATTTGGGTAGTGCGCAAATTTATTATTCACCATAGAAAAACCACACCCTGAGTGGGTGTGGTTGATCGCTACGCAGGCTCTTGCCTACTTAGTCTTTTTTCTTGTCCAAGCGGTCGAGCTTGAGAAAGTGGATGATCAGGTAGATGACGAATGCTGTGGCAATCAAGGTGATCAGCGAGCTTACGAAGGCTCCCCACGCGAAGTCGGCGCTGCGCCCAGCAATCTCAATATGCGTGCTAGCAGCCTCGAGACCCTTCTGCGAACCGACGATGAACTGCACCACTGGGCTAATGAACCCCTGAACTAATTTTTTAACCGTGTCGCCGGCGGCGGTACCAATCGCCAAACCAACAGCCAGGCCCACCACGCCCTGCTCACGAATGAAGTCGGCAAAACCGCCGAGGTGGCTATTCTTCATCTTCTGCTCCATTGCTTGGGCAGCAGCTGCAGCCTCTTGGGCAGCCTTGCGTGGGGTGCGGCGTGCAGCAGGCTTCTTTGCAGCAGCTGCTTTGGTTTTGGTTGTTGTTCGTTCTGCCATAGGTTCTCCTTATTAACCATTGTTTATTCAAATTATAGCATATTCTGCATTAATTGCTAGCGGTCTTGTGTTGGTGGTGTTCTATGGTCGTTGTTTCATGATTGCTTCATTCGCTTAGCTTGTTTGCGTGCTTTGTTGATTTTATTACGCTGCAGGTCTTTAAAGCCTCGCGACAGGCGTTGTAATGGAGTCGCGATATTATCTGCATTATCATCATAGATAACAAATGGGTGCTCGTACGTCTGTATCGCTTGCTCGACAAGTTTGGCATTGCCCGTGGCAGTCGCTACTTTGCGTAGTATATCACCAAGGAAAAAGCGATTAACTGTCGTGTCACCCGGCGAAAGGCTCACATGGACAGTCTGTGCTAATTCAATTGCTTGCTCACCCATACCCTGGGCGATAAGCTTCTTACACAGCTGGCTGGCCTCTTTCAGGTCATTACGTCGGTCAACATCTGGATAGATGCCTGGTAGCTGGCTCAAACTTTCGTATGCAGCACTAGATTCGTCATGACGGTTATGGATGATTGCATCATAATGAACGCGCAATAGCTCACGCCCAGGGATGGATGGCAGCGTGATAAGTTGTAGCAAACTGTTTCGCGTGTCACCATCACGATACTGCTGACTAGTAACATCAGCAAAATTGAGCCATGGGCGAGATGAAACAAAAGCATCACGATTGATTGATGGTGGGAGATTCTTCACTAGTTCGCTTGTCTGTAGCCAATTCACTGCGCGAAGCTCACCACTCATCAACTGATCCTGTGGATCTTTTCCACTTATCGCCTCTGTCGTCTCTTTGCATAGCTCATTCGTAGGTACATCAAGCAAAAACGAGCGCTGACTTGGCCGGTCAAACAACATAATTACGGCATGTTGGTTAACATACCCAATATAGTGCTCTAACCCCTTAATCTGATCGAGGCACTCCGATGCCACAATAGTATAACCATAGCAATTAGCTGTCTCACGCTCGGCAATACTTTCAGCGGTAAGAAGCGGTGTACCATCTGTGGTCGGTGCAAATTCAAGCGTCTGGCGCACCAAGTGCCCCACCAAAACTGCTGCATTAGTGGCGTCTTCAAAGGCCAGTGGCGACTGCTCGTAGGCTGCGCCGATAATCTTGAGCTGCTTTGAGTCAAGTAAGCGCTCGCGGCCAATCTCGATATTACCCGCCGCTATACTCTTTCTTGGCGTCATAAGCTCTGCTGCCAGTGGCTCATGCAAAGCAGATGGGTCGGTACGTGGCGTACGCTCACCCACTACAACCGCTCCGGTGCTTCGATACCGAGCAGAGCAAGGCCAGCAGCCAGGGTGTCGCGGTAGCGCTGCACTAGGGCGAGGCGCTCGGCCTGACGCGGGCTGCCAACGACGCGGTTTTTCTCGTAGAAGCGGTTAAATTCTTGGGCAAGCTCATAGAGGTAGTGGCAGATGCCATGCACAAGATACTCGCGGGCAGCCTTCTCAACGACCTCTGGATATTCGCTCAGCTTGCGCAGGAGCAGGCGCTCATCATCAGTGCAATCGGTCGGCTCGGCAGGCTCGGCACTCGCCTTGGCCAGGATACTACAGGCCCGAGCATGAGCGTATTGGATATAGGGGCCAGAGTTGCCCTGCAGGCTCACTGTCTCGTCCATATCAAAGGCGATATCGTTGCCCATGCGATACTTCGCAAAGGCATATTTGATCGCCCCCAGGGCCACCTGGCGCTGCACCACCGGGTCTGTGGTGAGGTTTGCCACACGCTCCTGGACGATAGTGAGCACATCGGCCGCTCGCGCCACATTACCCAGGCGCGAGCTCATCTTGCTACCATCACCAAAGCGCACTGTGCCATTGGTCAGGTGGGTCATCCGCCCGGCTAGTTCAGGCCGGAATAGCTCTGCCGCAGCGTATACTACGCGCATATACTCCTTTTGGTCGTTGCCGGTGATGAGAATCCGGTGGTCGAAGTGGTAGTCTGCCACCTCCTTCCAGATAACGCCAATATCCTTCGTCTCGTACGTCGGCAGGCCGTTGGACGTGACGAAGACGCGGGTGTGCAGGTGCTTAGCAGGGTCACCGACGAATACCACTGCTCCCTCAGAACGCTGCAAATTCCCCCGCTCCAGCTGCTCGTGCACCACGGCCAGACCAATCGGTGCAGTGCTGCTCTCAGGGATATAATCGAGATGATCGACCTGAATCATCGTATAGAAGGCATCGAAGTAATCCAAACTCCACTGGCGCGTCGTCCAATAGATCTGAGCCAGCGGCGTATTGTGTTCATCATGCTCGTGGTAGCTGTAGACCAGCTTGTTGAGCTCGATGATCTCTTGCTTGGCCGTCTCGTTCTCTTCATACGCTTTCGCACCGATCACATAGGCCTGGCTAATCCACCGTGCCCGAGCAAAGACATCGCTCTCTACCTCTGTTAACTTCTCTGGTAACTCGCCGCCTAGCGTGTGGCGCATCCCCCACAAGCACTTAGCAACGTGCAGGCCGACATCACCACCAAAGCTAGCTCGGTCTACCGACGCGCCGACCGACTCGATGATCCGCGCCAATATATCGCCATACACCGTCTGGTACAAGTGGCCAGTGTGCAGCTCCTTAAAGGCGTTGGGGCAGCTATATTCCAGCGTGTAGCGCATGCCGCCATAGATCTGCTGCGGTGCGGTGTTGGCCGCCTGCCACAGCGCTGCGTCGCTCAGGCGGAGATTAATAAAGCCCGGGCCAGCCACGCTCACGTCAGAAAATTGGCCAGTCTGGCGCAGCACCGCTGCCACCTCCTCGGCAATCTCGCGTGGGTTCTTGCCCAGTGGCTTGGCAAGCTTGAGTGCGACGTTGGTCGCAAAATCGCCAAATTTCGGCTCTGGCCGCGTTAATTCCACCGGCGGTGTTTGTTGATAAAGAGTATATACTGCATCACGAATCGTCTGTTCCATGATTATAGTATACAACAGATGCGCCGCAAGAATAGCGTAAGCACAGCGAGAAGATTACGCCTTACCCTTCTGCATCCGTTTCTGCCGCTTGAGCGCCGCCTGCACTAAACCAGCAAAGAGCGGGTGGGCCCGGAATGGCCGCGAGGTAAACTCTGGGTGAGCCTGAGTCGCAACAAAGTAGTCGCAGGTAGGTGCCTCGACAAACTCCACCAGCCTGCCATCGGGTGACGTACCCGACACCACAATCCCGCCCGCATTAATGGCAGCGAGATGCGCTTGATTCACCTCATAGCGGTGGCGGTGACGCTCCACGACCTCTGTTATTCCATATGTTTTGGCGGTGCGTGAGCCAGCCTGCAGCACCGCCGGGTAGTTGCCTAGGCGCATCGTCCCACCGGTCGATTGCTTGCCCTGCTGGCCAGGCATGAGGTAGATAACGGCATTATCTGGCGCGGCACCACACTCTGCACTGCCAGCCTGGGCCAGACCACCGCGGCGGGCAGCGGCAATCACTGCCACCTGCATCCCCAGGCATATGCCAAGATACGGCACGTTGTGCTGCAAGCAGTAACTCGCCGCCGCAATCTTCCCTTCTACCCCACGCTTGCCAAAGCCGCCAGGCACCACCACAGCATCCACAGCGCTAAGCGCTGCGTCGGTCACTGTCTCGGCATTGATCCATTGGATCGTCACCTCACTACGGTGCGCCCAGGCGGCTGCTTTGAGTGCCTCGGTGATAGAGAGATAGGTATCGGCATTATCAATATATTTCGCGACGAGGCCAATCGTCAGCCGCTGGCGGTAGGTCTGGCTATCGTGCCGGGCGAGCTGCTGCCAGCGCGTCATATCCGGTACCGTCATATTGCCAGTAAAGCTCGCCAGCACCGGGCCCAATTCGCGCGCCACCATCAGGGGTACTTTGTAGACCGTATCGACATTTGGCATCATAATGATCCCCTCTGGTCGCACCCCACTGGCAATAGCAATCTTATCCGCCACGCCACGCGGCGGCGCGATGCTACCCTCAGTGCGAACTGCCACCACATCGGGCATAATACCAAAGCCGCGCAGGTCAGCCATAGCATTCTGGGCTGGCTTGGTCTTGTACTCCTGGCTGGTTGCAAGAAACGGCACATACACCACATGGACGAAGAGACAGTGCTCGCGCCCCACCTCGAGGGAGAATTCGCGGATCGCCTCAACGAAGCTTAGCCCCTCATAATCTCCCACCGTGCCACCAATCTCCACAATATGCACCTGCCCTGCCGCCGCCTGGTGGATGGCTCGCTTGATCGCTTGGGTAAGGTGCGGCACCAGCTGCACCGTCTGGCCGCCAAACCTCCCGGCCCGCTCATCGGCGATCAAGTCACGCAGCAGCCGCCCCGCCAGCGTAGCATTGCGCTGGGTGAGCTCGAGGTCTAAGAAGCGCTCGTAGTGGCCAAGATCGAGATCGGTCTCCGCCCCATCTTTGGTCACGAAGCATTCGCCATGCTCCTTGGGGTTAAGCAGCCCAGCATCGACGTTGAGGTACGGGTCGCACTTTTGCACTGAGACAGATAAGCCCTTAGCCTGCAGCACCGCACCAATACTGGCCGCTGTGATGCCCTTACCCACCCCAGAGAGTACCCCACCGGTGACAAAAATATACGTTGGTTGGTGTGTCTGTGTCATACAATCTCCCTCTCGCGTTCTATTGTAGCATGTATCCATAAGCAGTATACCAGCAAAAAACCAGCCTGGTAGCTGGCTTCTGCTGGTTATTGATACGCGCCACCTATTGGCAGCCCTCGCACATGGTTAGCTCCGCTGGATCTGGCATAATAACAGGAGTGCCACTCGCCGCTGCTTGGTCGATGGCAACCTGCTGAGCAGCCAGCAGTGCCTGCTCGATAGCGTCAAGCTTTTCCTCCAGCGTCATGTCGTCCGTCAGCTGAGGCTTGCTAGTCTGCGCCTGCGTGGTTGCTGGATCGGTTGTTGGTGATGTCGTTTGTGTCGTCTGCGTCATATATTATTCGCTACCCGTTTTTTAGTTATAGTGTCTATTGTACGCTATATATAGCGTTTTATGCAAGGTAATGCACCCAATTTTCTGTTGTAGAATTATCATCCAGCTGGCCAATCGGTGCGACATACCACTGCGGCTGGGCACACTGCGGGCGGAAGCTCCCCAGCTTGGCCGTGTATGCCTCAGTAATGGCCGCGACTTCGTCCTCGCGGGCTTCGCGCACTGTGGTGTGGAGATAGACAGCCTGCTTGGCGTCATCCCACACCACAAACTCTGCCCGCCCAGTACGAAAGGCGTTGTGCGAGTGGCGCGCCTCACGATCCGACAGCCAAGCGATCATATCCCCCACCCGCACAAAGTGCAGTGGCGTCACCAGTGGCGTGCGGTCGCGATTCACCGTAGCCAGCGCACCAACTGGGACTGTATCGAGGATGTTTTGCGTCAGGGTATTCATGATGGCTATATTCCTTTCGTATCTAATGTGCGAATATTATTTATTGCATCAGCGAGCCGCTCTCACTCCATTGCCAGACAAGAAAATATCTGGAGGCCAGCGACCAAGCAGGCGGAAAAGCTCTGTTGCATATTCTGACCAGAACATTTTCGGTCTGGTGATGGAGCGAGAGCTCCCGTAAGACTGGTAGACTGGTAAGATTGTTTGTTTTGCCAATATCTACTACTTCGTCGTATTCACCTCATAACTCGTATTGGTGCTCTCGAAGAAGTTCACCAGCTCCAGCGTGTCGTTGGCGGCGGCCATCCACTTGGCCGGGTTGGTGACGTTGTATTCCGGCTCAAAGCCCAGCTCCTCCAGCCGTCGGTCAGTCATATACATGACGTATTGGTTGACGTAGTCAGCGTTTAGGCCTAGAATGCCGCGCGGTAGCATGTCTTTGTTATAGGCCTTTTCGAGCTCAACAGCTTCCAGGATCAGGCTGCGGATTTCGTCGGCAAATTCCTCGGTCTGTAAGTCCGGGTTTTCGTGCAAAATAGTCAGCAGCAGGTTAATGCCAAACTCCAGGTGCAGGTTCTCATCCTTCGTCACCCAATCCAGCAGCGTGCCAACGTTGCGCAGCAGATTGCGGCGGCGGAAGCTCATTCCCACCATAAAGCCGCTGTAGAACCAAATCCCCTCCAGCACGATGTTATACGCCACCAAGTTGCGCACAAAGTCCTTCTTGCCCTCCAGCGTCGTCACGTCCGGGCGCTCCTCCATCATGCGCGTGACGTATTTAGTCTGGAAGGCAGCTTTATCGGCTAGGGATTTTTTGCCCCAGCCCGCCGCATAAATTTCTTCACGGTCAAACGGGAAGGTCTCGATAATATACTCAAACGTCATAAAGTGATTCGCTTCCTCCCACATCTGCTTCGAAAGATACAGGTGGCACTCGGCGGCGTTCACGCAAGGGTAAATACCAAAAGCCAGCGATTTATTAATCAGCAGCTCGTTAGGATTGAGGTAGCTAATCACCGTCTTGAGGGCGTGCTTTTCGTCCTCGCTCAATTTCTCAAAATCCGCCAAATCCTGGCTTAGCTGCACCTCGTTAGGGAACCACGTGTTGGCCACCGCTTGGTTGTATAGGCGGTATGCCCAGTCATAGCGCACCGGCTTGAGCTGCAAGCCATCGCGTACGCCTGATCCTAGAATGCCCATTATTACCTCCTTGTTTTTGTAAAAAACGAATTAATTATTATATTGTCTAGGCTTATATTTCTGGTTCCATATCTGCTGGGTGACGCCGTTTAACCGCAGAGTTGCTATTTTGCTGGCGCGAGCTCTCGGACGCCTCTGGCACTGGGAAGAGTGGTGGGTCCACACCAGCATCAAGTGCATCTTGTATATAATGTATTGACGCTGCGCTATCTCCTTCTGCAACTGCTACAATGCCGATAGTGTGCTGGATACTATCTGGTGCAGGCTCCAGTCGCTGCTTTTCATCAACTGACAGTTCTGCATTTCGATGACCCGTTGAGTCCACCCTTATCTTTGGCGTGTCGCTATACTCGTGGCTCATGATTCCTTCTCCTTCCCTTCCTCTTGCTTCTTGCGTGCGCGGTAGAAGCCACCAAAACCCACGCGCTTGGCGTCTTGGTGAAGTTTTTGCTCGGTTTTGTTAGCGCGAATGGAGACCTGCTCGGACTGGTGGCGTGGCTTCACGTGCAAATAATACGTCGTTTTCAGGCCGCGACGCCAGGCTTCGCTATAGATCGTGATATACTCCTCGATGTTGCGCGACTCTAAGTACATATTGCGGCTAATCGCTTGGTCAACCCACTTCTGAGCGCGGGCCGCCACCTCGATGAAGGCATACGGGCTCAGCTGAAAGCTCGTCTTATACACATCGCGCACCGCCTGAGGGATCTGTTCCATGTGCTGGATGTCGCCTTGGTTAGTAAGCAGCTCATCCTTGAGCTCCTCCCACAGGCCGAGGGCTTTGAGCTTGCGCACAAGGTTGGCATTAACCTCAAGGAATTTGCCATTGAGCGTGCTCCGGCTAAAGATTTGGCTAAATTGCGGGTCGATCCCTGGAGTGGTGCCCGTCACGTGCGAGATATTGGCGGTGGGCGCAATAGCCATCAGCGTGGCATTGCGCATGCCGCGTTTCACCTTGGGGCGCAGCGCCTCCCAGTCAAGGCGGCGAGTCGTGTTAATTGCTACTGCCTCACCCCGCTGCGCGCCAAGCCGGTCGATCGTGTCGATAGGCAATTCTCCCTTGCTCCAGCCACTGCCAGCAAAGTTAGGATAGCTACCGCGCGTCACCGCCAGCTCGGCCGACTCATCGATAGCGTAGTAGCTAATAAACTCCGCCAGCTGATCGATCAGCTCATACGCCGCCTCAGATTCATAGCTCAGCTCGAGCTTTTCTAGCACATCGGCAAGACCCATAAAGCCCAGGCCAATCGCTCGATTTTGCAGGTTACTATTCATCGCCTCCGAGATAGGTGTTGTGGTAATGTCTACAAGGTTATCAAGTTGCCGCGTGGCCGAGCGCGTCGCCTGCTCGAGCCGTGGCCAATCCCACGTCTTGGTCGCGTCATCCAGGAAAGCGCTGAGGTTAATACTCACCAGATTGCACACCGCAATATTGTGCTCATCTTGCGGCAAAGTGATCTCCGTACAGAGGTTGCTGAGGTGAATAGTCCCAGTGTTATTGTTAAGCGCCCGGAGGTTAATAGCGTCCTTCCAGGTGAGCCACGGGTGTCCGGTCGCCTGCAGGCTGCTGAGAATCTTGTGGAATTGCTGGCGAGCAGGCAGCTTGTCATAAGCGCGTAGCTTGCCCGCTTCGGCCTGGGTAATGTAATACGCATACCGCTTAGCAAAAGCCGCGCCATACAGCTCGCTCAAGTCGCTGACCTCAGCTGGGTCAAAGAGATACCAGTCTTCATCAGCCTGCACCCGGCGCATAAATTCATCACTAATAAACACCGCTGTATCGAGGAAGCGCGTCCGCAAATACGGATCGCCGGAATTAGAGCGCAGGTCTATAAATTCCTTGAAATCGATGTGCCAGTTCTCCATATACACGGCTGCTGCGCCCATCTTTTTGCCCTTGCGCGACACCGCAAACAGCGCTGTATCGATCATCTTAATAAACGGAATTGGCCCCGTGCTTGTTGTGTTAGTTGTCTTGACTGGGCTACCCGCCGCCCGCAGCTTCGTAAAACTGACACCGATACCGCCTGTCCCTTTAGCAATCCACATTGTATCGCGCACACTCTTAGCAATCGACTCCATATCATCCTGCACTTCCATGACGAAGCAATTGCTCAGCTGCGGGAACAACCCACCAGCATTAACGCGAGTGCTCCCGCCCGGGCTGTATTCGAGATTAGCCATGTGCTGGTAAAACTCAATGGCTGCCTCAGTCGGGTGTTCCTCATTGTAGCTCAGACCCATGGCGATACGCATAGTAGTAAACTGCGGCACTTCGAGCGGCTCACCGTTCTGCTTGCGCAGGGCGTAGCGATTGCGGTTGGTCACCACGCCAAGATATTTGCTGAGTTTATCTTTACTCGGGTCAAGCGCAGCAGCCAGGCGCTCGAGGTCAAAGATCGTCTCATCTTGCATGCGGGGGTCAAGCAAGCCATCGGCCACTGCCTGACGAATATAGCGCGGGAAAGCCTCCCTATGACGCTGGCGCAGCTCTTCATCAGTGGTATATACGCCCAGCAAATCGCGGTAGATCGTGCCCAGCAGCAGGCGCGCTGCAATCGTGTCGTAGTCTGGGTCATCCTTAATATTCTGCACCGTCGTCTGGATGAGCGTCTCCTCCAGCTGCTTGGTCGTCATCCCATCAAAGAGCGTCAGCTGCAGCTCGCGAGCAATCTGCACGATCTTCTGCAACGGATCGGCCAACCCCTGGCTTGCCGCCAGCAACGTAGCATTTATCTTGGTTGTGTCGAATGGCTCGGTCGTACCATCACGCTTAGTAATATGAATCGTCATCATCCCTCCCCTTAGGCTCCTTATCATACGGTGCACAAAACCAGCCACCAGGGCACGCCTGGAGCCGATCTCTATTATTTGTCTCTCCCGTGTTTATGTGTGCTCGCTATATATGTAGCGTCTGTATCCTACTATAGACGCCAGATGTGGTGCTTGGCAAGGGGTTTTGTGAAAACTACAACCGATTTTGCGAGCGACCTCTGTGGGTGCTGGTGGCACAAAAACTCAACACTTTGGCATTATCTCACGCTCCACCTCTCCATACTCCCTCCTCCGGAACGCTATAAGGGTCGATATTCACTGGATATCGACCTCTTGCGTTGGGCTGAAAACAGATTATGACAATCTGTTTTCACACGCCATCGGATGAAGTGATGGGGAGGTGGAGCTAACGCAGAGAATATCTAGCTTCATTATATTTATATAACAACAAAGCATTATGTACGACCCTTCCCATTGTTATCGGAGAGCTAGCTATCTCTTACTCTCAGACACCTCTCGGCACTCCTGTCGCAATCGCTCGAGAGGAGCATAATCATCATGATAGGGCGGCTGGCTGGCGAAGGGAGCTGGCTGATGAGAGGCGTCGCCACCATACGTCGCCACGACATTAGTATAATCCCAGCCATCTGCCCGCTCATAACGGAAACTCCCCTGCCCCAATAGAGCAGTATACGGCGCATCCTGAGCAGCAAATAGTGGCTGGCAGGCTAGCTGGCGACTGGCAATCATATTAACCACCACGCGAGCCTGAGGGCGAAGATGCCGCTTGAGTGCGGTAGCATACTCGTGTGTTGCCAGCGAGGTAGGTACATCACCATCGTTATACACATCAACAAGGATGATATCGTACTGCTCGGTGCTGCGCTCAAGGAAGACGCGCGCATCTTGGAAGATCGGCCGCACATTGGCTGGATCGCGATAATAAAAATACTGGCGAGCAATCGGCACGAGCCCTGGATCGATCTCTACTACATCAATCTGGCTCTGCGGATAGCGCTGAGCAAGGAGACGCGGCACCGTAAAGGTCCCACCGCCCAGCACCAAAATGCGCTGGCGCTGCGGGGCCTGCTCCACCGCCTGCATCATCTGGCGCGTATACCAAAATGGCAGCTGCTGCGGCTGCCCGACTACCACACCAGACTGCACACCGGCCGGGCCACTGGCAATCCCGCGGATAATCGCACCATCCTGCCGATGCCATTGCTGGAGTGTGTAGTGCGCCGCCGCGGTATCGATCGTCTGCGCAGCCTGGGCTCGCACCACTGGCGCCACGCGATAACCCAGCGCCAAACCCACACACAGCACACTCACCACCACGCGCCACTGCCAACGCTGGCCTGGCACCACCAGCCAGCTGGCCAGCACAAGCAGGCTAATAAGCACCACCAACACGTCGTGAATCCCCAGCCAGCCAAACAAGAAAAACCCCGCCGCAAAAGTGCCAACGATCCCACCAATCGAATTCACCGCACTGAGCGACGCCACCGACCGCCCCGTCCGCGCCAGCGTGTCAGTCTGCCGCTCCACCAGGTAGGGGCTCACTGCTCCCAGCACCAGGCTAGTCGGAGCAAAAAGTAGGCTTGCCGCCACTGTAGCTTGCAGGCGAATATCGATCGGTAGCTGCGCTACCCACCGCAATATATCGTGGTATTGGCACAGCATTGTTAGCATCAGCAGCGCCGCACCAAGCAGCAGCCACGCCACATCGCCATCGCGCGAGCGTGCATCGGCCAGCACCCCACCCAGCCAATAGCCCAGGCTCATCGCTGCAATAATGACACCAATAATGCTCGCCCACACATAGGTCGACGCCCCTACCACTGGCGACATCACCCGCGCTGCTACCAGCTCAAACACCATCACACAAAACCCCGCCACAAATGCAATTACCAAACGCCGATACGGCAGCGGCATCATCAGTCGTTTCAGTTTCATAGGAGTATTGTAGCATGGCTGGCAAGCTATGTTTTTTGGATATTATATCGCTGCTCTTTACATCGCACCTCGATATGATATGATATTGTTATGGAAGTAACAGATTCTATCATCACCGTCAGCCATTTTTCGATGAAATTTGGCAAGACCAGCGTCATCGACGACCTCAGCTTTGAGGTGAAACGCGGCGAGACGTTTGGTTTTTTGGGGAGCAACGGCTCGGGCAAGACTACCACGATCCGCTCACTCCTCGGTATTTATCAACCAACTGGTGGCAAGCTGCTCATCGATGGCAAGCCATATTCTGTCTCGGGCGACGTCAAGCTTGGCTACCTGCCAGAGGAGCGTGGCCTGTACAAGAAGGAGAGCGTCATCGATACGATGGTCTACTTTGGCCAGCTTAAGGGCCTGAGCCGCAGCGAGGCACGCAGCAAGTCACTCGCCTTCCTCGAGCGGGTTGGCCTGGCGGACAAAGCCAAGACCCGCCTGGATAAGCTCAGTGGTGGCCAGCAGCAAAAGGTTCAGCTCGGTATCACCATTATCAACGACCCAGAGCTTATCATTCTCGATGAGCCTACCAAGGGCTTCGACCCCGTCAACCGGCGCTTGCTCATGGAGATCATTGAGGAGCACCAAGCCAAGGGCGCTACAGTGGTGATGATCACCCACCAGATGGACGAAGTCGAGCGCTTGTGCGACCGCATCTTGCTGCTCAAAGATGGTGTGGCTCATGCCTATGGCACAGTAGCCGAGGTGCGCGCGCAGTTTGGCGGCCAGTCGCTCGACGATATCTTCATCCAGGTCTATAGCCAGCCCAGCAAGGAGGACAACTAATATGCATAACCTATCTACCGTCATCCGGTTCGAGATTACCCGCTCGCTCAAGAAGAAGTCGTTTTGGCTTGCGGCAATCAGCTTCCCGCTGGTGTTTGCCGTGCTCTTTGGGGTTATCTTCCTCTCTAATAAAGCCTCGGCCGATGCTGCCAAGAACCTCGAGAAGCAGGCCTTTAGCTTTGCTGTGACGGATGAGTCCAAGCTCGTCAAGCCAGAGCTGCTCGCCGCCACCAAAGCCCAGCCCGTCGCTGCCGCAGACAAAGACGCCACCATCAAGCGAGTCCAAGAAGGCAAGCTCGATGCCTACATCTACTACCCCAAAGACATCGCCAAAGAACGAGTAGAAGTCTACGGCAAAGACGTTGGACTCTTCGACAACGGCCGCTACAGCGGCATCGCCACGAGCTTGCTCTCTAACTCTGTCCAATCAGAGGTCAGCCCTGCGGTGCGCATGGTCATCCAAGACAAAATTAACACCAAAAACACCGTCTACAAAAATGGTAAAGAATACAACGCCATCAACGAGATGATCCTACCTGGGCTCTTCTTGGTGCTGTTCTACTTCCTCATTAGCTTCTTTGGCAACCAAATGCTCACCAGCACAACGGAGGAGAAGGAAAACCGTGTCATCGAGATGATCCTCACCACAGTGCACGCTCGCACACTCATCATCGGCAAGATTATCTCGCTCATCGTCCTGGCGTTTATTCAGGGGTTGCTCGTTATTTTGCCAGTGCTCATTGCCTATATCTTTTTCAAAGATCAGCTGCAGCTGCCCGATGTCGACCTCTCGCACATTGCGGTTGACCCTGTGCGGATTGGGATAGGCTTCCTTGCCTTTGCCGCGAGCTTCCTCTTTTTCACCGGTATGCTGGTGGCCATTGGCGCTGCTGTGCCAACTGCTAAGGAAGCGGGGAGCTTCTTTGCCACCATCATGATCCTGCTCTTTGCGCCGCTCTATGCCGCCGCCATGCTTGTCTCCACACCAGACGCGCTGCCAAGCAAGATCATCACCTACTTCCCACTCACCTCGCCCATCCCACTCATGCTGCGCAACGCGATTGGCAACCTGAGTGCGACAGATGCCGCCATCAGCATTAGCATCCTGACTGTCTGTGCCGCCATCGCCATCATGATGGGCGTGCGCCTCTTCCGCTTTGGTGCGCTGGAGTACAGCCGCAAGCTCAGCCTGCGCGAGATCTTTACCCGCAAGTAGCAGCCTACTACCCCTGTTTCTTACTTTATAACTCACCGCTTGGCCGGTGGGTTTTGGGTTCAATTTTACTCCCTTGACAAAATAGTGTATTCTTTCTACTATTAACAGTGCCTATATATGATACACAAGAAAGGTCAAACCATGACACGAGAACACTTCTCCACTCACGAGGATAAAACCGTATCTAGCGCGGTATTGCGAGCTGCCAAAAAAGGAGCGGCTGTAGTAGCATTGGTACCGGTCGCCGTATTGGGCGTAGCAGGCTGCTCCAGTAACGAGAGCTCGGCACCTACCACTGCTAATAGCGAAGAGTGGACACAGGTATGGGATGATGGATTTGGTGTTGAGCTCGACAGTCCTGGCAAGCGATGTGACGGTCCAAATCTTGTCTACAGGAGTGGAGGCCGTGGTGGTAATATTGCAGTCTCCCCCAACGACCCCCAGTGTACCGGTAAAACGCCAGAGAACATCGCGGGCACTCCGAGCCCAGAGGCCACTGCCACCGACCTAGCTACGGCAATCCCAACGCCACTGCCAACACACGAATAGACTTATTGGTCCACAATACAAGCTCAGTAACCACTCTACCTCGCATCATATGGTTAGTTGATGCGAGGTATGTGCTATCCAAGTCCCAGCCGCTTGACAATTACCCCGTCAGCTCGTATGATTAAACTATCATTCACAATAATTTCTGACAAACACAAGGAATCGACCTCGGTCATGAGAAACCAACCGCCCGCCATACTGCCAAAATCATCAACCAATCTTGCAACTGAACTGCCGTCCTTTATAGCATCACGTCTTGACTCTACCGATAGCAAAAGCAACCCAACAGCGGTCTTCCCTACTCCAGCAATGACTGAATCCTACCCGCAGACACCAACCGAGCTATCAACCAGTGGCTCTAGCCCAGACGAAGCAGCTATGGATGAGGCAACCCAAAGGGCAATCCATGAAGCTCGTGCTAAGCATTTCGAGCAGAGAAGCCATCAATTGTCACGACTTGATGTTGCCTGCGAAATGGGTGGCATGGCATTGATGCTAGGCGGGGCTGCATCACTCGCTGCCTCATATATGGGGTGCTTGGTAATTTGCGAATATCCGGGCGATATTAACCACCTTACTCCTCCAAAAGTCTTCATCGAAACAACCGATGACACTGCCGTCGTTGACCCGTCAGATGTAGCTGGTCTGGGCGCACAGCCATCGCGCGACGAGCGGCTTGCAACCCAGCAAAGCAACGCAGCAAAAGTAATAGCAGCTGGCTTTGGGGGAGTTGTTGCGGCAGCACCACTGGCAGGCCGACTGTCTCGAAGATCGTACAAAAAAGCAGTGGCAAAAGCAGACACTGCGCGCTAGTATTCCTCTGCTATTTGCTATTCTACCCCTGTGGTCGCTCTGCATACCGCTCATACACAGCACGGTTGGCGGCATTGGTATTGCGACGGAGCTCTGGAGTGTTGAGAATGCGGTAAGCATCGTGACGGAGAGCTTGGTGACGCTCAGCATAGGCTTGATCGAAAGTCGGCTCGATGGCAGCCCGCTTCTCGGGCGAGAGAGTGCGGAGGTACGAGTCTTTGATCTGCTGGTAGTCGGGCAAGTCAGGGATGCTGTAGATCAGCTCTAGTGCGCCATCATTTGCCCCTGCGAAGTTCTCTGCCTTGAGCCGCCCCTCAAAGACCTGACGTAGCGAGTGCATCTTCTCGGCAGCTGCGCCGTTGTATTCGCCGCGCAAGATTGCATCGTACGTCACATCATTCACAAATGGCACCGCACCCGCCACCCCAGAGGCCACCGCCTCAGCCGAGACAGTCGCGCGGGCATCGTAGTTGTACCCCTGACGCACCTGCACCGTGCCGTCGTCTGCCACGTATTCGATCTCGCGGCCAGTCTCGCGGATAATCTCACGCTTTTGGCCAGCCGAGCCGGCGCGGAATTGGTGCTCGATAGCCGCCTCCTTGACGTACTCATTATCTGCCCGGAAGGTGTGCTGGTTGCCACTAGCATCGGTGAGGGTGATGGCAGTATCGCCCGTGGCAGCCATAGCTTGCCATTGGCTGCTGTTGAGCTTGAAGTGGCGCATCAGCTGGTCTTCGGCCGCAACATGCTCACCAAACTCCTTGCGCAGCCGCGCCGTCTGGCCTGCCACCATCAAGTTCTTGTGCCCCACCCCTGTGGCGTAGTCTTGCAGCGTTTGGCCATCGACCATCCGGCGGCGCAGAGCAACACCATCGCCATCGCGCAGCACCACACCATCGGCATTGGCCACTGCCCCATCAGCGAGGAGCTCACGGTCGATCTTCGCCCGCACTTCGCGCTGCGCCATCGCACTGCGGATCTCCGTTAGCGCACCCACCTCGGCCGCGGCATAGGCACGCCGCCCCAGGCCATGGCTCAGGCCAGCCGGCATCTCGCCGCCAAGCTTCAGCTCATCGTAGAGTGCATCCAGCTTGTGGGCAGCATTCTTGGCTTCATCAGAAGTGAGCTGAGTATTGAGCGCTCGCTGCTTCAGCTCATCATCGTGCAAGAGGCGTGCGTTCCAGGCTCGGTCGCGCCGCGCCGCTCCCTCCTTACCACGCAGGTCGGTGTAGCGGTTATATTCATCATTGCTCCGCCCTACCGCCGATAAGTCGGCCATTGTTTCAAAGCGCTTCGTATAAGCATCGGTTCGCTGCTGAAGAGCGCGCTTCTTCAGGGCCCGCCGCCGCGCTGCATTACCCAGCCAGTTGCGCTGCGCATCGCCAGCCAGCACGCGCGATTTGCGCAGGTCTGCCCGCTGCTGCGCCCAAGTCCGCGTCCGGTCGACAATGCCACGCCGTGGATCATTCATAATCGCGCCCAGCCGCCCTAGCAGCGAGCCGCTCATCCGCACCACAAAGGGCGTTAGCACCAGTGGTACTACCTGCACTGCCAGGCCAAGGATGATGAGATTGAGGTTATTCGCATCCTTACCATTGGTCAGGATAGCCACTCCTGCCAGGCGCGACCCGCCAAACAATATCGACATCAGTGGAAACATCAGCATCATCGTCATAAAGAGATCCTTCCACTTATCAAAATACTTCTCTGTACTGGGCAGCACATGCAATAAGAAAGCAAAGGGCGAGATGATAACAAGAATCGTGATGAGTGCCTGGCGCGCCGCAATAATCACCGCAGCGATGATGACTGCCAGCAGGACACCCACCAGCAGCGGAATAGCCATTGCCAATGCCCCATCGGTCGCGCCCACCAGTGCACTCACTCCCACCACTGCACCTACTGCACCAGCACTACCCGTCAGCAGAGCACTCATGACATTAGGCCAGGTGATTTTGTTAAGCGTGTTATAATCCGCCCCATTGACCGTCGAGGCAATATTGACAAACAGCTGCTGCAGTTGGAAGCCAAGTATATTGGAAATATCAATCGCTGCCGCACACAGCCAAAACGACATATTAACGACGATAATCGACACGACGAGGCGCGGAAACATCTTCTTGATGCCATAATTGCTAATACCAACACTGGTAACTTGCGAATAAATCACGATGAGCGAGACGATGATGAAGGCGATGTTGGCCAAGTCGCGCATGATCGCCCAAAAGCGAAAGAGTGTACCGTCTCCGCTGGACTGCAGCGGCTGCACCGCCAAATACTGCGCCACCTGCTGGTACAGCTGGTCAGTGATCCACGCCATGAAGTTACTCACCGGGCAGACAATCCAGCCAATACTACCCAGCGCTGTGCCGCTACAGCTGGTGGTAGCACCATCTTCTTTATCTGCTTGCTCGGCGGGTTTGTCTTGGGGTTGGTTGTTATTGTTATTATTTGCCGCTTGGCCGTTATCTCCACCATTTTGGCCATTGGCGTTGTTCTGATTATTGCCAGCGTTTTGGCCAGCTTGACCGCCGTTATTCTGATTATTTTGGTTGTTTTGGCCACCGTTATTTTGTGGCGCGGCCTCCTGCTGCCCCGAGACAGAGATAGCGATGGCATCATCCATCTTGTTGTACGTATCTGGCTCAACAAAGATATATTCCACATACGTCGCTTCCTTGGCACGCAGCGGATCACTACCAGTCGGGAAGACGATGGTTTGGCGCCGATTGGTCGTTGGCTCATACTCATAGAAGTGCACACCAGCAGGTAAACCACGAGCGGTTAGATCTTTGTCGCTAGCCCGGTGTGGCTTGAAGGTATTATGGCGAAAGACGAGGTTCTCACCCTGGCGCTGCGCCGTCTCGGCAGCATACACCGGCGCAGGGGTAGCAAGCGCGAGTCCGAACAGCGCCGTCACTAGTAGTGCCAGCCACCCCGTATATTGCCGCAGACAACCCCTCGCCCGCGCAACCGCTCGCCACGCTCTGTTCATGTCTTGTTCGACATTAGCATAATATCGCACAGTGGTCAAGTTTTTGCTGCCTGCATGTCAAGCCGTATCTATTGCGCAACCCCTTCTAGCGTTATACAGGCTGCTATTGGCGAATAATCCTACCCCTGTGCAGAGCTAAAAACTATCACTATTTATTTCATCTCTCACAAAGCAGCCCAGCAGCAAAAGCAAACTAACTCAGAAAATATCGACCTTGCAGCCTAAGTTTTATGCACCACGATGCCAATGTACCATTCAACCCTTCGCTCCTACTCTGTTCGTGCCGCGCCTCAGTCTTTACAACACTGCTCATATCGTATACACTACAGCGTAGGAATAGTATCATGAAATATAAGCGATTAATCTTGGGCCTTGGTGCAGTGCTGGCGATGTTTGCCGGTAGTATTGCTGCGCCAGTGCAGGTGATGGCAACAGGCAGTGGCTGCGGGATTATTGACTTCACAGGCGTAAGTTGTTCCCAAGAGGCTAACCCAAAAGATAAGGGAGATGACAACATCTCTAGCCTACTCATTGGCGTTCTCAGAATCATGAATGTCGGCGTTGGCATTGCGGCCGTTGGCGCGCTTATTTACGCTGGTATTCTCTACTCAACTGCTAGCGGTGATGCCAACAAAACAGCCCAAGCCAAGACAGTTATCACTAATGTTGTCATTGGTATTTTGGCATATGCAGTTATGGGTATTGCGCTTAACTTCCTTGTGCCAGGAGGAATTATCCGATGATTCGCCGTCTTGCTGGGTTTGGGCTTGCTGTTGCCACCATACTCTCCTTTGCGTCTGCTACTCCAGCGCACGCTGCTGCACCCTGTTCACCACCCAACTTCCTTGGTATGCCTGCTTGGTACCGCGGTCTCCAAGACTCGAATGATTGCAGTTCTATCCAAACGACCGACATCCAGACGATGATCCTCACAATTGCCCTCAATATCCTTCAGGCCGCAATGGTTGTCGTTGCATATGTTGCTGTTGGGTTTATCATTAAGGGTGGCTATATGTATATGGTTAGTACAGGCAGCCCTGATGCAATGGCCAAGGCAAAGAACACGATCCGCGATGCTCTTATTGGTCTCGTTATTGCGATCTCTGCGGCGGCGATTGTTGATATGGTAGCGGGGGTTATCTAAATGTGGCACATATTCTCAGTCCTCAAAGGTGTTAGTGCACAAGATATCAAATACCAAAGCTCCGCGGATAACTCAAGCATTCTTCAAAATGTCCTTAACACTGCTTATATTTGGGCCGGGGTGGTTGCAGTTATCGTCATTATTGTAGCGGGCTTTATGTACACCGTGTCGCAAGACGATCCAGGCCAGGTGAGCCGTGCCAAGAACACCCTGCTTGGTGCCATCGTTGGTCTTGCTGTTGTTCTTCTCGCTTTTGTCATTACCAATACTGTTCTAAATGGAGTTTTTTAATGAAGTTATCTCTCCGGTATATATGCTGTTTTGCTGGTGCAGCCCTACTGCTCAGCATTGCTCTTGTTTATTCACCCCCAGCCTTCGCACGTGTTGACGTCACGGGAGAGCTCAAGACGAACGATGCTTGTAACAAAGCCACCGACAGCGATGGCAATGATGCCTGTCATGCCGTCACCTCAAGTTCGCAAGGTGGTGCGCTCACCCCAATGGTAATCGTCACACGTGGTATCAACATTGCTCTCGTTGTTCTTGGTGGCGTCTCTGCCCTTATGATTGTCTATGCGGGCTTTCGCTTTACATTAGCTGATGGCGACCCACAGAAAGTTAAGGCCGCTCGCAACACTATCCTCTATGCAGTAGCAGGTCTTGTCATTGCTATACTTGCCTATGGTATAGTAAATTGGATTACTGATAGAATATCGATAACATAAGGGAGATACAACCACCATGAATACCTTTACAAAAATACTTCTCAGCGCAAGCATCTGCTCCACTGTTGTAGCTGGTGCCATTGCCCCATCGATCAGCGCAGCAGCGCCATCACCCATCAACACCTTTGCGGCAAGCACTACGGCAAAGGAAAAGGTTAAGGAAGGCATCAAGGGTGCTGGTGGAGACAGCAACCAAATAACTATCGGCTCAGCTATCAAAAGCATCATCGACATCATGCTCTTTGCCCTTGGCGCCATCTCTGTCATCATGATCGTCATCGGTGGTATTCGCTATACCACATCCAATGGCGATTCTAATGGTATTCAGGGTGCTAAGAATACCATTCTCTACGCTATTGTTGGCCTTGTTGTGGCTATTCTTGCCTATGCTATGGTCAACTTCGTCGTTGATAACCTCGTGAGTGGTGGTGGCCAATCCACCCCAACCGCCCAATATAATTACGTTTAACCATTACTATCGTCCGCTTTCTATCCACATCGCTTGCATTCTGCAATAAAATAGGCTCTTTTTCGGTAATTTTCTCCGTTAGCTCTTAACATTTTGGCAAATTTTTGGTATATATAGATAGTACAGGTAGTACAAGACAGTACTAACGCCAATAGAAAGGATATGACAATGAAAATCAATATCAAAAAAGCTATGCTTACACTCCTCGCCGTGCCAATGCTGGCTGCAGGTGTTGCTGGGCTGGTAGCACCGCATGTCGGGGCAGCTGCGTCCGACAACGGTCTTGGCCTCAAAAAAGGTGTTACTTCTGCTAAGGGGAGCGACCAAGTAAGTTGTCTCTTTGGTAGTGAAAAAGAAGGTTGTACTGATGGTACTGGTATATTCCAAACAATCGTCAACGTGATTCTCTTCATCGTTGGTGCGGTCGCCGTTATCATGATTGTGATCGGCGGTGTGCGCTACACCGTGTCAAACGGTGACTCAAATGCCGTCACTGGTGCCAAGAACACCATCATGTACGCCATCGTTGGTCTTGTCGTCGCGATCATCGCCTACGCGCTCGTCAACTTCGTCGTCGTCAATATCGGTGCCAACCAAGGGCAGTAACACAACCACCTTTCTTCATTGGCTCTCTCATACCACCCTCTCGTAGGGTGGTATCTTTGCTGGGGTGTATTTGGCAGTGCTTATGCAAGGAGTTTGTTTTCCGTCGGTGTTTTGTATTGATCATTTTGCGCAGCGCTAGGATATGCTATGCCCACTCTAGATAGGGCATTATCACTGCGCTGTGCTCATTCCTCCTGCCACTTAGGCACTGTATTGAAATCTATCGTAATGAATCTTAGCACTACTCGAGAGGTCTTTTGGGTGGTTTCAGCTATATATACACCCCGACAGGCTCGTGTCTTACAGAGCTATTACTCTCCTCTGTCTTGACTGACTTTCTATCACACCAGCTGCACCCTTCTGATCAAGACCTGCACGTAAATAGTTTCCACACCTTCTCCTCGTCGCCACTCTCCTACGATATTGCAGCACTAGCCTCTCTCGAGAGTATCAACCTCTAAGCCGGTAGAATTAAAATAACTTACCATTAATATTTATAACCGTGCTAAATGAAGCAAAAAGAGCCCAAAATTACTCTTATAAAGAATCTCTACTTCGTATTACATGAGCAACTCCACACCACAAAACAACCCCGCATCAGCGGGGTCATCATCTCAAAGCTCGTTTCCCTTCCCTACAGGATCGGGATCTTCTTGGCCTGCTCTTGCTTGACCTTCTCGAAGGTGATGGTCAGCACACCATCCTTCAGCACAGCAGTCGTCTCGTCCTCACGTACCGTTACGGGCAGCTCCAGCGTACGGCTAAATTCACCCCAGTAGCACTCTTGGTTGTGCCATTTGGTGGCTACAGTGTCGTCGCCACTGCTTAGCGTGCCAACGATCGTCAAGAGCCCGTCATTGATCTTCACATCCAATTCCTCGCGGTTCACTCCAGCTGTGCGGGCCTTCACCACGAGCTGCGTCTCGGTCTCGTACACATCGACTGCCAGTTGGCCAGTGTAGTCTTCCTCACTCTGAGCAGGCTCTTCGCCCCATGGCGAAGTTTGGCTCTGCTGGCTCTGGGCAGGCATTGGGTTTGCTTGGGCGTGATTCATCGGCTGGTGAGTTGGCGCAGCTGGCGCGAGCGAGTCATCACCCTCCAAAAATGCTGCCGCAAGCTCATCACCGATCAAAAGATCATCATCTTGACTCCGGGCCATAATTTCCTCCACATACTTTCTTTTGCTAATGCACAAATTACCATTTCGACAACAGTCTGGATTTATTATAGCTAATCGATGGCGTATAATCAACCGGAGAGGCCTCATGAGTGTAAAAATCACAATACCGACCTATCTTGCTAACCTCCTCGCCCCGCATACCTGTTGTGGTTGCAACATCACCGGGACACTGCTCTGTGATAATTGTAAAAACGACATCATTCACAATCCACTCTACCGTTGTCTCGAGTGCGGCCAGCCTACCCTGTCTGGCCAGTGCCAAACCTGCACCCTGCCCTATGCAGCTGCCTGGTGTGCCCTACAGCGTGAGGGTGCGCTAGAGCGACTAATCGACCGCTATAAGTTTGAGCGTGCCCAGGCGGCTCAGCACACCCTGGCAGACTTGCTCGACGCCGTCACACCGCCGTTACCAGCCGACACCATCATCGTGCCTATCCCAACCATTCCGGCTCACCAGCGCCAGCGTGGGTATGACCACTGCTGGTTGCTAGCTCAAGCCTTTGCCCGGCTGCGCGGCCTGCCCTGCCAGCCAGTCCTCACCCGCGCTCAGCACAGTGTACAGCTGAGGAGTAGCCGTACCCAGCGCCAGCAGCAAGCCCGCCAGGCATTCACCTGCCCCCGCACACTCTCATCAGAGGTCACCTATTGCCTTATCGATGATATTTCTACAACGGGAGCGACGATTCGCTATGCCGCGCGTTGCCTCCGCACTGCCGGTGCACGGCAGGTTATTGCTGTGGTGGTGGCCCATCAGCCGTTTGGATAAACCGTTGTAGTGTTGGCCCGTCTATAATCAACATTGTAGAGAAGGAGCAATGTTTCGACTCTACAGGAGGAGGGGATAAGGATAATATCCAGGGCTTACGCAAAAGTTAGTCACCCCATCTTTTGCCTTGCCTCATCTCATGCTATAATAAGCGAGACTGGAGAGATGACCGAGTGGTTGAAGGTACCGGTCTTGAAAACCGGCGTAGGCACCCCCTACCGTGGGTTCGAATCCCACTCTCTCCGCCATGTTGGGCTTACTCGAACCCTCGGTAGCAAGTGTGTTGCCGAGGGGTGCTTTTATTTTTCTATTTAATCAAGCCACTACATAGCCCAGACTCACAAGCTTATCTTCATCTTTTTTATCTTACTTTTCTACTATTCTTATCCGATGGAGTATGCCCTGAGTTCTACTCTATGCTATACTAAACATATGCAGCCATCGCAATTTGATCAGCCATCATCCTCAGATGCAGCCGACCCGTCGCGCACTGCTCGTGCCGATACGCAGGCCGCAGATGAGCCCAACCCACCGCTCGAGATTCGCCGTGGGCCGAGTGAGGCCAATAGCAATTCGTCGCAGGTTTCGCCCTTCCCCGACCCCACCGAGCCGCTCCTCATCTGGCAAGAGCGTGAGGTAAATGACACCACCCGCCCCCGTGGCTGGTATGTGATCTTTGGTGTGGTTGTGGTGGTACTCTTCGCGATTTCGATCTTTTTGTTTAAGTCGTACACCTTTGCGCTGCTCATCCCCATCATGGCGGTGGCGTTGATCGTCTCGCTGCAGCGGCCAGCCGCCTTGCTAAACTACAGCGCTAGCCACGCCGAGGTGGTGGTAGGCCAGCGGACTTACTCGTACGATACCTTCCGCTCCTTTAGCGTCACCGCTAAGCCAACGCAGAATTGGATCACACTCATCCCGCGCAAGCGCTTCGCTATGCCTATCGTCATGTACTTTCCCGAGGATGTGGGCGAACAGCTGGTTGATCTCATCGCCTCTCACCTCCCAATGAGCGAGCGCAAACCCGACTTGCTCGAGCGATTGATTATTTACTTGCGGCTACAGTAGTGGTTTTGGCCGCGGCGTCTTGCCCTCAGCGCACCTCTGTGCTACAATAATAAGCGATCTGGTATCATCCAGTGCACCTTATAGTTTGGTCTGGGCAACATTTGTTTCCCAGGTATGCACTCGTAGCTCAGCTGGATAGAGCGTTGGCTTGCGGAGCCAAAGGTCGTGCGTTCGAATCGCGCCGAGTGTACCATAGAGAATACTAACTCAGTATGTTGTTGCATGCTGAGTTTTTTTATTACACAAGAATAGAATACATATTTGGCAAATACCTAGAGATACTAGACCCACGTCTCGTTTTAATTCTTGCCCTTGCAGTATTACGGATCCACCATGCCTATGGCTCAAATCTCAGCCATTCTCATATCGCTTCTCTCGCATTTGCTTCTGTAGAATAACTAGAGACACTTCCTCATAGCATGATTTATAGCACATAATCACATATTGTCTGCCACGAAGCGTCCCACCGTGCACCAAGGAGTATTTTCACACCAAAAAGCCGAGCATTTCTGCTCGGCCTTTTGTATACGCTACCAGACTTGGCTGATGGGGAGGAAACCTAATCTATGCGGCGCTTTTCGAGTTTGAGTGTGCCAATGGCGGCGCTATCGGCAGCACTTAGCTTGACGCCAGTGAGGCGAAGCTTCTTGAGGCTGCCAAATGTCGCCAGTTGGCTGCCGTTGGCCAGTGTGGTCTTGCGGCTGTAGTCGTAGAGCGAGAGCGACTCCAGGCTACCCTTGCTGGCTGCAACGTCGGCAACGTCTAGCACGAAGCCATCTTTGCCCGAGAGCGAGACCCGCTTGAGGTGCGCCAGCTTAGCAAGTGGCTTAGTGGAGGCAATTGGGTTGCCCGAGACCATCACAAGCTTGAGGTTTGCCAGGCCAGCGATTGGATCGAGCGACTCAATCTGGTTGGAATGAGCGGTCAACGAAGTCAGCTTGGTTAGCTTGGCGAGCGGTGCAAGGCTCTTCACTTTGTTGCCATCAATTGCCAGCCAGTCGAGGTTCGTTGCTGCCTCAAGGCCAGTTAGGTCGGCTGCTTTGCGGTCGTCCGCTGCATCGCCTGGCAGGATGAGCGACAAGCCAGTTAGCTTTTGCATCTCACCCGCTGTTACGTCCTGTGAGGCACTGCGGCGTGCGCCAAGGGTCTCAGACAGGCGCTTGTTGATTGCCTCCTTGAGGCGAGCGTCTGGGACCGACACAACGCTGTTGTCGCTCTTGGTGTCGGCCTCAGCGGTTTGGGCTGCATGAGCAGTGTCAGCTTTACTGGCGCTGCCCATGCCCGGCGCTTTTGGGTTTGCTTGCCCGTTGGTGGTTGCGCCGTTGGCGTTATTTTGTTGTGGAGTACTACTACTCTTGCTGCTGACGTTTGGCTCACCACCAGTCATGTTGGCATTGACCAGTGCACCACGGTTCACTTTGGTGCCAGCCTTCACAGTTGCGCCGCTTGGGTCGATTGCCTTCGCCACATCGGCAGGTAGCTCCTTACCACTGTTGGCAGCTGGGCTCCCAGCCTTGATGGTGTAGTTACTCTTGTTGTAGTCATTGTTGTTCGCAGCTTCGCTGGTGAAGAATGGGTTGGCACTGCGTGAGCCAGTTTGGTCGAGCGAGTTGCGCTCTAGGCCATCAATCGCCTTGCTGACCCGGCCATCCTTAGCAATGTCTGATGTTTTGCTAAAGAGAACGTCGATCGGCGCGTCCGTCTGAGCCAAGTCCCAGGTAAAGACGGTCTTGTCGACATTAGTATCGTTGCGGTAGTAGACATTGTAGTCTAGGCCAGCAAACATCTCGTTTGTACCAACCTTTGGCCCGCCAATGTTGGCACCACCCTTGGTGCGGACACCGTATGCCCAGTATGGGCTATCGCCATCCTTAGCAGTTGCGGCACGTGACGAGATGATGTTGTTGTACATCTCTGTACCCGTCGTGTCCCAGCTCAGGCCTTTGGCTTGCGACCAGCTCTCCGGTGCAGTACAGGTGCTACCTTGGTAGGCATTACAACCCTTGCTGCGGGTATCCTCACGGATGCGGATTGGGTAGGCGGTGCGTGAGATAGAGTTATTGTAGATCTTCGTCTTGCTACTACCCGATACTAAGATACCAGAACCTGAACCCTCAATAATGTTCGAGGCGATGATACCAGTGTGTGATACCTCGTAGAAGATCGCCATCTGCACGTTAGTAAAGTAGTTATTGACGATATTAGTGTTAATACACCCTTCGTCACACCAGAAGCCTGGCAGCTGGTGACGCTTGGCCACAGCGATGTCGGAGTTGGTCGAGCCAGACTTCGAGTAGTCCACCACATTGTTGCGGAAGGTGAAGTTCTCGGCGTGAGTCACCTTCACATCGGCCATGCCGCACCACGACGTACAGTAGCTACCATTGGTTTCAAAACCAGCGGCGTTGTTGTTGCTAAAGGTGTTGTTCTCAAATACGGCATTCTCAATGCGGTTTGCACCAGCACCATTACCCCCGTTGTCGAGGAATTGGCTGTTCTTCACCACACTGCCCGATGCTTTATCGAGGAACAACCCCGAGTTCGAGTTCTGCGCCACGATCACATCTTGCACCAGCGAGTTCTTCCCGTTGATGGAGATGGCGATTGGCCCAGCCTTGTCGTCTAGTTGTGGGTCTTTAAAGCCCCAGGTTTGGTTTGGTGCATATTGTGCAATATTAATACCCTGTAGCTTGAAGTTCTCGCCTGTTGTGGTAAAGGCGCGGGTGCGCTGCGAGATCTCCGTTGTGCCAGCCGTTGGGTCTGAGCCTAGGTAGTAACTCACGGTGTCTTGCCGGCCTGGGTTGAAGTGCCCACCACTACGCGTCGTTTGGGTGGCATCCTCTACATAGAATTTGCCCGGGCCGACCTCAGCCTTGCTCCCCACCTGCGTCAGTGGCTTGTCGTTAATAAAGACCTGCTCTGGGTAGGCAGCCATACCCTCGACTTCTGGCTTGATGTTGGTCGTACAGACGTGGCAGAAGTTTTGGAAGTTGCCGGTGGCCTTCCACATATTACCTTCGCGCGACCAGTTGGTCACCACGTCGCTACCCTTCAGCCACACCTCGGCGTTAGGTGCTGCCTGCATGGTGACATTCTTCTTTGTCACAAAAAAGTGTGGCTCACGGTAGATACCACTCTTTGCCACCACTGTTCCGCCGTCGCCGATCTTCGTGACGGCGCGACCAAAGCTCTTGTACGGTGCCGACTCGCTTCCGTTACCCTTGTTGTCATCCCCGTTGGGCGACACCCAGGCAACGTTGGCATTCGGCACAGCGTAATTTGCCTTGATATAATTATAGTTTTTATTCAGACCGGCTGCGTTCACCGAATTGAGGCCATAAAAAAGCCCGCCTATAGCGAGCCCACTCACAGCCACAACCGATGCGATGCGCATGACGATCCCACGTTTTTGACGTCTAATCTTCACTGCTCTTTCCTCCCCTTGTCGGTTGGCGTTAGATTTACGTTACAAAGACTATTCTATCATAATGACCGCACTGGTCAATTAACCATAACCCGCATAACTGCGCAATCCTGTGGTGTACGCCTAACGCAACACCCATACTTCGCCTCTCTCGCCAGTCGCGTGCTTGTGACGTACATATATAGATCATACCCCAGATAGAGCTCTTGACATATTTGATACTTCGCATGTATTGAATATGTCACTTATTTCACCAAGATCCACACAAATAAAAATATCATTGTAATATCTACAATGATTCATTCATCTAGCCTTTGTGTTGCTTTTATGCTAAAACTATAGATTGCTAAGCAACCTCAGCATTCATCTCATTTAGCTTGTTATTTATCGAGTTATACATGCTGCTCGGTTGTTTTCAACATACATACCGAGCTGATAGCCAATAGCTCTAACAATCCTGGCGGAGGAGGGGAGATTCGAACTCCCGCTGCAGGTCTCCCCACACTAACGATTTAGCAAACCGTCCCCTTCAGCCACTTGGGTACTCCTCCAGCGTATCGGATTGTGCACCAACGTGCACTGGCTATTGTAGCATAGGTCAGGCAATTGCGCTAGACATTGTGAGATACAATTTTATCCCTACTTCACCGCAGTATTGTGAGCCATATACTTCCTGCACTCCCCTCCCTTTTATCAAGTAATGTAAATAGGAATGCAATCGAGTGTCTCTCTAGAACTCCAATTTGCCACGTGGGCTCAAAATACCGTCATACTAGCAAGTTTTCAAGACGCTACTAGCAAAAAGAGATGAAGGAGCGAGCCACCGCAGTACCACAAGCTGAGAAATTTCACCGCTTTCCTCTCGACAAAAAAAACGCCATATCGTATAATTACAAGATAAAAGGAGCTAAGTTTATTATGCTAAAAAAATGTCTACTATCTATCAGTGCTCTTGCCCTCATCGGGGGTGGGATAATTGCTGCTGCACCGCCCAGCGCTGCAATCGGCGGCGTGTCAGATGGTGCCAGCCGTTCACGAGGCAAAGACCAGCCAGCCGATCTCTTTGGTGACGCCGGTATCTTCACACGGGTAAGCAACATTATGCTGTTTCTTGTTGGTGCTATCGCGGTCATCATGATCATCTTCGGTGGTATTCGCTATGTCGTCTCTGGTGGTAATTCATCACAGGTGCAGGGCGCGAAGAATACTATCATGTACGCTCTGGTCGGTGTCGTGGTGGCGCTGCTAGCCTATGCGGCGGTGAACTTTGTCATCAACACTATCATCCCTGGTGGCAACATCAACACTACTACCAATAGCAGCAACACTGGTGCTTCGACCACCTAGCCAATAATACTTGGCTCTCTTCTCACACAAACATATGCGCACACCATCGCGGTGTGCGCTTTTTTCCTTTTGAGCGAGTTTGCAAAAAACAGAAATAAAGCAAGCACAGCGTACAAAAGTAATCACATGTTTTTCGTAATAAAAAATCTACAAGCATCATCAGCCTGCAGGTTAACAGTATCAGAAATATGGCGGAGAGAGAGGGATTCGAACCCTCGAAGCCTTGCGACTTACCGCTTTTCGAGAGCGGCCAGTTCAACCACTCCTGCACCTCTCCACGTGGTCTGCTCTCATTATAACAGATGTGGTGCCGAACGGAAATATCGCGCAGCGGATATCCTTGAGCTCTTGCCCCACCTTCACGTATACTAAAGTCATGCAGGATTCTATTTTTACTAAGATTATCAAAGGTGAGATACCAAGCCACACGGTGTATGAAGACGAGCACACGATAGCCTTCCTCGATATCAACCCACTGAGTGATGGCCATGTGCTGGTCGTGCCGAAGCAGCAGATTGACTCGCTGTGGGCGCTCCCCACTGAGGTATATCAACACCTCTGGACGGTGGCACAGCGGATTGCTCACGCAATGGAGGTGGCATTCCAGCCTGAGCGGGTCGGCGTTGTAGTAGAGGGCTTTGATGTGCCACACGCTCACATTCATCTCGTGCCGCTATATGACCGCAAGGTGCTGCAGCTCCATCATGGCTATCCAACCGACACCAGCGATACTCACCTATCTACCACCGCCCAGCGTCTTGCTGCAGTAGTATCTAACAGCAATGAAGACGCCAACGCATGATCACCATCATCGCTGTTGGCAAGCGGCACGAGCCCTGGCTAGTCGATGGCATTGCACGCTATGAGCAACGCATGACTCGTGCCTGGCAGCTACAATGGAAGCTTATCCCGGCTAGCCAGCATAGTAACGATGCGGCGCGCCGTGAGGAGTCGCAGCAGGTTCTTCGAGTGCTTTCGCCCCAGGCATACGTTGTCCTACTGGACGAGCGCGGCACAATGCTCGACTCGCCCGCCCTCTCGCGCAGCCTGCATCGGCCAATAGTACAAGGCAAATCACTCGTGCTTATCATTGGTGGAGCATACGGTGTGACAGAAGCGGTGATGGAGCGCGCTAACCTGGTGTGGTCGCTGTCCCGCCTGGTGTTTCCGCATCAGCTGGTGCGGCTCATCTTAGCCGAGCAACTCTACCGGGCGCAGCAGATTGCCGCTGGTCATCCGTATCACCATCAATAGTTAACCAACAATCGGCAAGAACTGATTATCAAAGGCGTGACGCGTTCCCCGCTGCTTATGCGCCAGATATCTATATTCATCATCGCGCGGTGGCACACTCGGCGTGTGGTGTTGCCCGTGATGCGCTGCCTTATGCCCAAGCGACGTATGATGCGGATGGACGTGTGGATCGGTTGTTAGTTTATCGTGTTCCGCCGAGCCTTGCAGCCCACGGCTTCGCAGCGCGGCAGGCTCGAGCGTGAGGAGTGCAGTGGTCATCTTATCAAATTGCCCATCGTGCAAGAACACCCCCAGTGCAGTCGCCAGGCTAAAGACCGCCACGGCCGCCTGCGCGAGGATGGTTTTGGGTGAAGTAGTGTGATGTTTGTGTTTCATTGTGTGTATTGGTGACTATCGTTAGTTCTATTTTTGTTCATATTCATGGTAGCAGGATGTTTCTTTTCTGTCAAGTATGTTTCGTGTAGATATAGGAATACCCTTCTTTTCCTTCATTAACTCTCCTCCCTATCATATTGCCTGACGAGGCATGAAAGCTGTTTGTCATAGCATATGTATGCTTATAAAATCCATACGATGAACCCTCTTAATAAGCCTCACTCACCACAAGCCTCAGAAAAGAACGGTACGAATAGAAAGCATGATGCGGTGAGATTTTTTCAACTTCAGGTCATTTTAGCTCATCATCACAATAGCTTCTTTGTCTGTGCTCAGGCTTCCCTCCTCATCACCAAGCACTCTATATTGTCATTTAGAATGCAAGCTTAGATCAGTACTCTTCAATGTCTCTACTCATCAAAATGGCTACCATCTCACATCGACGGTAGCCTTCTCTATTAGCACAAGGTATTAAATTTGCAGTATTGCTATTCGATCACCTGCAATTCCTTCACTAGCCGCTCGATCAACGCCTGCTTGCTTGCCAGCTGCTGGCGTGATTCTTCCACCAAATGAACGGGTGCTTGGTTGGTGTAACGTTCGTTTGCTAGGCGTGCCTCCAGCTTGGCGGCGTCATTGCGTGCTGCAACCAAGCGTTTCTCGAGGTTCGTCTGGTGCTCATAGAGTGTCTCGTCGCTTACGTCGAGCCAAGCATCGCGGCCGCTAGCAGCCAGGCGCAGCCCTCGTGCTACATCAGTATGTTCCACCGCCGCTAGGCCAGCCAAGCGCCGTACCAGCTCGGCATTATCCGCTACGAGCGCGTCATCCATATAGAGCAGTGTGTAGCGCTCATTGCCCGGCAACTCACTGGTTACGTAGCGCGCTTCAGTCACGAGTCGCTTGAGCCGGCCAAACTCAGCCGCCTGCAACTCATTGTATTTCTCAGCCTGCGGATAGCGCGCTGCCGCCAGCAGGTCAGTATGCCAGCTCAGGCTTTGCCAAATCGTCTCCGTTACAAACGGTGCAAATGGGTGAGCCAAGCGCAGGCAGGTGTCGAGCACCCACACCAGCATGTCAGCGTGCTGCTCCACCTTAGCTGCCTCAATATACCAATCAGCTACGTCATCCCACACTGTGTGGTAAAGTGTCTCTGCCGCCTCGGCAAAACGATACTGCGCTAGCTGCTGCTCCATCGTCTCCCCTGCCCTGCTCAGCTGGCGAATGATCCAATGATCAGCCATCGATTGCGGCACTGGCACGTGCACCGGTTGCGTATCTCCCACTTGCGCCTCGATGAAGCGAGCGATGTTCCATAATTTATTACAGAAATTGCGCGCTGCCACGACCTTGCCGGTATTAAAGGCCTGCGGCTGAGCGGCTGAGCGGCTGGCGATAATCCCCATGCGCAGTGCGTCTGAGCCATACTGGCTGATTGCTTCCATTGGGTTGATCACATTACCCTTACTCTTGCTCATCTTCTGCCCATGCTCATCCAGCACCAGCCCATGGAGATACACATGACGGAACGGCACCTGTCCTGTACAGTACAACCCAAGCATTATCATCCGCGCCACCCAGAAGAAGAGGATATCTCCCGCCGTCTCCATCACCGCGTTTGGATAGAATTTCGCCAGCGGCCCATCTTGCAAATAGTCGGTGGTGATGAATGGCCACTGGCCACTGCTAAACCAGGTATCAAGCGTATCTTCTTCCCGACGATATGTTGTGCCATTTACAACTATTTCTTTTTCGTTGACATTTGTGTTGAAGACCCAGTCGCTTGGGTCGGTCATGCTCTGAAAGGCCGGAATGGGTATCCCCCACGGGATCTGCCGGCTGACGTTCCAGTCTTTGATCTCTCGCAGGTACTTGATGACCACCTCGCCTTTATTGGCAGGAGTGAAGGTCACATCACCGTGCTCAATAGCAGCAATCGCTGCATCCGCCAAAGGCCGCATCGAGATAAACCATTGCTCTTTCACCATTGGCTCAATGACGGTGTCGCACTTGTAGCAATGCCCCACCGAGTGCTCCAACTCCTCCTCGCCACGGCGCAGCTCTTCGCGCTCCAGCGCCTCCAGTACCCGTTGGCGTGCCTCCGTCGTAGTGAGACCATCAAATGGTGCGGGAACATTCGTCATTCGCCCATCGAAGCCAATCACCTGCTCCACCGGCAGCCCATGCCGCTGCCCCATCTCGAAGTCATTTGGGTCGTGAGCCGGTGTGATCTTAACCGCACCAGTACCATATGACATATCGACATATTCGTCAGCAATAATCGGGATCTCGCGCCCTACCAGCGGCAGCAGCGCCTTGGTGCCGATCAATTTCTTGTAGCGCTCATCTGCCGGGTTGACAGCGATGGCGGTATCACCCAGTAGCGTCTCGGGCCGCGTCGTAGCGACGATAATTTCACCAATATGATCGAGTAGTGGATACGCAATACGCCACAGCTTAGACTTCTCCGTCTTGTGCACTACCTCGATGTCAGCAAAGCTGGTCTGGTGTTTGGTACAGTAGTTCACGATCCGCTCACCGCGGTAGATCAGCCCATCTTGCCACAGCTTATTGAAGGTGCCATAGACCGTCTCTACCACCTTGGGGTCAAGCGTAAAGACCATATCTTCCCAGTCAGCCCCAACGCCAAGGGCACGTAGCTGGAGCTCCATATCGCCCCGCTTTTTATCAACAAAGTCCCACACCTGCGCATACAGCTCATCACGAGAGTAATCGAAGCGCGTCTTGCCCTGCTTTTCTAGCTCGCGCTCATACACCACCCACGTTTCAAAGCCCGCATGGTCTGCCCCAGGGATAAACACCGCGTCGTCACCCTTCATCCGGTGGTAGCGCACCAAGATATCTTGCAAAGCCGAGCCCAGCGCATGCCCGACATGCAGGTTGCCATTGGCATTGGGCGGCGGCATCACGATGCTGTAGGGTGTGCCCTCCCCTCTTGGTCGAAACACGCCAGCGCTCTCCCACATGGCGTAGATATTTGGCTCGTATTCGTTAGGATTGTAGGTCTTGGCAAGTTTCATGGCGGTGGCTTCCTTACAGATTATTGATACTTTTCACACGAAAACGGCGCAATCGATACTTCACGTGAAAAATATGTGTGCAGCATCTGCCAGGCCGATTTTTTGGTGCAACTTCAGCTACCTAGTATAGCACGTTTGGCGGCTCAATGGCAGGGGTGACAGGGGTTAGTGATAAGGCTAAGACGCAGCTGATTAAAATCATATGATTTGTTTCTCGCTTTGCAGATTAGTCACTATCAAGCAGTTGTTTGTTCTGATAGTTTCCCACTGTGTAGTTTTCACGTGGAAGGTGTGATGCGTGACGGCCTGTGACAAAAGCAATTACGATTTTACTATCTCATCCAGTAGAGCATGGGGGAATGGGCAGACTTACCAGAGAAACAACAGAAGTCTTTGTACTGCAAATGTCTGCCCACATACTATCATGCTGCATTCATCAACGCGCTTCACACAATGCAAAAGGGAGGTATGAATAATAAATCAGAGATGAAGATAAATTGTGTTTATCATAGTTACAACCAAAATTGAATTACAGTAGGGAAGAGGTAGTCCAATTTTTCATCTATACATATCTCTATTTCACGTGAATAATGCGTGGAACTTTATCAGGCTCTATAGCCCCACATCATCATATGGATCTCATATCATCATCCATCTAAAGTCACGTCTGTAGAGAGTAGGGTAGAAGGAACAAAAAAGACGCCTAGCTAGAGCGTCTTTCTCTGAGTGATTCTACCATGCTGCTATTTATGCGAGCGGCGATACGATGCCTGACGCAGACTGCGCATGTGCTGATATAGCGCTTGGTAGAGGTGATACAGCCGGTAGCGCAGTGGGTGGAGCGGCTTCTCCCAGGTGCCGATATAGTCCACCGGCGTACCACCAAACGACTTCTTGAAGTGTGTAAAGCCCGCCCAGGGGTGATCCTTCGGCACATCATCTGGCGCAATGCCGTAAAAGTCAAAGAATTTGTGCCCGGTATCGTGCGCATAGAAGAGGGCAGACACCACCAGTGCTGTGGCTGGGCTCAGGTTGCGCTGAGCGGTGTAGGACGCCGCGTGGGCATAGGCCATCGTCGTACCATCACTAAAGAAGATAAGGCTAGCAACCGGTTTGTCCTCCAGCGTGGCATACATCAGGCCAGCTGCCTTGCGCGGGAAGAGCACCTCTGCCATTTGGCGAAAGTAGGCATCACTATGAGGCTGCATGCCAGTACGCTTGGCAACATCGTGAATCATATCAAGAAAAATCTCGATATCTGCTGGCTCATAACTGGTATGGAAGCGCACCCCGGCCTTCTGATTTTTGCGCCAGGTGTAACGCACCGCTTGTTTGGCATTAGCCAGGATCGCATCGTGATCCATCGTCACATCATTAATAATCGTTCGGTCTGGCTGGAGGCTCTTCGCCTTGCGAAAGCCGAGATTTTGCAGCTGCTCGAGTCGCGTCGTCCGGGGGTCGACCCGCACAAAATCTGCACCATATTGCCGCCCGGTGGCAATAATATCCTTGAGTGCAGCTTCCTGAGCGGCATCGTTATCCGCCTCGGGCCCATAGGGTACATACAACCGATGGTTGAGCCGACCATGCTCGATAATGCCATAATACTGCCACCCTTTGTCTACCCGCCGCACCGTGTGGCGCTGCTGCGCTTGTTGAAAGGCCTCCCATGCCTCAGTCTGTAAAAAATGTTTCATAACATTAGTATAGCAACTTTGCGGCGGATTTTCACTGATGATTATTGCAAAAACATATTCATGTATGCTCGGACGAAATGATGAGTCTGATGCAAGGTACTATCTTTCTAAACTCCTTCGTTATAACAAATCGCGAGTTACTCATCACCATCGCTCTCTTCCTCTCACCACTCAAAAATGCTATACTAGCGCTATTATTATGCAGCTCAAACCTATTAAACCATCCACTCTCGAACAATTTGTTGCACAACATCCACTAGGGAGCTTCGTCCAATCAGCCGCTAATGCCAAGCGGGTGGTACAGCTGGGCTGGCAGCCACATTATCTGGGGCTGTTTGCTGAGGGTGAGCGCTTGGTGGCTACCGCCGTGTTATATGAGTGGCGCACCTTGGGCTATAGCGAGTTTGAATGTTTGCAAGGACCGCTCGTGGATTATCACAACTCAGCAGTGCTCAGTACATTATTGACAGAACTTAAGAAATATGTCAAAGCACATAAAGGTATTTTACTTCGAATTCAGCCGCCACTCATCCTGCGGCAGGGAAGTGACCCTACTCATCTTCTCGAAGTAGCAGGCACAGCCAAGGCGCTGCAACAATTAGAAAAGGCAGGCTTTCGCGCCATCCCCCCGCAGCAGACCGACCACAACGCGCGCTATGTGCGCTGGTTCTTTACCAAAGATCTCTCGCCCTACCACGACGATGCAGCACTACTCAAGAGCTTCGACGCCAAGACACGCAACTGCATCAAGGCGGCCACCAAATATGGTGTGGCGGTACGCGAGATTACTGCGGTGGACGACCTCGCGCCATTTGCGAAGTTGCTAATCGATACCGGCACGCGGCGTGGCTTCTCAGGGCGCAACGAAGCGTTTTATCAGCAATTGTTCCGCGCCTTCCATCGCACGCAGGCGTGGTTCCTCATCGCCGAGCTCGACCTTACTGGCTACCAAGCTCGCCTCAGTGCCCAGCATGATAGCCTGCAAGCCGAGCGCGATATGCTAGCGACTGAGCCAGACAAGCAAGGGCAGGTGAAGGAGCTCGACAACCAGCTCGCTGCGGTGGCCAAGCGCCTGGCAGATTATGAAACACTCCGCCACGCAGCCAATGGCGACGTGCTGCCACTTGCCGCCGCCATCTTCATGCACACGAATGATAACGAGGTGGTGTATTTTCTCAGTGGCTCAAACGATCAGCACGCCAAGTTCTCTGGCTCATACGCGCTGCAATACGCAGCAATGCGCCGTGCCATCAGCCTTGGCGCTCAGCGCTACAACTTCTACGGCACAAGCGGCAACTTCAATGGCTTCCCCGAGCAAGAGGGAGTGTATCACTTTAAGAAAGGCTTTGGCGGCCAGCTGGAGGAACGCGCTGGCTGCTATGAATATATCGCTCGGCCATTCATACAGCAAGTGATTCGCTGCGTGCGTGCGGCGCGAAAGATTATAGCGCGGTAGAGCACTGCCTTCGTAACAATATCTACACTATTAGGTAACGTGGTGGATAGAACCACCTTACGGTGAGATAAAAAATCCGCGACTTGCAGATCTTCAGCTTATTTTTCGTGTCTGTGATATTTGATCTTTGCAGTAGTCCATGATACTATTTTGCCATGCTCGTCAAACGCCCAACATCAGCGTTATCTATGCAAGAATTACGGCCAGACATCTTCATTGCAGGCCCTATTTCTGGTGCAGAAGATTGGCAAAAGCAAGCAGAAAAATTATTAGAAAATATTGAGCGCGGCGAAGAGCTCATTATTGCCAACCCACGACGCCCAGAAGGAATACCACGCGTTGGTGATATTGCGAAGGAGCAGATCACGTGGGAGCACCGGAATTTGCAGCTCGCACGCGTGGTCATGTTTTACTTCGTCAAGGGGCCGGGCATCATTACACCACTAGAGCTTGGTAAGGAACTCGGACGCGGCTCGCCCATCGTGCTTGGCATTGACGAAAGCTTCGACCGACCATTTGACATCGAAACACAAGCACACCTCGAGCAGCCAGAGCTCCCGATCTATCGCACACTCGACGAAACTGTTGTAGCTGCCGCAGCATTAGCCAGGCAGATTCGCGCAAAAGAAAGCTAATTATTAGCCCACACCGCCTCGCGCATCGACAAGCTTGGCTGCACTTCGAGCAGGTATGGGTCGACTGTGTGGCCAGCCTGGGCGTAATAGTAGCCGAGAGCGGCGATCATCACTGCATTGTCCGTGCAAAAGGCCATCGGTGCGTAGCTAATGGAGCAGGGCAGGGCGGTGCGTAGCTGGCGGCGAAGTTCTTGATTGGCCGCCACACCACCAGCAATGACGACGGAGCGCGGCGCATAGTGCTCGTAGGCCAGCACCGTCTTATCCACCAACGTCTCTACCGCCACGCGTTGGAAGCTCGCTGCCATATCATGGCGCTGCTGCGGCGTGACAAGCGCTGGGAGCTCGTGTGAAGGAAAAGAGGTATCTTTGCCCACCTCAGCTTGCATTCGGCGCAGCACGGCCGTCTTGAGGCCCGAGAAGGAGAAATCATACTGGCCCTGCATCCGCGCCTTGGGCAATGTGTAGCGCTGCGGGTCGCCCTGCATAGCGGCAGTAGCAATAGCCGGGCCACCAGGGTAGGGCAGACCAATAATCTTCGCTACCTTGTCAAAGGCTTCGCCTACAGCATCATCCTGTGTTTGGCCAAGTAGTGTATAGTCACCATGCGCCCGAAACAGCACTAACTGACTATGCCCACCAGAGACGATGAGTGCCAGCATAGGGAAGCTTGGCTGTGCAGCAGGAAGCGCGAGGGTTGGCTCGGGCTTTGGCCGGCCATCCTCCACCACGAAATTGGCATAAACGTGCGCCTCCACATGATGAATCGCGTAGAGCGGCTTCTTGTGCACAATTGCGAGCGTCCGCGCCGCCAGCGTCCCCACCAATAGTGACCCTACCAGCCCGGGCGCATACGTCACCGCAATGCCATCAATCTCATCCCAGCTACACGCTGCATCGGCCAAGGCACGGTCGATCACCGGGGTAATCATCTCAATATGGCTCCGCGCCGCTACCTCTGGTACCACACCGCCATACTGGGCATGAATATCTATCTGCGAGTGCACGACACTACTCAGCAAGCGCCGCCCATCGGCCACCACCGCAGCCGCCGTCTCGTCGCAGCTGCTCTCAATCCCAAGAATCTTCATAGGGTTATTATAGCAGAATAGCAGAGCAGGGAAGGCGGGAGAGTAGTGTGATAATAAAAAATCAAATTGCATGAGTTTGAGCCTCAATGGTAGGCTTACTCTCAACTTCTCCTTTTCCGTCCCATGCGATACTCAGGTCAACATTCTACGAGAATATTAATTAACACAACGACAAATTTCGCCACTTTATCAGTTAAAATGACAAAACAATACGGCTGAAATTAAGAGAAATTCTGCACTTTTCCTCCCAAGTTTGCTTTGCTCAAAAATCATGCCTCTCATGGTTTTAAATATTACCAAAAGTGGTATAATATGTGCCATGGCATTTTCTCTAAAACAAACACTCAAGAATACGCTCCCACCCAGCGTGCTGGCGGCGCTGGAGCCAGGCTATCGGCTGCTTGAAGCCACTGTAGCAGCGACTAACCAAGGTTTCCCAGCCCAGGGCATGCACGTCATTGGCGTAACGGGGACAAATGGCAAGACTACCACATGCTTTATGATCCACCGCATGCTGGTCGAAGCAGGCTACAATGTCGGTCTGATGACGACGGTGGCATATGGAGTGAACGACGACATCACATCGCAAACCGAGCACATGACCACCGTATCTGCACCCCTGTTGCAGCAGCGGCTGGCGGAGTTTCGACGGCATAATGTGCAGTGGGTAGTGCTAGAGGTGACGAGCCATGCGTTGGCGCAGCACCGCATCTTTGGCGTCCCGATCGACATTGCCGTCATGACCAACGTCACGCACGAGCATCTCGATTATCACAAGACATTTGAGCGCTACCGCGCCACCAAGACACGGCTCTTCAAGCTTGCGCGGCGGGTTGGCATTATCAATGCGGATGACCCATCGGCGGCGGTCTTTGAGCAAGCGGTGCCGCGCAGCCTGTGCTATGGCATCGCTGACGGTAACATCCGGGCGACTAACATCACCCAAACCGCCTCAGGCAGCCGCTACGATGTGTGGCTAATGGGGGAGATGCATCACATCACCATCAATATGCCGGGTGAGTTCAACATCGCCAACAGCCTGGCCGCGGTAGCAGTAGGGCACGAGGTAGGCCTGAGCCGGGTGCAGATCGAGCAGGGCCTGGCTGCACTCACTGGGGTGGAGGGCCGTATGACAGTCGTGGATGCTGGGCAGCCATTCTCCGCTATTGTTGATTTTGCCCACACACCCGACGCCTTCGAGCGGCTCCTCGGTAGTGTGCGAGCGAGCACTAAAGGCAGGCTAGTCGTCCTGTTTGGCTCAGCTGGCCGGCGCGATGAGTCCAAGCGAGCCATCCAAGGCAAGATCGCAGGACGAATCGCCGACGAGCTTATTCTCACCGAAGAAGACGACCGCGATACAGACGGGCAGCACATCCTCGCTCAAATCGCCAAAGGTGCAGAAGCCGCTGGCAAAACCCAAGATACCGACCTCTTTCTCATTCACGACCGCGCCGAGGCCATCCGCTTTGCCGTCCGCCGTGCCCGCACCACCCGCGACACCGTCGTCTTCCTCGGCAAAGGCCACGAAAAAACCATCGAACGCGCCGACGGCACCCACCCCTGGGACGAAATAACAGAGGTACGAAACGCTATCCACGAGCGGCAAGCATCGAAGAAAAAGCCAGCACGAGGCAAGAGCAAGCGCACAAAAGACGCCAGCAAACCTCGGCCCAAAACCAAAGACAAAGCCAAGCGCAAGAAAAAGCCAGCTTCGCGCCACAGCAAGCGTGCATCAGCGAGCTAAGCTAGTTGTTTTTACCCTGCGGATACCACTCTAACTACCCTGTGAGGTGTCTGTCTCTCCATCAGCTTGCTTGGGTTCTACCTCGAACGTCACATCGTCTGCATTATCGCTACTACCCACTCTTACATAGCACCCATCAGTGGTCAGACCAGTTGCTGCCCAGCCATCCTCTGTGCGCTGCAGCGATATCCACTCGATAAAGAGTAGCCACGGCTCACCCTCAGGACCACTATATAACCATGGCTTTCCCTCAAAAATCGATTGAGAAATTGCCTCCCTGAGCACTGAGTGTCTCTCATGCTCCTCATTTGACGGCTGCCGTGGTATTTCGTGTGGCATATGGCAATGCACCTCCTTTACCTCTATTATGGTCGCGTGTCTGTTGTGAGATCTACCACTGTTGTGTTGGCTTAATCTAGAATGCCATGGCTATACATGCGGGCTACCACCCGTGGCATAACTCGGATAATTTTTTCCTTCGGCAGCATTAGTTTATTGCGATATTCATACCTCTCCACACCAGGGAAGAAAAAGATCCGTCTGTCATCACCATGCTCAGCAGCATCTTCCTGGGCCTCATGCACGTAGTATTCAGACGACTTGAGGTCAATCAGCTTACCATTCACCATTATGTCTATCCCGCGCATATCCTGGTTGGCCGTGCCTGGCTCATAGGCAATGCCCGCTTCATCCAGCACCCGCATAAAAAGCACTTCATTGCGAACGCCCGCTACTGTCGCATACAGCATATCTTTTCGATCTTGCTTATTTTGTGCATTCTTATTGCCTGGGTACACTACTTCTAAGCCGTTAACTATATCCGACACAGACGGTATCGATTTCCATGTCTCACAAGAGTGTGTGGCGTTGTCTATCACATCGCGCAGGGCATGGTTAAAGTGTGTGAGTTTCTTGATTCGCTGCTTATTTTCTTGCCGAGTCAGCGCCGTATCATCTTGTTCGGTCGCCTCCACCCAGCCAGGATACGCTGCAAGCAGCCGCGCCATATCCACATGCGACCACCGTTCTTTGCTCGCATAGTGTTGCACGAGCGCCACAGCACTCTCTCCCAGGGCAGCCGAGCGCCGCTGGTGGCGTTTTTTCTCATTCCAGTTACGGCCTGCTTGCTCGACGAGGTAGGTGAGGTGCGGCTTTTGGCTCTTCAGCGCTGCATCAACGGTAACAAGCTGCTTTTTGATGTTCGAAGAAGACGTCGACCACTGACTCGGCAATATAGGCGATGGCATTATTGCATCAACATCATAGCGTTTGTGTTTGTGTGGTTTATAGTAATGTGTCTTTGTCATAGTTGTGTTTGTATTATATATCATTTTTAGCACCATAACAAAATCACCACATCAGTGGTGATAATGCCTATTCTTATTGTACGAGTCCTTACCGCTGCGACAAATAGTCGATCTCTTTGATGATGTCGAGCAGCGCTTGGGCGCGGCGGGTTTCGTCGCGGATGGATTTGGCAATTTGGTATGCTGGGTCGATCAAACTCTTGTCGTCCGTCGAGCGGATCAAAAGCAAATAGGTATCGAATTTCTCATCTGGGCTAACGTTGAGTTTATCCACCAGTGGGCGCAGCTCTTTGATGGCCGACTGCTTAACGCCATTAAGTGCCTCACCACTGGGCGCAGGCTGCGATGGTTGCTGCTGCGAGGACATGACTGGCACGGACGAGCCCATATTGCCCGACATACCCGAGAGTGACGAACGGCCAGCACCTTGCCCCGACATCATCGCCTGCGACCGCTGCGACGCTGCTGTGCCCACCTGCGGGCCGATCCCAGCAAGCACCTTGGCAAGCTCTTGATCGTCGGTAATTGATTGTGATGTAGTGCTGATATTCATGGTTCCCACCTGTCTCCAAATATGCTTATGATTCTCTGCTAATTAATGTATCATGGGAGGGTATACTCTTGCAAGCAGAAGGAGACGATTATGCTTGATGACCAGACCATATTGCGCCAACGCGGTGCCAAGGCCGCCCTACATCACATTGCAACATTATGGAAACAAACGACGCTACCAACAGAGGTAGCCAGCCAACTCTCACATATATCACCCCAGCATAATATTCATAATGTTGTTATTATAGCAACGGATAGTGATGTGGTGTTGGCTTGCGTTGCTCAGCAGCTCGTGCAGCCTCACATGACTGTGCCTGTGCTGTGCTGCGAGGCAGCGGCAATGCCCGCATTTGTGGACGCGCACAGCCTGGTGATTATTGTCGAAGCCGGTACCTCATCTGACCACGTAAAAAACATGGTGTCTTATGCAGCGCAACACAGTGCTCCAGCCGTTCTCCTTACTCATGATGCTACTGTAGAGCTTGCCGCAGCATACCCTGCAGCTACCATCGTGCCAGTTGCGAAGAGAGAAGGGAAGGTGGAACCACTATGCATACTCAGCACACTGAGTGCGCTACTGACGGCCTATCAGTTGCTGGATGATCTTGTGGAAGCGATAGCAGATGGCGCAGCATACGCAACGAATGTGGCACAGCAGTGGGGTGCTACCGTGCCAACCACTCACAATCTCGCCAAGCAGCTTGCACGCCAGGCAGCGGGCAAGACGGCGGTGTTTTGTGGTAGTGGGGCGCTCGCGCCAGTGGCCCAGTGGTGGCAGTGGTGCTGGCAGGAGCGGGCGCACAATGTGGCATTCGCTACCACTCTTGCCGAGGCCGAGCAGGCTGGCGCTCACGGCTGGCTAAGCCATCCGGTGGATAAGCCATTCGCGCTTTTCGACCTGGTGGGAGAAAATGACGCCGCTACCCAGCAGCGCTTAGCAGCGCTCGATCGCCGCCTCAGTGGCCACCGCCCCCACGCAAAGTCTGTTTTGCTTGCGGGCAAGACAGAGTTAGAACAGGTGCTGCACGGCATAATATTAGCGGAATTTGCCAGCTGCTACCTCGGCGTGTTGAATGGCGTGAGGCAGGGGAAGGGCGACAAATCTTAAAGCTCTAATCCTAGCGTGTTTTAGTTTTTGAGAATCGTAGCGTTTTGTTTTTTCTATTCTAATTCTTAAGCCCTTGTCATGATCTTGTATGGTAACTCGCTGTCGCAAAATGTTACATAAACAACAAGCTGCTACAATAAATTCACCTACGAAATCGCTCATCATCTCAAACATTACATGTGACGATTAATCTGGAATAATATGTGCAGAAATTCTATCATCTTACTCTGTAAATGAGCAGGGCAGGGCGGGCCAGAAATACCACAACTCATACAAAAAACCCGCCACATTTCAGGCGGGTTCTGTATCAGCATAACTATGTCGATTAGTGATACTGCCGTAGCGACTCGATCGTGTTCTTGCGCGCGGCCCGGATGGCTGGGTAGAGGCCGAAGGTGAGGCCAACCGCCAGTGCCAGGCCAATTGCCATCACCGCCGTCTGCCACTCCAGCGATGGGGCAAAAGATAGCCACAGGCTAAAGCTCAGTGCCACTATGTAGCCGAGGATGTAGCCCAGGATGCCACCAAGCAAGCTAATCGCCAGCGCCTCGATCACAAACTGGGTGATGATATTACCATCGGTCGCACCAACCGCTTTGCGGATACCCACCTCGCGCGTACGCTCCACCACGCTCACCAGCATGATGTTCATGATGCCGATGCCGCCAACCACCAGCGAGATGGCTGCAATTAGCGTCAACACCTGGGTTAGTGCTGTGAAGAGCCGGTTGGTCGGCTGGCTAATCGCATCGCCTGTAGCCACGGTAAAGTCTTCTTCGCCTTGGTGGTTTTGCTTGATTTTATCCTTAACTTGCTGGGCAATCTGCCCGACCTGCTGCGATGCATCGGCCTGGATGTTGATCTGCTGGATCTGCGTATGACCACTGTGGATCTTCTTGCCTGCCTCAGTGGTGATGATAGCTGCGTTGTCAAAATCAACGTTGTTATAATTCAGCGGATTTTCTGTAGCACGCATCACCCCCACCACGATAAATTCCTTGCCGCGAATTTTGAAGGTCTGGCCAATCGACTGCTCGGTGCCAAACAGCTGCACCGATAGCTTTGGGCCAAGCACCGCTGGCTTGGCGTCGTGCGTGCCACCCTCGAGAAAGTCTCCCTCACGTAGTTCGAGCTGACTCGTGATAGCAAGGTCGGGCGAAGTTGCTACAACAGTAGTGGTGGCTTCTCGGTCGTTGCTCTTGAGCTTGTTCTCAGAGGTCATCATTGGTGCTACGGCACGGATATGTGGCATCTTGCGCACCGCCTCGACATCGGACTCGGTGATGGTGCTGGTATTGTAATTATACTGTGCGACCGAGCTTGCTAGTGACGAGAAACTCTTATCTTGTACACCAGGGCGCACCACAATGAGGTTATTATTGAGCTCAGACACCTGTTGAGAAATAATGTTATGCAGACCACCACTCAGTGCTAAGATCGCCACGATGCTACCCACACCAATTGCCACACCCAGCGTCGCCAGCAAATTACGGCCGCGGTTGCGCCGGAAGCTACTGCTTGCATTTTCGAAATGGTCAATAATTATCATGCCTGGGGCTCCTTTGTACTAGATTGGTGAGCAGACGATGGTGGAGTGGGCTGCTGGGCCGGTGTAACCTTGGCTGGCTGAGCAGATGATGGCTGCACCGCAATATGGGCTGCTGGTGCTGCAGGCTGCGCTGACTGACTAGCGGGTTGTGGTGCAACCGGCTTGGGTGGTGCGGCTACAGACTGTGTTGACGCAGGCGCTGCTGGCTGAGCTGGGGTAGCTGAGGCCGTTTGAGCTGGTGTAGACTGAGCCGGGGTAACTGAGGTTGTATGAGCCGGCACAGCAGAGTGTGCCAGAGCAGGCTGCCCTGCCGACGGAGCCTGCGGCGCGGCCGGCAAGGCTGGCGGCACCTCTGGTGGGGCAACTGGCATAGGCTCAATAGTTGGACCATCTTGAGTATGCGGATCTTCATAGTCGACTACTGCTGGTGCTGTCGTTGCTGGTGCAGGGGCCTTCGCGGGGCGACCGCGAGCAATTGCCTTGACTGGCGCAGCTGGCTGAGTGGCCGATGCCGTGCCCTGTGCAATCGTTGGTGCGGCCTTGCCAGCAGGTGCTGCCCGCCGAACTCGTGGCTTGCGGGCCACTGGTGTTGGCGTAGCGGCAGTGGTGCGCATCTGCTCATCACTAGCAATCTGCCCATCAAGCATCTTAATCACACGGCTGGCGTAGCTCGTGAGATTCGGGTTGTGTGTCACCATAATGATGGTATTGCCTCGGCGGTGCAGCTGAGCCAGCTCTTCCATGATGATATGGCTCGAACGGCTATCGAGGTTACCCGTTGGCTCATCCGCCAAGATAATCGACGGGTGGTTCACCAATGCGCGGGCAATCGCCACGCGCTGCACCTGTCCACCACTGAGCTGCCACGGCATGTAATATTCGCGCTCTTGGAGGTGGAAGTTCTTTAGCACCGCACTGGCTTGCTCCAGGCGCTTGACGCGGCGCATCCCCCCACGATAACTCAGGGGAAGGGCAACATTCTCAAGCACCGTTAGGCGATTAATCAGGTTAAAACTCTGGAAGACAATGCCAATCTGCCGCGAGCGAATCCGAGCGTGTTGACGCTTGCTCAGCGTCGCGACCGATGTTCCATCAAGAAAATACTCGCCGCTGTCGGCGCGGTCGAGCAAACCCATAATGTTGAGTAATGTCGTCTTACCGCATCCACTAGGGCCCATAATGACAATAAATTCGCCTTTTTCGACTCGCAGGTCGACGTTGTCCAAGGCGTTTTGGGCAGCGTCGCCCAGACCATACTGCTTGGTGAGGCCTCGGAGTTCTATAACTGGTGTAGAAGATCGTACCATAATTATCCTTTAGTATAAACTGTCAAAAAACATTTCTGCAAGCCCAATCTGCACAAAAATATACAGTATAGCCACGCATCATGCCAAAAGACGAATCAGCAGCGCACTCCTATGGCAGCGTGCCGCCTGGCGCTGATATGGCGGAGAGACAGGGATTCGAACCCTGGGTGACGTTGCCGCCACACACGCGTTCCAGGCGTGCCAATTCAACCACTCTTGCACCTCTCCGTACCTCTGTATTATAGCGGATGTAGGGTGGGGTGGCAATATGTATGAGTTGCTCGGATATATTGCAATTTGCTCATGCAAGTATTTTACCTATGAGCGTGTGCATTGGTGTTTATATTTGTC
>CAUPVK010000002.1:0-104143 GCA_963514895.1 uncultured Candidatus Saccharibacteria bacterium
TGGTTGTTGGATCGGTGCCACCACGGGCTGCAATGGCAATCATATTGCCAAGCTTGGTAAAGGCTGCGCCGCGCTTTGCATCAACCACGGCCTTTTGGCGATGGGTCGTGGCCCATTTACTGTGTCCAGACATAGGTTCTCCTTGATTGTTCTATCTTTTAACTCATTGTAGCATATTGGGCAGTTGTTATTCTACGAGCGAGGTATCGCGCAGCGAGTAGCCAGTTGCTCGCCAGAGCCACCAGCAGAGGCTAATGAGCCCACCATACCATAGTGTCACGCCCCACCATGGCAGTGCGAAATCGAGCTGTGCCCAGGGAAAGGCGGCGCATTGCTGGACAACCCACAGCATTGCATCAAGCAGCCATTGTGCTGGTGCGCCAAACACTGTCGCCGCTGCTGGCCACACAAGCGCCCCAACCCCAGCAATGCACGTGAGAAGCATCGCCAGCGGCACCCACGGCACAATGAGCAGATTGGCCGGCAGCGCCACAAGTGATAATTGCCCAAATGCTGCGAGGCTAATCGGTAATGTAGCAAGCTGCGCAGAGACTGTCTCGCCCAAGACTTGGCGGCCGATCGATGGCTCTGCTGGGCCAAAGAAATAGCGCTGCAACAGCGGTGCAAGGATCATCACTCCAGCGAAGGATGCAAAGCTTAGCTGCCAGCCAATATCTCCCCAGACATAGCTTGGGTTCCATAGTACTGTGGCGGCACTTGCTACTGCCAGTAGTGTAATGGGGTGAAACGCACGACCATACGCCCAAGCCCAAATGCTGAGCCCAGCTACCAAGCCAGCGCGCGTCATACTTGGGCTTAGGCCAGTGATGGCGACAAAGCCAAGGACGAGACTTGCACTGGTAAGTACCGCAAGATAGCGTGATACCTTGGCAAACAAGCGCCGAGCGAGGCGGACGAGGATTGTGAGGTTATACCCACTCGCCACAACGATGTGGGTGAGGCCAGTAGCGCGCATTGCTTCTTGGATATCGTGCGGCAGAGCGCGCTTTTGGCCAAGAACGTAGCCACTACCAAGGCTGGCTGCTGGCTCGCGAATTGCGTGGCGAATATGCTCGGCAAACCAATCGCGTACCTGCAGGGCAACATCGCCAGGTTGCGGCTGAACAATGCGTTTCACATGAGCACGCTGCACAACAGCAGCAAAGTTGCCAAAGCCAGGCTTGAGCTTGCCTCGCACAACCAGCCAATCACTACGGCGGACTGCAGGGTTACCGTGCAGACTCACCCATACTGTGCCAGGTAGCGAGCGGCCATTGAGGCGAATAGCACTCAGCCTCACGACGAGTTGATGACGTTGATTTGTATCGGGGTCATCCTGCACTTGCCCAGTGATTGTCGCTACATGCCCAAATGATACCGCGTAGGAGCGCTGTTGCTGCTGGTCGCTCCCACCGCGCACTAGGCCAACCATAAGCCCAGCAATCAATATGATAATAAGGCACCACCGCTGGCTTTGACGCAGTGCACAGGCAATGCCGCCGCCAGCTACAACAAGCCACCACCACGCAGCATACGGCCACCACTGGGCTAATGCTACTCCACTAACGATACCACCGCAGCACAGTGTGAGCTGCCACGTTGGGTGAATTCGCCGTTGCCACCACGTCATTGGTTATCATTAAACCATTGCGTTGCTGGTGCGTCAATTTATTACATCCAAATCGCGGCTTTTCTGTCAATTTCATGCTGTTTGTTCTGCTTTTTGCAGGGTTTATCAAGGAGGCTAGAATTTTTATGTAATTTGTTTTCTTAGGGTGAAATTATTGAATCTTTTGTGTTTAGCAAGAGATTTTATATATTTACCAGGTGAGGTGGTAAGGTAGAGTCTCTTACAGAGGAGAAGGGTGAATTTTGCTATAGATAGTAGAATTTTGGAAGAGTGATGATGAATCCAGTGTTTGCTCCGCTTGACAGTCTACCACGACCAGTGCTATACTCGCAGAGTCTACGGGCCCATAGCTCAGCAGGTTAGAGCACCTGCCTTTTAAGCAGGGTGTCGTGAGTTCGAGCCTCACTGGGCCCTCCATTGATCAATTAGCAGGCGAGATGGCCTGTTTTTTGTTGTATCTGTTTGAAAGCCTAAAGATCCGCATTACAAAATCTTAATTCCTATTTCTCGCTATTATTGTGCGGTAGAGAACAAAATCCGACCACCGTATTAGTTTGCGTGATCGACAAAACAATGTGCTTGTGCTTGACCAAGAGGGTTGCTTTGCGCATAATCGTGGCGAGGAGGAAAAACAAAATGCAAACTATGCGGAATTATGCCCGGCGAATCGTTGCATATGGGCTTGCCGTTGCCATGATGATACCAGGAATAGCCGGAGCTTCTGCGCTTGGTGCTGATTCTTCCACTGCTTATTTCGCCACCCCAGTCGCCACCATCGGCGATTTTTTATTTGAGCGGGCAGTGGCGCGTGATGATACTGCTAGCAGTAAGTTTCCAGCAGCACAGCCTGTAGTACGCCTTGCTGCTCATACTGAACACGATGCATTGATGATTGGGGCGCTCCATACAACAGACCGGCGCATGGTGAGTGCAGTTGAGCTGCATAATACTGCACATCAGTTTGTACCGCTTAGTGATGTCACACTTGTTGTCAGTGTTAGCACAAACCACACCGACTACACGTGCCGCGTCAAACTACAGGGATATGCACCGCCCCAGTCCTCGGTGCGCTACTATCATCCAGCAGTAGCCCCGGCGGATGGCGCGCAGCTCCAGGGTTGTCCAAGTGTGCCAGATGGCGAGCAAATCACACGGTATGATGTAGCGCTGGAGCGATCGGGTGCGACTATTGATAAAGCAAATGCAGCCGTGGACGAGCTTGCAGGTGCACTCGTCTGGGAGCGTGCACGCTGGACGGCAGCAGCACGAACTGGGATATTTGCTAAGGATTTTCGAGCACGAGCTGGTGAAGCTGAGGTAACTGCGCCGTACGAGACGCCAGGTGAGCCATCATTGCAAATTCTCGAGGTCTTGCCTCATCCACACAGCTGCGACGCAGCACCAGATAATTGCCAAAAATACGTCAAAGTCAAGAATACCGGCGACCAGCCAATCGACCTTGCCACCTATCGTTTGCGTAGTGGTACGCCCGGTAGCAATAGCACTGTGCGAAACACCTCGTCTCTTGCGGGGGTGATTGCACCAGGCCAGGTGCTGACGATTCGTGCTCAGGCAAATGGTGCGGAGCTTGCGGTGCTGCGTAGCGGTACACTGTGGTTTGAGGATCAGTATGGCTTGGTGAGTTTTTCGCCACATATCGATGCATATAGCGGTGCAGGACAGGCTGCGCACCAGGGTAAGTCTTGGGCATACAATTCGCAAACTGGCACATGGCAATGGACAACGCCAAGCCCCGACCAAGCCGATAATATCATCACTGATACGCCAGCCTCACCTCATCAGCCATCGGGCAAACCGTGCCCCGCTGGCCAAGAACGCAACTCAGCAACAAATCGTTGTCGAAAGATCAACAGCAGTGAGAAACAGTCAAGCCAAAGAGCCGGTAATGCGAAGGTGGCGCGCAGTACTTCTCATGCTCAAAAGTTAACTATCTGTAAACCAGGCCAAGAGCGTAACCCCGCGACGGGCCGTTGCCGCGCAGTATCTGCCACTGGCCAGCAATTGGCCGTGTGCAAGGCGGGGCAGTATCGCAACCCTGCCACAGGGCGCTGCCGAGCGCTCGCTGGCGGCAAGGCACCAGCTGCCGCATGCAAAGCAGGGTACTATCGCAACCCAGCGACTGGCCGCTGCAAAAAGCTTGGCGCAGCAAATAGTCACCAGCTAACGCCCTGCAAGCCAGGCTGGGAGCGTAATCCATCGACCAATCGCTGCCGCAAATCGACGAGCAAGAATAGCAAAGCACCAGCCGCAGGCTACGCTGTTGAGCCAGGTAGTAATAATGGACAGACAGAGATCGTCTGGTGGATGATTGGTGGGGTAGCTATCGTGGCAGTGGGCTATGCTGGCTGGGAATGGCGCAGTGAGATTGGCCAGTGGCTGCGCCGGATGGTGCGCAAAGGTTAGAGTCTCATTAGCTATACCATAGCGGTATATAGCAGAATCCCTCAGATTCGGCTATACTAGCATCATGCGAATCATTGGTATAGACCCGGGCACTGGCATCCTTGGCTTTGGTGTCATTGACGCTCATGGTGGCGCAACGCGACTCGTCACGGCGGGTGTCATTACAACACCAGCACATACGCCAATACCAGAGCGCCTTGGTGAGATATTTGATGGACTCACGAGTATTATTGCAGAGACACAGCCGACAATGATGGCAATCGAAAAACTCTTCTTTACGCGTAATATAACCACCGCTATGAGCGTGGCTGAAGCGCGTGGCGTAGCGCTGCTGACTGGTCAGCGGGCAGGGCTGCGGATTGAGGAATATACACCACTCCAGATCAAGCAGACAATCACCGGCTATGGCAAAGCCGATAAAAAGCAAGTGCAAGAGATGGTACGGCTCCAACTAGGCCTTCAGACGGTGCCCAAGCCAGACGACTGTGCAGATGCTCTCGCGGCAGCGATTATGGCAGCGTTTATGACGCGGCGGAGCTAGCGATACCTTGATATCTACGTCTGATGAGGTCAGAAATACATCGCAAAAAGGCGCAGCTCGTGTTGTGTCAGAGATGAGGAAGGGAAATGTGCTAAGATCAGTGTTTTCGGTACATTGCGCCAGAACGATGGTATAATTAAACTATGCAACTACCTCGAGGAAGACAACAACCAGCCCGGATGGGCAGATATGCCAACTTTGGAGAGGTTCGCCAGTCGAAGCCACCGCGCCGAAGACGCGAGCATAAGCATTTCTTGTGGTTTTGGAATATGAGTAAAAAGAAGAAGGTGATGGTGATCCTGACGCCGTTTTTGCTGTTTTTGCTGATTGTGCCGATCTTGACATACCTATATTATGCACGTGATATTTCTGACCAAGAGCGGCTGATGAACCGTAACAACACTGGTATCGTCCTCAATGATGTCAACAACAAGCCACTCTATAGTGTGGGGCGAGCTCAGCACCGCAATATGGTGAAGCTGGCTGATATCTCTGACAGTATGAAAAATGCGCTACTGGCTAGTGAGGACAAAGACTTCTATAAACACCCTGGGTTTAGTCTAATCGGTATCTTCCGGGCAGCCTTCCAGCGCCATGGTGGTGGCTCGACCATTACGCAGCAGCTCGCCAAGAACACCGTCCTCACAAGCGAGCAGACCTTTATGCGTAAATATCAGGAGCTGTTCGTAGCGCTCGCGATCGAGCAGAACTATACGAAGGACCAAATCCTCGAGATGTATCTCAACTCTGTGTACTATGGCGAAGACTCATTCGGCATCGAGGAGGCAGCCAAGATTTACTTTGGTAAAGCGCCGAAGGATCTCACGTTGGCTGAGAGCGCTATGCTTGTTGGTGTGCTGCCAGCCCCAACTGCTTATTCACCAATCAGCGGCAGCCCAGAAAAGGCTAAGCAGCGCCAAAAGACAGTGCTCGGCCGCATGGTTGATGTGGGTGCCATCACTAATGAGCAAAAAGACGCAGCGTATGCGCAGCAGCTCTCGTATGCGTCGACGGCAAATACCGTCAAGTCGATTGCACCACACTTTGCGCAGATGGTTATAAACCAGCTCAAACAGAAACTATACAGTGCGGAAGATAAAAATGCGTATGATAAGTTAATGCGCTCGGGCTACCAGGTAAAGACGACGCTCAATATGGATACGCAGCAGATGCTAATCGATAACGTCTCCAAGCAGATTCCATACCTCAATAACCGTGGTGGGACGAATGCAAGCGGTGTTGTGATAGACGTCAAGACAGGCCGAGTGCGCGCCCTCGTGGGTAGTGCCGACTACAACAACCCACAGTGGGGTAATGTTAATATGGCCACGACACCGCGCCAGCCAGGCAGTAGCTTCAAGCCGATCTACTATGCTGGGGCACTAGCTGAGGGGGTTATTACACCAGCGACAATATTCCAAGATAAGCCAACTGACTTTGGCGGTGGCTACCAGCCGCTCAATGCCGACAAACGTTGGCACGGGAGTGTGACGACGCGTCGAGCAATTAGCTGGTCGCTGAATATCCCGAGCGTGGAGATCATGAAGAAGTTTGGTATTAGTAAGTCGGTTCAAACGGCTAACAATCTTGGTATCTCGTCGATTACTCAAGCAACAGGTGAGAAGAATGGTTTATCTCTCGCACTTGGCTCCGGTGAGGCATCACTAACGCAAATGACTAATGCCTACGCAGCATTTGGCAACCAAGGGCAGCAGTTTGAGCTGGGGCTCATCGAGCAGGTTAATGACAAATACAACAAGAAAGTTAGCTGGCCCAACGCAACGAGCAAGCGGGCAATTAGCGAAGGCGGGGCCTACTTGATCTCAAACATCCTATCGGATAATTCGGCACGAGCGAGTGTGTTTGGCTCAACTCTCACGGTGCCTGGCCATACTGCGGCTGTCAAGACAGGGACGACGAATGATAACAAAGATGCCTGGACGATTGGCTATAACCCAGAGTATGCCGTTGGCGTTTGGGTTGGTAATAATGACAATACACCAATGAAAAATGGTGGCTCAGACATGGCAGGACCAATCTGGCGCAACACAATGACGAAACTCTTGGCGGGCCAGTCGAATACCCAATTCCCTGTGCCAAGTGGTGTTGTGCAGCGCTCGGTCTGTACGAGCGACGGTGGCCTGGCTACTACCGAGAATGCCAAGGGGACGTACAAAGAATACTTCCTAACTGGCGCGTTGCCAACTAAGCAGTGTAATGTTGTGCGCACCAAGATCGAAGTTTGTAACCTCAGTGATAAAAAGATGGAGTCTATCTACGAAGATGACTTCGACAGTACGAAGTACTCAAAGAACAGCTCAGACTGCTCCACGACGAAACAGCAAATCCGCGTCTGTGACGTTGAGCAAAAGCGCATCATTACCATCGACGAAAAAGACTTTGACAGCAGTCGTTACTCAAAGAACATCGCAAGCTGCCGGTCGTCAAATAGCAGAGGAAGCTCTGGTAGTACAGGCGACGACAGCGATAATAGCTCAACTATCAACGGTAATACTCGCCGCCGCAATAATACCGGCAACAGTGGTAATACCGGTGGTACGAGTAGTGATAGTTCTAGTACTGGTGGTACGAGCGACGATGATAGCTCTGGGCAGAATAGTCAGAACAATACTGGTGGCAATAACAACAACTTCTTCAGGACTAACTTTTAGTACTTCGAGGAGACGTGGATGATTGCTCATATTGCTGGCCAAGTTGATGAGAAGTTTGCGGGTAGTGTCATCATTGATGTGCAGGGGGTTGGCTATGAGATAGCGGTCGCAGCGCATGATTATGATGCGATGCAGCTTGGTGAGACAGTCAAGCTCTATACATACCACCATATCCGAGAGCAAGCTCAGGAACTGTTTGGCTTTTCGTCACGGGCGGCCAAGAAACTGTTTGAGCTGCTCATCACAGTGCAAGGCGTAGGCCCCAAGGCGGCACTGGCTATCCTCAGCCTTGGTGAGGCTGAGCAGGTGCGTAATGCCTTAGCCAATGCCGATGCGGCCTTTATCCAGAAAGCCAGTGGGGTGGGCAAAAAGACTGCCGAGCGTGTGGTGGTAGACCTGCGAGATAAGGTGGGTGTGCCAACGTACTATGCTGCTCACGACGTGCCTGTGCAGGCAGAGCTTGATACAAACGACGAAGCACTCGAAGCGTTGGTTGCGCTAGGCTATACGCTGGCAGATGCCACCAAAGCACTTGCTCATGTCGATACGAGTTTACCCACAGCGCAGCGAGTGACAATGGCGTTGAAGCAATAAGCCGTGTTGATTAGCATTGTAAATTGTCAAAACTCTTAGTGATGAAGAGGTATTTCTTGTGTTAAACAAGTAAAATGTTACTTGCTTGGGCTAATATTTCCTTTGTAATTCCTCTTGGGGAATCAATCGTCTTTCTTAAGATACCAATCTCTGAGTGCTAGAACCAAACCTTGCTGTTATACGAAGGGGTCATACTCTATCGAGAAAATAGTGAGAAGTGTAATAGTTGCTGAGGATTTGGCATAATATCAGTAACTTGACATACTGACAACAGTGGAATACGATAGTGATTATTATGAATAACACCCCTTTGTTGTTGGCTACAGTGCAGCGGGCTCGTCAGGCTTATCCATCACTACCATACCATAACACGCAACATATGGATGATGTGGTGCAAATGACAAAAGAACTGATACGCCTTGTACCTCGATATACATTTTCGACTCAGCAGCATGAACTTCTCGTTATAGCAGCGGCCTGGCATGACGCTGGTTACGACCATGCTGCAGCCAACGAATACTGGTGCAAAGAGGCATACTCGGTTGCATTGTTTGTACAAGACAGCCAAAGAGAAGGGCTTGAGCTAGATAGCGAGGCCTATGCCTTTGTGGAGCGAGCAATTCTTGGCACGATTGTCGTACCGCCACTGCAGCGCAGCACCCTTGAGGCTAAGTTGCTTCATCTGGCCGATATTGGGTTTCTCTTTGCAGATTGGCAGACATTTTGGCAGGGGAGTATGAATTATCGGGTAGAGGAGCAACCAGATACTCCATGGGTAGAGTTTTTGCAGAGGCAGCAGCGCTTCTTTGCAATGTGTTTAGCAGAGATGCAGACGGATGGTTTGTTACTAGGTATTGCTCCATCTGTTATTAGCCAGTATTGCGCAGCACTGCAGCAGCATATGGAGCAATTTGCGCGTATGCCAGAGCCAGTAGTAGATCATACTGCGAAATAATATTGCATGCAGTAGTAACAATGCAAAAAATATGAGATACTAGCACATGGTGTGAAAAATCCTGAACAGAAAAATTCGGAGAAACCTGATGTGCAGCACATATCTCGCCTAAGAGAAATGGCGAGTGTGGGGCTGACGGCGCTGCGCTATGGTGGCGTAGAATATATTGCACGGCAGGCACGAGATGGTAAGCCGATTGGGCCTGCGCTTGCAGCTTTTATGGTGGCTGATGTTGCTGATGGGCAAATTCTTGACGATACGCCACTGCGCCGTGTAACTGATGGTGTGGTAGACACGGCCGCTGTGGTGCGCGTGATGTATGAGCTAGGCAAGCGCTACCCTGAGGCGCGAGCGGGAATTGCTGCCGTTGCCCTTGGGCAGGCAGCAACTGGCGCAGCCAATGCCTACCACCTGGCAAAAACTGGTGAGGTGACCAAGGGTGGGCGCTACAAACGAGCCGCTAATATCGCTACGGCGATGCTCGCCATTATAGCGGCACGTGGCAATCCAAGGCGGACGCGCCTCGCAGGCTGTATAGCGGCTGGCGTTGTTGCAGCCACAACAGTACCGCACCTGCGTGGAATTGGTAAGCCGACTGGCAAAAAAGTTCGTCGGTTATAATACGCACAGCTGAGGTGTGTAGGCACCTCTGTTGACAACTGATAGATTTATCCATATAATAAGACATCTATGTTTGATAAATTTCCTCATTCCTCTAACTCTCAGGTTGATAGTGCACCTGAATCGATTAGCCAGTCAAAGGAGCATTATACAAAAGCCTTCGAGGGGTCGGTAGATCGCGCTAGTGAGCGCTATCCCGAGCTGCCTTACCACCATCCTGACCACATGAAAGATGTGATGGAGGCAGTTGGCGAGCTTGTAGAGCTTTTGCCTGATGATAGCTATCCGCGTGTGATCACTCCATGGCAAAAAGACCTCCTTGCCTTAGCGGCGGCCTGGCATGATGCTGGTTTTGACGATGATGAGGCTCAAGCATATCCGACGAAGGAAGAGTATGCAGTAGCACTCATGAAGGAAGATATCAAAAGCAATAAGATTGATCTGACTAATCACGATATTGCTTTCCTCGATCGGGCTATTAGGGGCACAATTATGGTACCCGCACTCAAGCAACGTGATACACCCGAGGCGAAGCTGCTCCATCACGCTGATATGGCCTATATGACAGCTGATTGGGAAACATTCTGGCGCGGTGCTGAGGCATTTCACGATGAGGAGCACCCGGACATGTCCTGGGAGAAATTCCAGCAGTTTGAGGAAGATTTCTTGCCAAAATATAAGGAGTCATTGAGGGATGACTTTCAATCACTTGGCATTGCTGAGGATGAAATCAAAAAACGATTGGATACTCTTGAATCTCACCTTAAGCGCATTATGGAAATGAGCAACCCATGGCTTAAGCGACAGAATAATCAGTAATGACAAGCAGCATCTTCTCCTCTACAATAGAGCAAGAGAAGGAGGTGATAAAAATGAAAGACTGTGACATCTGCTCATTTGTGGCAGAACAAACAATTGATGACCCAGCGGTGGTCATGCAAACCGATCGATGGAATGTGGTGCTCGATCGTAATCAGCTATATCTTGGCAAGGGGTTTGTGACGCTGCGTGAGCACAAGTCATCACTTAGCGAACTCGATGAGACCGATTGGCGTGAACTCCACGAGGTGATCCGCAGCATGGAGCACGCAATGACCCAAGCTTTTGGCGCAGACGTGTGCAACTGGGAATGCTTGATGAACAATGCCGTCAAGGCTGGGCAGTCGACTCATGTACACTGGCACCTCTACCCGCGCTATGCTAACGGTACGCACTTTGCGGGGGAGGAATTTCCTGATCCAAAGTGGCCACGGCATCTAGAGAGTGGCGAGCACCGTGTGAGTGAGGAGCTATTTGGCAAGATTGCCCTGGCAGTGCAAGAGAACTTGCCCTAAGCAAGGAGCCACGCTGCTGTAAGGTATATGGTAGCTAATATAGCTGGTGCAATTACCATACCCCACTCTTGTTTTTTGAGCCCAATAACAACATCGCCAATTTGCGCCAAGCTTGCTGCAGCAAAGACAAGCTGCAGCGCAGAACCATGAAACACAAAAGGGGCAACTACCGTAAGTAGTCCCAATGGCAGTGCTCGAGAAGCGTACATTGCTGCGTAGAATCGCTCTCCATGAGTAATGGTAGCTGAGCGGCTCATCATACCAGGCTTGACGAGTGCAATAAGTGCAGCGATGATCGTTGCTATGGATGATAGGGTTGTGAGGACAAGTGAGACAGTATGCATGAGTATAGTAAACCATATGATGAGGTTGCTGTGCAATCTATCCCCACTACCAATGCTATAATAAACCTATGGCGATAGAACGAATTGTTGATACCAGTAGCCACGCAGATGATAGCGAGGAGCAGCGCATTGAGGTGACGCTGCGGCCACAGCGCTTTGCGGAGTATGTGGGGCAGGAGCGGCTGAAGAAGAATTTGCAGTTGGCAATTGCGGCGGCGAAGAAGCGTGGTGAGCCAATCGACCATGTTTTGCTCTATGGCCCACCTGGCCTTGGCAAGACGACGATGGCGGCGGTGATTGCCAACGAGATGGGGGCTGGCTTGCGAGTCACCAGTGGCCCGGCGATCGAGAAAGCAGGCGACTTAGCATCGATCTTGACCAACCTCAACGATGGCGATGTGTTGTTTATCGACGAGATCCACCGCTTGGGGCGGGCTGTGGAAGAGATCTTATACTCGGCGATGGAGGATTTTAAGCTCGATATTGTCATCGGCAAAGGGCCAGCGGCCCGCAGTGTCCGGCTTGATCTACCGCGCTTTACAGTGATTGGCGCGACGACACGTACGGGGAGTCTTGCAGCGCCACTGCGCGACCGATTTGGGCATATCTATCGTTTGGAGTTTTACACTCCAGAGGAGATTGCGCAGATTATCACGCGGGCAGCGACTATCCTCGAGACGCGCATCAAGCCAGAGGCGTCGCGATTACTCTCCACGAGGGCGCGCCTCACCCCGCGGATTGCAAATCGCTTGCTTAAGCGGGTGCGTGACTACGCGGATGTAAACGGTGATGGTATTATTGATGTAGCAACGACAACACAGGCGCTAACTCTGCTGGAAGTCGACGAGCTTGGTCTCGACCCAGCCGATCGTAACCTGCTACTCTCGGTGCTCGATACCTATGGCGATAGCCCGGTTGGCCTGACGACAATTGCTGCTCTGACAGGTGATGAGACAACGACGATCGAAGACTTCTATGAGCCATATCTCCTGCAGATTGGTTTTATTGAGCGGACACCGCGAGGCCGACGGGTGACACCTCGAGCACAGCAGCATCTTGGCCGCGCAATGGAGTAAGAGGCATGAGGTGATGAGCCCAAGATATGCTACAATATACCCATGAATTCACAACGATTGCAACGCAATGATCCACCACGGCCCGTCGCCTATGATGTCGATGGTAATCCACTCTATGCCGAGCCACCCACGGCACCACGCGCGAGCAGCACACTCTACGATGTGAGCGGCAAAGAAGGTGCTCCTCACTACCATGCGCCGCGCCCAGAAGCGAACCTGCCACGGATGTCATCAGAAGTGCGTCGCCGCCATGATGAATCAGTCATGGCCTTCCCGAATCTCAATCTGAGCGAGCAAGAATACATCATTAGTGTAGTGCGTCGCCATCCAATCGGCATGCTGCCAGCGATTGTTATGTCGACCTTGATGACAAGCATTGTCTTGGCACTGATGTTTAATTACGACTATATTTTTGATCTCCTCCACCTGCCAGCTTCTGCTTCTGGGTCATTTATGTTGCTGTGTATGGCGCTCATCTTGGCCTTTATTCTTGGTGGCTATGTATCGGTCTGGGTTTATACGCGCAATATGTTTTATCTAACGAACGAGAGTGTTATTCAGGAGATCCAGACGAGTATTTTTTCACACACCGAGCAAACGGTTAGTCTGATGAATATCGAGGATGCCAGTTACAACCAGCGTGGTGTCCTCCAAGCAATGTTTAATTATGGCTCAATTCGCCTTAGTACGGAGGGTGACGAGACAACCTATCGCTTCTCATTCGTAGCTAACCCCAAGCAAGAAATCGCGACGCTTAATAACGCAGTAGAGGACTTCAAGAACGGCCGGCCAGTGGCAAATGACTAATACTAGCAGCGTTGATGATAAAAAACACCGAGCAGACAAAGCTTGGTGTTTTTGTATATCTATATTTATATAAATAGAGACTTAGGTATTATTGCGGTTGGTCTTGGTGTAGTCTGCCTCCCGCTCTAAGTTGGCAGTGAGTTTGTAGCCTTTGCACTGGTTGTCGGTGGTGCAGTCGGTGCCACTGTAGTGGTAGCTAGACTGGGCGCTGCCAAGCTTGTGGCCATTTGGATCGGTAAAGAGCGATGGGTCAACCGAGCGCAGTGTCTTGCTATCGATCGTGTTAGGGTAGTGGTTATTTTTCTCAAAATATACTTCTTCCAGGCTATAGTACATTGCGTTAATGGCGGTCTTGCGCTGGTTGTCACGCTGCGTCGCTTCGGTCGCGATTTTCTCGCTGAAAAAGAGCCAGCTGCCCGTTGCAAGCAGAGCGATCACAACGATGAGCTCAATAACGGTAAATCCTTTACGTGCCTTCATGGTGTTATTATAGCATGTCTATCACGAAAAAATCTCCCTAGATAGGCCTGTTGCTGCTCAGCACTCTATATTGATCGGTCAGTGAGAAGTTGGAGATTATAAAAATAAATCGGTGATAGTCAAGGTGTTATTATTGCAAATCAATCTCTGCGCGGACAATAGCAAGAGATTCTGGTATAATAAATTCTTGAAGGAGAGGGGACGTATGACCAAACAATCGAATACGACACAAACCACAGACGACGGCAAGCTCAAAGCGCTTGGCCTCGCGATGGATCAGATTACAAAACAATTTGGCGATGGCGCCATTATGAAGCTTGGCGAATTCCACCAGGCAGATGTAGCGGTGATTCCGTCTGGATCGCTGAGCCTCGATCTTGCGCTGGGCGGTGGCTACCCTAAGGGGCGCATTATTGAGATCTATGGGCCAGAGAGTAGCGGTAAGACGACGCTGACGCTGCATGCTATTGCTGAGATTCAGAAGCAGGGTGGCACAGCGGCCTTTGTTGATGCCGAGCATGCGCTCGACCCGAGCTATGCCAAGAAGCTTGGCGTTGATACAGACAACCTTTTGGTGTCGCAGCCAGACAATGGTGAGCAAGCGTTGGAGATTACGGAGACGCTGGTGCGGTCGAATGCCGTTGACCTCATCGTGGTGGACTCGGTGGCAGCGTTGACGCCGCAAGCAGAAATTGACGGCGACATGGGTGATTCACACATGGGTCTCCAGGCTCGCTTGATGAGCCAAGCACTGCGTAAGCTAACGGGGATTATCAACAAGAGCAAAGCAACCGTCATTTTCATCAACCAGATTCGCATGAAGATCGGCGTAATGTTTGGCAATCCTGAGACAACGACCGGTGGTAATGCGCTAAAGTTCTATGCCTCGCAGCGGGTGGATATCCGCCGGATTGGGCAGATTAAAGTGGGTGATGACATTCGCGGCAATCGCACCAAGGTAAAGGTGGTAAAAAACAAGATTGCGCCGCCCTTCCGCGTTGCTGAGTTCGACATTATGTATAATGAAGGCATTTCTAAGACTGGCGACATTCTGGATTTGGCAGCTACGCACGGCATTGTTGAAAAATCTGGTGCCTTTTACAAATATAACGGCGAGACTATTGGTCAAGGCCGTGATAAAACTAAGTTGTACCTGAAAGAACATCCTGAGGTCCTGATGGAAATTGATCAGAAGGTTCGCGACAAAGTGAAAGAAGGAGAAAACTAATGCGCGCAGCAGATGCTGCATATCCAGTCGAAAAACATATGGCGTCAGTCAGTCTGGTCTTTGATGATGAGCAAAACGCGTATCTTCGCGAGTTGTCAGAAACAATGAACCTTGACTTTGGTGAGTTTATCCCACACGTGACATTGATTAACGTGACTGAGCGGGATATGTCACGTCTCAAAGCAGCCGCTGCGGCGCTACCCGTCCTCGATAAGTTGGTGCTTGATGGAGTTAATTTCCTGCCAGATAAAGCAGGCAACTGTGTTTGGGTGGAGCTGCGCACGCAGAAAACTGCCTGGATGGTTGAGGCGCACCAGCAATTACTCGCGGCACTGGATGGTATTCATCCGGGGCTGGATATCGATGGCTTCCGCCCGCACATCACGCTTGGTTGCGTCGAGGCCGGTACGTTGGACGACGTTAATATGAGCGCTATTCCAGGGCAACTACCGGTCATCACCGAACCGCGTGCTGCTGCTTGCTACAACGGCGTGCATGGCAAGGTGGTCGAGGTAGTCGAGTAGCCTCTGCCAGTAGCGAGCTCACTGTTTTCGCGTTATAATATTTTTATGAAAATCACTGACATCTCTCTTCAGGCTCGCGATAACAACCGTGTTAATGTGAGTGTTGATGGCGTATACAGCTTCAGTTTGGATATCGCTCAGGTGACTGACTTAAATCTTAAGGTCTGCCGTGAATTGAGTGATGGGGAGTTGGAAGAGCTGCAAGAAGAGAGCCAATTTGGCAAGCTGTATATGCGAGCACTTGCATATTGCTTGCGGCGACCACATTCAGTTAAGGAAGTCAGGGATTATCTATGGCGAAAAACCCAGCCAGCGCTTCGTAAGAGGCAAACTGGTATGAATAATCCTGTGGTCTATTCAGAGCGGGTGGCGTCGCGAGTGCTGAGTAAGCTCCAGCAGAAAGCATATGTTAATGACGAAGCGTTTGCGCGGTGATGGGTGGAAAATCGTCAGCTCAGCAAAGGCGTAAGTCGGCGTAAATTGACGGCTGAGCTGACTCGCCTAGCGCAGCACATGCGAAAAGTAGTAACTGATATAAAGAACAACACACAGGAGTAAGTGATGCATAATGATCTATGGCAGAGTTACCGCCCAAATGGAGTGCCAAAACAGGGCGAAGGCCTTACCCGCAAAGATTTGACCAAGGATACTATTGTCGCGGCAGCACATGTTTGGCTGTGGCGGCGTAGTAGTGATGGTGGGTGTGACATATTGCTTCAGCGCCGAGCTGACCAGGTCAAAAACTGGCCAGGCTATTGGGATATTTCGGCAGCAGGGCACGTGAGCCTTGGCGAGACACCACTTGATGCGGCACTGCGTGAGGCTCAAGAAGAGATTGGTATGACGCTTGATACTTCTCGAGTGAAGTTTATTGGAAGTTTGCCAAAGCGCAAATCAGCATATAGCGAGTTTCACTTTATTTACACTTATGAATACAACGATGAGCCGCTCGATATGGTTGATGGTGAAGCGGCGGCACTGCGCTGGGTGCCGTATGATACATTCCGTCAGATGATCGAGCGGCCAGAAGATGCAATGCTTGTACCGCATCGGCCACTCTATTTTGCACTGTTGATGGAAGAACTAGGACGAATATCGCGCGAGTCATGAAATAGAGGTAGAGACCAAAGACCAAGGCAACAATTCTAAAGTCGACACCAGAGGAGCAAAAATAAAGCATGGATATCGAAAACCACTACAGAAACGACACTCCGTTTACTCGGGCAATCATCCTCCATGGACGACCAGACTATGACGAGTACTATAATATCCAGGATGACAGCCCAAGCAACTCTCATTGGCTGCCTTGGCTCCAGCAACAATTCTTGATACGTGGGATACTAACGCAAACACCCGAGATGCCTCGCCCATACGAGCCACGCTATGAAGCATGGTGTCAAGAATTTGCCCATCTGCCAGTGGATGAGCGTACGCTGCTAGTGGGACATAGCTGTGGTGGAGGTTTTTTGCTCCGCTGGCTGAGCGAGGGGAATTGCCGTGTTGGCCGAGTTGTGCTGGTGGCGCCGTGGCTGGATGTTGAGGGAGAGGCGGGAGATTTCTTTCGCTTTGCACTCGACCGCGAGATTGACCGCAAAGCAGTGCACGGCATTGATGTGCTCTACTCTACTAATGACTACCCACACCTACAAAGCTCCACGGCAAAGCTCCGCTGTGAGCTACCCCAGCTGCGCTACCATCGATTTGTCGACCATGGCCACTTCACCTTCAGTGCGATGCAGACACGAGCGTTCCCAGAGCTGGTAGAGATTTGCTTAAGAGAGGAGAAGAATAAATGAAAATTGTAATGATTCATGGTAACGGAGGCGGTGTTGGTGATGATGTGTGGAAGCCGTGGCTCAAGGCAGAGCTAGAGGCTCGAGGTCATATGGTCTTGAGCCCGACTTTTCCTGATAATTATGAAGCAAAAGCTTCGGTCTGGCTGCCGTACCTCCGTGACGAGCTTAATGTGGACGAAGACGTTGTTTTAATTGGGCATAGCTCGGGGGCGGTTGCAGCGATGCGATATGCAGAGAAGTATCGGGTTCGGGGTAGTTTTCTGATTGGTGCTTGCTACACCGATCTCGATGATCCAGATGAAAGGATCTCTGGATATTATGATGCACCATGGCAGTGGGAGAAGATTCGCAGCAATCAACAGTTCATCGTATTGCTTGCATCGTCTGATGATCCATGGATACCAATCTATCAGCCACGTCATATAGCGCAAAGTCTCCAATGTGAATACCATGAGTATACTGACAAAGGGCACTTCATCCCTCACGAGAGCGCAAATGAGAATGAGTGGAAGAAGTTCCCAGAACTCCTCCAAATCATCACAAACCATATCGCAGATGAGTTACTATAATAGATTTTGAGTGATCATTGAATTTGTATATTTTCGCGATCGAGTGACATAGCACGCTGCACTCAGTATAATAAATATATGCCGACAGAAAAAACCTACACCATTACTGCGCTCACAGCACAGGTGCGGCATGCCGATCGAGTGAATGTATTTATCGATGGCACATATGATTTTAGCCTTGATGTGGCGCAGGTGGTGGATTGTGGCGTGAAGGTGGGGCGAATGCTGACTGAGGCCGAGCTGGCTGAGCTGCGCCGTGAGGGGGAGTTTGGTAAGCTCTACGCGCGGGCGCTCGAATACACCCTGATGCGGCCGCACAGTGCGCGTGAAATCCGTGACTATCTCCAGCGCAAAACACTGCCACGCAAATATAAACAACGCAAAACTGGCACGCTGGTTGAGAAGCCTGGTGCTTCGCCGGCGGTGGCGCAACGGGTGTTTGCGCGCCTTGAGGAGCGTGGTCATATCGATGATGAGGCATTTGCCCAGTGGTGGGTGGAAAATCGCCACCAAAGTAAGGGTGCGTCGCGTCGCAAGCTAGACGCAGAGCTACGTGCCAAGGGTGTTGCACCGGAGGTGATAAACCAAGCATTAGCGCAGTCGAGGCGGACTGATGAAGACGAGCTAGCGAAGATAATTGCCAAAAAGCGCCCCCGCTACCCAGACGAGCAAAAGCTTATCGCGTATCTCTTGCGCCAAGGCTTTGCCTATGATGATATCCGGGCAGCGTTGGCGGGTGACGAGTACTGATGTGTTAGCGACGCTCGTCTGTCTTAATCGACTCTCGGGCTTGCGATGGCTTACGGAAGGGGTTAACGTATTCGCCACTACTCATGGCTGGTTGGGTGGCCTTTTGCTCGGGCTTTTTGGTCTCAGCCTGCGACTGGACGATGATGGCATCGTTGTTGATCTCGATAATTTGTGACCGATGGATAACTAGCTCAGCATCATTCAAGCGGTGAAGCCACGAGCGCCGGACGATGAGTTGCTGAATGACAAAATTACCTGTCTCGATCGTATAATCGCTAATCTTACCGAGGCGTTGCCCGCGCTTGTCTTGGACAGTCATGCCCAAAAGGTGAAACTTGAGCTCGTAGAGGCGCTGGATCTTGATGACGTCGGTGGGGGTGATGAGCTCGTCGACAGAGTCGATAATCATACCAAGCTCGCTCATCTCACGCACATCAGCGAGGCGGAGCAGCATGGTTGTGTCGTTAGCGAATGAGCCATCTACGGTGTAGGCAACGATGGCTAGAGTTGCTGGATCGACAAGCGGCTGGGCGAGGCTGCCAACTTTGCCACCCATTTGTAAGCTCATCACGGGGTAGTTAGTGAGTGCAGATCCGAGCAGTATCATATGTGTAGTATAGCATTGCGCCGCAAAAAGCTCCACTGCGGCTGCGCAAAATGTTACTCAACAAATGGGTTACGCGAGCTAATTGGCAGCTGGCTAGCGCTTTGGTCGGACTCGCTGGCGGTTTTGAGTTGCTCGATTTTTTTGATGGTCGCTTGATCAATGCCATTGGTGGGCTGGGGCGGGGCAGCCTCTGACGCCTTGGAGATGGTGGTATTAAGCAAGAAGGTAATAACGGCTAGGCCACCGAAGGCAATAATAACAAAGAGAATAATGTGGTAGCGGTGGAGAAATTTGCTACTGGCGCGCCCAAGCGCGGCGAGTGAGAGATCGCTGTTCATGATCGGAGATATACCTCGATGGTTAATGTGTTGCTAGTGATGCTATCGGGTGGCTGGCCCTGAGCGGTGCTGCGCGAGAGGTCAACATTGGCTATGCGCATCTTTGTCAGGCTTTGCTCGACGAGATACATGAAGGTGAGAAGTTTGCGATACTCGACGGGGTTCTTGACGGTAACAGAGGCGGTAGTCGCTTTGAGTCCAGCAATAGCAGGCAGGGATGTGCCCGTCTTGCTACTACTCGATGAGCTACTTGACGAACTGCTCGATGAGCCGCCCTTGGCATTGTCATCAGCAAAGGTGATGTCTGAAATAGTAATGCCAGCTTTGCGGGCAAAGTCATTAAGGTCGTTGATAATCTGATCTTGATATTGGTAGCTTTTGCTTTCGGCAGCGATCTTGGAGGCGCGCTCGACGGCATGATGCTGCGTTTTGAGCATCTTTTCGGTCTGGGAAAGCTCTTGCAGTTCAGACTCACTGGCGGCAGCGTGCGAGGCAACAGTGCTAGCATCGGCTGCAAAGCCATCAAGCCAGTTGTAGGCAAGGGCAAAACCACCAGCTCCAATTGCAGTAATGGCTACCAGCGACACGGCAAGGATAATCCGGAGGTTTGTCGCCGTTAGCGTGAATTTTTTGCTCATTGTTGGCCGATTCCTTTCTTGAATGTGACACTGTAGGTTGAGGTGTAGGGATAGCTACCGGCGTCTTTGTCTTGCAGTGTGATGGATTGGAAGCTGACGCTGGAGAAGATGGCAGAGTCATTGAGGCGGTTGCGTAGAGCAATAGCATCGTTGTAGCCTTTGGCGCGGATACTCAGCGTGGTGGGGGTGCCAAAGGTGGTTGGGTCGATATTAAGCTGCTCGATGATAACGTTGGGCGGAAGGCGATCGGCAATAAGCTTGATGAGGCGGGTGTACGAGACCTGTTGGTCGAGGATGGCTTTGGCAGTAGTGAGGTTAGCCTTGAACTCAGTAGCTTCACGCTTGACGGTGGCATATTCGGCAGTTTTGTTGTGGTTGCGCTCTACGGCGGCTTCGTTGCGGCCACGCTCGGTTGCGATGAAAAAGTACACACCGCCGATTTCAGCCAAAACGACAAAGACCAAGACAAAGAGTAGCACAACATAGCGGCGTAGCAAGGTGTTGGTGCGGCTCGCAGCGAGCTGTTTTTTATACGCTGGTGGCAATAGATTAATCATTTCCAAATTTCCCCACTACTGAGGCTGGCCAAGCCTGCAACACTAATATACCGAGGCCGAAACTGCTTTTGTGGCTGCTGGAGCTTGCCAAAGTCAAGCTTTTGCCATGGATTAACGACGCGCACTGGCATGACGAGGTCGTTGGTGAAGAAGTCGCCCATGCCTGGTACATTGCTACCACCACCGACGATGACGATTTGCTCGATCTTGCGCTCATCACCAATCCGGTCGTTGTAATAGCGGATCACCTTGCGGATCTCGGTGCTGATGCGCTTGAGGCTTGGTTTGAGTGCCTCAGTGATGCCAGCTTGGCGTGGCCCAGGCGAGAGGCCATTGAGCACCTTGAGCTGGTGGGCATTCTCGAGTGTGATGTTGAGATGCTTCGAGATGTCGATGGTGAAGGTATTGCCGCCAATTGCCACCCCACCAGTCAGGCGGACGGCACTTTTATCTAGCACGGCGATGTCGGTGCTCGCTGGGCCAATATCGACGACGAGCGTGAGAAGGTTGCCAGCATCAGCGCTGTCGAGCACGCGCGCAATCGCGTTGATATTGGGCTCAACAACCACCGGTACGAGTCCCACCGCCTCGGCCGCTTGCAAACAGGCGTCGACCAGCTGCTTGGGCACGGCTGACATCACAACGTTGAGCTGCTCTTTGGTGTGCTCGATCACTTCATAATCAACATAGAGCGAATCGAGCGGCAAGGGGATATACTGGTCGACCTCTACCTGGATAGCGCCATCGAGGTGTGCTGCCTCTTTGGCTGGGATCATGAAGGTGCGCGAGTAGGTGCGGCTGGTTGGCACACCAATCACTACGTGATCGCTACCAAGGTTACCAATGAGATGTTCGTTGATGAGCGAGCTGAGGCGCTCGGCCAGGTAGGAGTCATCAGGGTTGTCGAGGGACGTTTGGACTTCCTTTGGGTCAAGGTCGAGCGAACCATAGCCCAGCACGAGCCAGCGCTTGGAGTCGATCGACATAATTTTGATGCCTGTCTGACTAATGTCGAGACCGATGATTGGTTTGTCGCGATAAAATAACTTTGCCATGATACGTTCGTTTCCGTCATTATAGCATAAGCGATATGATAAACGCTAGCGTTTTGATGAGGATTGTCACGGATCGGTAGACTGTTGTTCGTGGTGTGATAATGGCAAAAAAGACAGGTTGCTGGCCAGTGGCAGATCACGCCATCGGATAAAGAACTAATATGTAGCTGAAACGCCGACAGAGAATAGGGAATCCAGTCTTACTTAATCTGATTTGCCATATTCGAGATTGGCAACATCACCGAGGCGGCAATGAGCCCGACCATGCCGCCCATGATGACGATCATAACAGGCTCGATAATGGAGCTGATGCCATCAATCGCGACGTCCACTTCCTCTTCATAATAATCTGCCACCTTTACAAGCACGGTGTCGGTCTGGCCGGTCTCTTCGCCAACGGAAAGCATTTGCGCCACAATGGGTGGGAAGAGTGGATTTTTTTCGATGATACTCGAGAGGTTGCGCCCATTTTTGACTTGCTCGGCAGCATCATTGAGGGCATTTTCGTAGACTTTGTTGCCCACCGCCCGGGCAGTCACGCGGAGGGACTCGAGCACTGCTACCCCCGACCCCATCAATGCCGAAAAGGTGCGAGCAAAGCGAGCAACGGCGATCTTAGTAATGATATCGTTGATTTTTGGTATCTTGAGAATGATGGTGTGGAGCCAGAGCTTACCTGCTGGTGTCTTGATATAGCGACGGAAGAAGTATATCCCCGCACCGAGCGCAGCAATGATAAAGATCCCATACTGGATGATAAACGCGCTCAGTCCGAGCATAAACTCGGTAATGGCGGGCAGCTTGGCGTCCGGTCCGCCGAGGCCGCGCACAATGCTGCCGATTTGTGGAATAACAAAGACCATCAAGCCAAAAAAGGCGGCAATAGTGATAACAATGAGTACGGTAGGATATGTCATGGCGCTTTTGATCTTCTTGCGCATACTGGCGTTTTTTTCTTGTTGCATGGCGAGGCGTTTGAGGATGTCATCAAGAATACCAGCTGCCTCACCCGCACGCACCATGTTAATAAAAACGGTGTTGAAGGTCTCTGGGTGCTTCTTGAGTGCGTCGGCGAGTGCCATACCGCCCTCGACATCGCGTAGCAGGTCGCCCGTCACTATTTGGAGGGCTTTGCTGCTGGTATGGTCGTGCAGCGAGCCCATGGCGCGTAGCAGCGGCACACCGGCTGACACCATGGCACTGAGCTGGCGGGTAAACATCACCAAATCTTCACTCTTGACCTTGTTGCCACCAAAGAGAGCAAAGCTGGCGCGCTTTGGCTTGACTTCTTCAGCACTAATCGGTCGCAGGCCTTGGCGGCTTAGGCTGGCTAAGGCACTGGCACGATCGGGGGCGTCAATCGTTCCATTGATGGAGTCGTTTTTGTTGGTGATGGCGATGTAGCGAAATTGTGGCATGTTATTCCTTTGTGACGCGGAGCACTTCTTCTACAGTGGTGTTGCCGCGGATTGCTTTTATTAATCCATCGGTGAGCATAGTGGTCATCCCCTCGGCGACGGCTTGATCTTGGATCTCGTTGCTGGTGTTGCCGCCGATAATCATCTTTTGGATTTCGCGCGAAGTGCCGAGGACTTCGTAGATACCTACCCGACCCTTGAAGCCGGTGTGATTACACTCATCGCAGCCATTTGGGTTTGGCTGCCAGAGGGCGGCGATGGTGGTGTCCGTCGTACCCCAGGGTGTCTCACCACCAACCTTTTGGACGATAGCCTGGGCCTCAAGCTGGTGGATGTAATAAAAATTTTGGCCTGGTGCAAGGTGAAAGAGGCGGACGATTTCTGCGACTTCTGTTTGGTTGGGTACATAGCTTTGGCGGCAATTCATGCAGAGGCGGCGCACCAGGCGCTGGCCCACCACGGCCTTCACCGTGCTGGCGATCAGGAAGGGCTCGATTCCCATATCAAGCAGGCGCGGCAAGCAGGTGGCGGCATTGTTGGTGTGGAGTGTACTAAATACCAAGTGGCCGGTTAGGGCAGCCTGCACACCAAGGTTGGCCGTCTCGCCGTCACGAATCTCACCCACCATGATAATGTTTGGGTCTTGGCGCAGCAGAGCGCGCAAGCCACTGGCGAAAGTCATGCCAGCCTTGCTATTGGTTTGAGTTTGGTTGACGCCGGGGATCTTATACTCCACCGGATCTTCAATGGTCGAGATGTTGACCTCGGGCGTGTTAAGCATCGACAGGACGGAGAAGAGCGAGGTAGACTTGCCACTCCCGGTCGGGCCCGTCACGAGGATCATCCCATTGGGCTCGGTCAGTGCTTGATTAATAACAGCCAGCGAATGACCCCAGTAGCCGAGCTGTTCGAGCGTCACTGCTTGGTTCGACTCATCGAGGATACGCATCACCACCTTCTCACCATCAGCGATAGGTAACGTGCTAACGCGCAGGGCATACTGCTTGCCTGCGACTTTGATCTTAAAGCGACCGTCCTGTGGGATGCGGCGTTCGTCTATCTTAAGGTTGGAGAGGATCTTAATGCGGCTTACGAGCGCACCAAGCACATTCTTGGGTAGGCGGTTTACTTCTTTAAGGACGCCATCAATCCGGTAACGTACCTGTACGAATTGCTCACGGGGCTCAATGTGGATATCGCTGGCGTTGCTGCGGATGGCATACTCTAGTAACAGGTTAACCGTCTGGGCGATTGGTGAGTCTTCCGCTACTTCTGCTTCGGTTACTTTTTGGTTCGAGCCATCATCCTCGCGCTGGATGTCGATCACTTCCTTGAGCTCCTGCGTCACATCGCCGCGATATCCCTCAAGACACTCTAAGATGTTACTGCGCGGTGCGATGTAGACACGGGTGTTGGTGCCAATTTCCTTCTCGATAAAGTTGACGGCTTGGACATCGTCTGGGTCGTCCATTGCGAGGTGGATGAGTCCATTGGGGTCGATCTTGAAGATGACAGCGTTATACTGGCGCGCGATTCGCTCAGGGATGCGCATGAGGATGTCGGAGGGGATATCGCGGGGGTCGAGCTCGATGTAGGGGATGTCGGCGTAGGTGGCATAGAGCTTAGTGAGGGCACGCTCGTCGATGAGGTTGTTTTGCAAGACAATATCTTGCAATCGCAAATTAGACGACGCAGCCTCACTCACCAGTGGTTGGAGCTGCTGGCTGGTCGCAGCGCCACTGCGCTCGAGAAGTTTGACGATAGTAGAATCAGATATATGCATAGTACTTACGCTTATTGTAGCTCATTATGCTTATGCTGACTAGAGGATAGAGCGATATTCGTATCAACGGAGGTAAGGCTGTGCTATACTAGAGCCAGTATGCGTGTTATCTGTCAATCACTTACTGATACGTTACAGCTTGGGCAGCGCCTCGGCCAGGCGTTACGCGGTGGTGAGGTGATTGTGCTAGTAGGGGATATTGGCGCAGGCAAGACGACGCTTGTTAAGGGTGTTGCGCGTGGTCTCGCCATTACCGATGATATCCAGAGCCCAACTTTTACGATTAGTCGGCTGTATCACGGGCGCGATGATATCCAGCTTGCGCATTATGATTTTTATCGTTTAGGCGATGCAGGGGTGATGCAGCTTGAGCTGGCAGAGGCGATTGCTGAGCCCCGCACAGTGACTATCATCGAGTGGGCTCAGGCTGTAGCGGATGTCGTCCCACCCGACCACCTGACGATCACCATTACCGCACAGAGCGAGACAGCCCGCCAGCTGGATATTGAGGCTGGTGGCACCGTGTCAACCCAGCTTCTCCAGGAGGTCTCGGCATGATTATTTTGTGGAATAGCGCGGGGATGGTCGTGGAGCTAACATTGGTGGATGACACTGGTACTCAGACGAGCTATGAGTGGCCAGCTGGTCGCACCCTGGCGCGTGATATGCTGGCTTATCTGCGTGATCGCTTGGCCGAGCATAGCAAGACACTGGCGGATATAACTGGCATTGGGGCGCGGTCTGGGCCGGGGAGCTTTACAGGGCTGCGGATTGGCCTGACGGTGCTTAATACACTTGCGCACGAGCAGCATATCCCGATCGTTGGTGCGACGGGTGATGATTGGCGCGCTACCTGCCTTAAGCGGCTAGCACATGGCGAGGATGATAACATTGTCTTGCCTCAGTACGGCGCAGCTGCACACATTACCCAGCCAAAGAAGTAGCTAGTATGAAGCATAAGGGTAATAAATCGTTACCTCTGTAAATAGATAGACCTTTATATTGCCAGTTGCGCAAATTGGCCAAAACGCGATACAATATACTAGTCTGTAGATAGTTTTAATGTTTGATAACACCGGTGTGGGCTGACGTAAGTCTGATGTAATAAGAACAACACATATCCGGAGAAAGGAATACCATGATAGAAGTACTCTTCGCGGCGATTGGCGTGGCGCTTGGTTTTGGTGGCAAGTACGCCTACGATCGCCAGCAAACTACCAATGGTCAGCGGACAATTGACAAAGAATTGGCTCAGGCCAAACAGCAGGCGGGCGATATCGTCCTCAAGGCCAAGGACGAGGCGCTACGGATCGAGAACGAGCGCCGCCGCGCCATGCAAAAGACAGAGAATCGTTTGCTCGAGCGCGAGGCAAGCCTCGATCGCAAACTCGACGAGCTCGATCGCCGGAGCGAGAAGCTCCGCAAGAGTGAGACAGAGGTCGACGAGCTGAAGAATGAGATCCGTGAGATTCGGGGTCGGCAGCAGGCCAAGCTCGAGAAAATCGCTGGCCTCACCAAGCAAGATGCCGCCAGCAAGCTGATGCATATGACCGAGCGTGATATCCGCCAAGACTTGACTGGCTTGGTTGATAAATTACAGCGCGAAGCAATGGACGATGCCGAGGAGAAGGCTCAGATGATCCTTGTGACTGCAATGGAGCGCATGAGTAGCGAAGTGACGGCCGAGCGCACGGTGACTGCCATTAAGCTGCCCGACGACGATATGAAGGGTCGCATCATTGGTAAAGAAGGGCGCAATATCCAGGCTCTGCAGCGAGCTACTGGCGTTGACATCTTGGTGGACGACACGCCAGGGATGATTGTTCTCAGTAGCTTTGATCCAGTGCGTCGCCAAGTGGCACGCCTGAGTCTTGAGATGTTAATGAAAGACGGGCGGATTCACCCTGGCCGCATCGAAGAGGTTGTGGCCAAGGCAAATAAGCAAATTGACAAAGAAGTCGTGCGTGCTGGTGAAGATGCGGCGCGTGAGATTGGCGTAGCTGGTATTCCAAAGGAGCTGCTCCACCTTGTGGGTGAGCTGAAGTTTCGGACGAGCTACGGCCAAAACGTCTTGAAGCACAGTACTGAGATGGCCCAGATTGCCGGGCTAATCGCAGCAGAGATTGGGGCAGATGTACGTACCGTCAAGATCGCTACACTACTTCACGATATGGGTAAGGCAGTGACGCACAAAATGGAAGGCAAGCACCACCACATTGGAGCAGAGCTAGCCCGCAAGGCAGGCTTGAGCGAGGCAATTTGCCACGCTATTGAGGCTCATCACGATGATATTGAAGCCACAACACCCGAGGCAATTGTTGTGCGAGTATGCGATGCAGCCAGTGCTGCTCGGCCTGGCGCGCGCAACATGAGTGCTGAGAATTTCGTCGAGCGAATGCGCGACCTGGAGAATGTTGCGACCAGCTTCCGTGGTATCGACAAAGCTTATGCCATTAGTGCTGGGCGCGAAGTACGTGTCATCGTTCGGCCAGAAGTAGTAGATGATCTCAGTGCCATCAAGCTCGCGCGAGATATCGCTACCAAGATTGAGAGTACCATGCAATACCCTGGTACAATCAAGGTCAACGTGATCCGCGAGACACGGGCGATTGAGTTTGCCAAATAGGGGCGGACGTCTATCTCTTGCAAACAATAAGCCGGTCAAGCAAATTGGCCGGTTTTTGTTTTGTAGATGTATCATATGAGATAAGAATGCCCAGGTGACCGAGCGAGTAATAAACCCTTGTGTGCAGTATTACATGCTTGATGAGTCTTTTTTCGCCTAAAGAGCTAATGTATTCCAGTATCCAAGCTCACAGTATCAACGTAGCAGATGCTTTTATTGTTCCTTAAGGTAAATGGCAGGAGCATGAGTAAGTGCTAAGGTGAGAGTTTTATGTAATCCCAATACCACAAAAGGATTGATATGAGCAAAACTGCGTTTTACAGTGGAGATGAAGCGAGTAGGACGTAACGCCACGCGGTGGCGCTGCAGTAAACGGTAAAGAAGAGGAGGGTGTAGCGTTTGAGATAGGTAAAACACCAAGGCTTACGACGCAACCTCGCCTTGTTTTTCGGCAACAATAACGACCCGGCCAGTCTTGGCACCGCCTAAATCGCAGCTGTAGAGCGTCAGGCGGGCGTCTTCTGTTGGGGCTTCGATCTCAACACTGGTTGGTTTGACGTCAAATTTCTTGGTGATTTTGTAGTTGTAGCGTTTGCCTTGGTAGTCGGCGAGAATTTGATCGCCTAGAGCGAGCTTGTCGATATGAAAGAATGGTGATTTTTCTACTGTGCCACCAGGCGTTGGCTGGATACTAAAGCGGTGGGCTGCCACGACGAAATTGCCGCCCTTCTCAGGGTTGCCGTGGTCTGGGTAGCGCCACCACGCACCACGATCGAGGGCGAGTTTGCCATTAGTACCGTACGGGATATTAACACCGATCTTGGGAATGATAATACGATTGTCTTTGGCTGCAGGCTTGGCGAGTGTCGCCACAGTGATTGGCTTCGTAAAGTGCGGTGCAATGATCGGTGATGTAGTGAGCAGGAGTAGATACCCTCCCACTAACAAAAAGAGGACTGCGATAGTGCCGAATATCCAGTTTGGTATCGAAATGCGCGGCATGCGCATACGCGAACGACGCGGTGCAGATGGCTGCCGCTTTGCTTTATTCATTGCTAGCATAATAACTCCTCATCTCTGTCTATTATACGGCACGAGCAGCAGCACGCCAATAGCATGACCGTCATAGTATTGGTAGATGGACTCCATTGGGTAGCTCTACTCTAGAATAGAGTGGATAGAAAACTCTTGTACTTCATCTACAATTTCATTCGATAGAGTATATAGATCAATCACTAATCTAACTCTGGTGTTGATAGTTAAATAATGGTATCGCTTATGGCAATATCAAGAAATAACTCGCGAGCAGAGAAGTCAGCATTGAAAAGGCTAGTGTTGAGGTGTGGTATAAAAAGCTACCCACCCAAAGTAGGGTGGGTAGCATATAAGTAGTGCTGTTGTGGTGAGGCAGATTACTGCTGCTTGAACGGCTGCGCGAGAGTGAGACTCTCGTCTGCTTCGGCAATGCGGAGTAGCTCGTTGTACTTCGCTACGCGGTCGGTGCGCGAGAGCGAGCCGGTCTTGATCTGCCCACAGCCCAGGCCAACTGCCAAGTGGCTGATTGTGGTATCCTCAGTCTCGCCAGAGCGGTGACTCATCACAGTGCGCCAGCCAGCGTTTTGGGCAAGCTGCACAGCTTGGATTGTCTCGCTGAGAGAGCCGATTTGGTTGGGTTTGACAAGGAGTGCATTGGCGGCATCTTGGTCGATCGCTTGCTGGATGAGGCTTGTATTAGTGACGAGTAGGTCATCGCCTACCAGCTGGACGCGGTCGCCGAGGCGCTGGCGGAGCTGCTGCCAGCCCTCCCAGTCGCCCTCGGCCAGGCCATCCTCGATGCTCACAATTGGGAATTCGTCGACAAGGGCAGCGAGCCAGTCAATCATCTCGCTACTGGTCAGGCTCTTGCCTTCGCACTTTAGCTCATAGCGGCCATCATGATAGAACTCGCTTGAGGCAGCATCCATTGCAAAGACGACGTCTGTGCCAACGGTGTAGCCAGCATTGGTGATCGCTTCGCTCAGCAAGGCGAGCGGCTCGCGGTTACCCTGGCGGACGCGTGGTGCATAGCCACCTTCGTCGCCAACAGTAGTGGGGTAATCGTGTGCTTTGAGGACTTTAGCAAGAGCGTGGAAGATTTCGGTGCCCATGCGGAGCGTATCTGCAAAGGTCGTCGCACCTTTGCAGATGATCATAAACTCTTGGATATCGGTCGCAAAGGCGGCGTGCGCACCACCGTTGAGAACATTCATCATTGGCAGGGGAAGACTTGGTGTGCTGTCAGTTTGCTCGGCAATGTAGCGCCAGAGTGGTTGCTGCTTGGCATTAGCAACAGCCTTGGCAGTAGCCAGGCTAACACTGAGGATGGCATTAGCACCGAGCTTAGACTTGTTATCTGTTCCATCAAGAGCAAGCATTGCATTATCAATCGCTTGCTGGTCGCTCGCATCGTGACCCACCAGTGCAGGAGCGATAACGTCGTTAACATGGGCAACTGCCTGGCTTACTCCTTTGCCAGTCCACTGATTGCCACCATCGCGTAGCTCCAGTGCTTCGCCCGCACCAGTACTTGCCCCGCTCGGGACGGCCGCTCGGCCCAGCGTGCCATCAGCAAGGATGACGTCCGCTTCGACGGTGGGGTTGCCGCGGCTATCTAAAATTTGTCGTGCTTTTATGGTTTGGATAGAGTAGTTGTTCATATCTTCTAGTATACCATCGAATGGAAGGCGGTCGCTATTACCGTTAAAATAAGCATGAATCAACTGCGAAAATTTTCATGCCAGACAAGGATATTGACAAAAGGTCATTTTGTAGATTCAAGCATTGTATTTGCTGACACACATGGTACAATATAATTACGGCAACGGTTAATGAAGCGGAGGGTTGCAGCAACCCTGTGTTCTTCGTTTCGCACCTACACAGTAAGGAGGGCTATTCCCATGACATTCAAAAAAGTAGGTATCCTTAGCGTATTGGCAGTTGGCTCAATGGCGGCGGGATCTTTGCTGTTTAATACAGCACCAGCGTCGGCAGAGAGTTTCGGGCCGACCGCCAATGACAACGGTACGTCCGTTGTCCAATACTACGATGGGACGAAACTGTTTTGCGTTTCTGATGCAAACTACCCCGATGGCACACCTGGCACGACAGCCTTTACGGTTGCGCCAACCCAAGGTAATGGTCCCAGTTATGGCCGAATCCTTGGCGCTGGCGAGACTGGCTGTGTCAGTCTTGAGGCAGCACCAGAGGGAGCAGCATATCGCTACTGGCTGTTGTCTCGTACCGACGGATCAGTATACCAAGGCGATTTCGTTCGCTAAATAACTACTCACTGTAAGTACCCGATATACCCAAAAAACGAAAATGAAAACCCCGTTGTCGCAGCCCCCTTCCGGGGGCTTTTTGAATCTTGAGCGATTACACAGTTCTTGCATTACTCTCTTAGTAGGTAGGTGTATAGCACTCGCGCCAATAGTGCCGTATAATGGAGACATGACAGGAACACTTATCATCAGCCGACACGGCGAAAGCGAATGGAATCTACAAGGTAAATGGACAGGCTGGACGGATATAAGCCTCACTGAAAAGGGTAAGAGCGATACACGTCAACTCGGCGAGTTCTTGCGTGGTCGCACCATCGATGCGGTATATACTTCGGCGCTCAAACGGACGCATGAGACACTTGACGCGTTGATGGAAGGTGCAGACAACCCAATCCGCTCAGGTGATGCTGCGGTGGTGCACGCGTCTGAGCTTAACGAGCGTGACTATGGTGACCTAACTGGCAAGAACAAATGGGAAGTTAAAGAAGAGATTGGCGAGAAGGCCTTTAATGGTATTCGGCGCGGCTGGGATTATCCTGTACCCGGTGGTGAGACGCTCAAGGATGTGTATGAGCGCTCGATCCCGTATTTTGAGTCAGAGATCTTGCCACGGCTCCAGGCAGGCGAGACTGTATTGATTGTGGCGCATGGCAACACAATTCGTGCGCTTATGAAGTACCTTGATCGAATCCCGGAGGAAGATATGGGCACAGTAGAGATGCCCTTTGGTCAATTACTTGTCTACACATTTGAGCCTGGCATGGCATATCCTACTGCGTGTGATGTGCTTAAAGCAGATATTGTACCGCCCAAGGCATAATTAAATATTGCGATACGTTTTATAGCACACGAAGTTGATGCTTATGTGTGTTGCGTTTATATTTCTTGGATTGAACAACCGCAGGCTAGCCTTATACTTGTGAGTGGCACGTTGGCTTTGACGGTAAGAACAGTAGACAAATTGCTATATTGTGTGGTATGATGGCAAAGTCTTGTATCGCGGGGTGTGGCGCAGCTTGGTAGCGCGCACCGTTCGGGACGGTGAGGTCGCTGGTTCAAATCCAGTCACCCCGACCACGTCTTACTATAACAAAGAGTGGTCGCCCGTGTGATATAAAACGTATCGGGGTGTGGCGCAGTTGATAGCGCGCGCGGTTTGGGACCGCGAGGTCGCTGGTTTGAGTCCAGTCACCCCGACCATTTTTGCTTTAAGTCTTACTCTCACGCTATGGATGTTTCGGACGTAAGGCTTTTTTTATTTGCTTTGCTCTAGTCGTCACTCACTATAATGCAAAATACTTGCATGCATATTGCATAGATTGGTTGACTGTTTTATAATGACAACCATTATGAGCGAAAAAAGCACCCCCGAAAACAAAGCAGATGAAATGATGTTAACGCAGAGTGAAGTTCAACAGCAGGATGACACTTGGTTTCTGAGGGCTATCGCGAAAAATAGGGATAGGCGAACTTAGGAGTGCGCCGGTAACTATTCCGAAAACGAAGAAAAGGCCGATTAGACGTGTCAAAGTAACGCAAATACCAATTTATGACAGCGCTCCGCATCTGCGGGTGGAAGGCAGACAAAATTGGCATTAAAATGAACTATTTGATTTTTCCTGCATTTTACGTCAGGATGAACCAGATATTACTTCTTCCAGCCTCAGATAAGGTTCTTGTACATATCGCCGGAATTTGGGTCAATCTCGCAATAAATATGCTCCTGTTTGCACTCAACGCGATGTGGGTTCACAGTTCAGATTTAGGTCATTCGCTAGCATTCGCGGTTGTAACGCTATCCGTAAACGCGCTGCCTGTACTGAACTCAGACGGCTATCGATGCTTGCTTGCATGGACTGATGTCAACGAACATATCGATAATCGACGGAACCCTCGATGGGTGTTTGGATTGAGAATCCTTAGTTGGATCATTGTAGTAGCCTACATTGCTCGATTTTTACTGAATTATGTGGTATGGTGAATATATGAATACGTTACTTGAACTAGAAGATCTGGTCGTTTCCAGGGGGAGGAGGTTCTCCCTCGCTCCGCTGACCATTCGCTTCGATCGCCCAGATATTGTGGGACTTTTTGGCCACAACGGAGCCGGAAAGACGACGTTACTGAAGGCATTGGCCGGATTGTTGCCCATTCAATCTGGTTCTGTGAAGCTCCGTAATGCGACGATCCCGACCCTACTTCCAGACGTACCATTCATTTATAAGTTCTTGAAGGTGGGATCGGTTCCCAATGTCCTAGCAGACTATTTCGAAGACTTTGATCTTGAGCGTGGCCACTCTATTATTAATGATCTATCGCTGGACAAATCGAAGAAGGTGAGTGACTTATCGAAAGGAATGGAAGAACAGTTGAATCTTGGCATGACCCTGGCTCGCCGATCGTCGGTCTATCTCTTTGACGAGCCACTAGCTGCTGTGGATCCTGTAACACGAGATCGCATGCTCGACCTTATTAAGCTACACAAGCCCGACGATGCGTTACTCATCATTAGCACTCATCTTATCGCCGGCCTCGAATCACTCTTCGACGAATGTGTTGTGCTCCATAATGGGAGAATGCTACTTCGGTTGCGGGCTTCAGATATTTCTCCGGGGCAGAGCCTGGAGATTAAGATCAAGGAGGCAATGCTTAATGCGTGATATCTACACCGAAGCGCGCAAACACTTTGGTTTCTTCTTAGCGTGTGCATCAATTCTTTTTGGTATTTTTGTCTTGAGGGAACTTGTAGACTCATACAAATCCGTGCTCGACGTGATCTGGGTTTTCGCTGTCGTGCTAGTGTCGTCCGGTGCCACTTTCTATGTCGCTGCGCAGATCTTTATGTTTCTAGTGCTTAAACGCGACACGCTTCTTCATCTTTCTACCCACTCGACACTGCGTAAGTTCTTTGTCAAAACGACCTCGCTCTCCTTCGGTTTTATAACGGTAGGTCTCGTGTCGCTTCTGGCAAGCACAACGATGTGGCCGAAAGATGACAGGTTAACGAAAGCGGTTGCTTACGCAGTTTGTGCTAAATTGGTGTCGAGCATTACCTTGGTGTCTATGGCGTGGGTTCTCGGGGCAGTTACTGCCCACTTCAAGGGATTCTATTCGCGACTTCTTACCTATGCGGGTGGATTTGCTGTGCTAATTGGTTCACAGATTGCCGTATTGTGGCGTGTGGCAGATCTGGGCGGAACTACGTGGATGATCGGAGGCTCTACCTCATTTGCTGGTTATCCTGTATATTGTGGGCCATTAGCGATCTCGATCGGAACTCCATTTTCCTTTAAATTAACGGAACCTTACGTTCTTGGTCTTGGCTTAAATCTGATTTGGATCGTGTTGGGCCTGTTTGTCATTCTGCTACAATCTCGTCGACACCGCGCGAGCCTTCGAGCCAGGTGAGTTAATCATATCCCATGATTGGGACTTAACCTCTGTTGCTTGGACACCTTCCCGGTAGCCACACAGCAGTCCTCGGAACTCATGTTCATATACATTCTATGGATGTGTCTTAAGGGCTCACGCCGAGTCATACGCTGCGTCTGGCCTCAGTTCACCCATATCCTTACTAACGCCCAGCTTTTGGGTGGTGTGCTTAACCATCCCGAGCTGTAGGCCTGCCACACCCGCTCTTGGAAGGCAGGGTCAGCTGGGTCGGTGCGTAGCGTCTTTCCTGTCTCCTTGAGGTGCCGCGCCACCGTGGTGCGGTGGAAGCCAAAGCGTGTGGCGATCTGCGCCACCGTCTGCCCCGCCTGGTGGAGCACCACCAGCTCTTCCACCAACTGCGCACGCAGGTAGCGGTTGATCCGCCGTGGCGGGGTGGCGGGAGACGTGGTAGCTGGCGCGGGTGTCCGCACTGCTGAACCTTCGGCTGGCTGATGAGAAATGGGCATCGTTGAGCCTGCGACGGGCTGCGTTACCGTGGTGGCTTCTGCTGGCGTGCCTAGCTCTCCATTCTGCCCAGAGGTTTCTGTGCCAGCCATAGTGGCGGAGCTTGGTAGAGCACCTAGGTCTTCATCTTGTTCATGCTTCTCTGCGACCGTCCTGGCAGCCAGGGAGTCTACATCGTCCTCCTGCTCAGGCTCCTCCACGCTGTCCGCGTCGGCAGTATTTACTAGGGCGCTGCTCGCCCGGTTGCCTTGCTCAGTGTCCGTTCTGCCAGCCACGTCTAGCGAACTGCCAGGTTCCTCCGCCGGTGAAGAGCCGCGTCCCGTCGGCACTACTGCAAGGTCAACGACGCCGATCACATACCGCCAGCACGCCTCCCATTGCTTTGAGTGGGGTAGGGAGAGGGCGACCATATTTTGTAAGTGATTGTGATCTGGCTCGTGTGGCCAGATTATTATTTTGGTAATACTGCAGCAGTAAGAATAAAACTAGTTTACTTTTTTAGTGATTTTTCTCTTTGCAAAGCAAGAAAACTCCCGACAATGAACAAGCAAATACTTATCGCAATAACTACAAACGCGACCTTTGTCCATGGTGCAAGAAACGACATATCTTCTCCTCGGTCGGCCGCATTGAGTTGGGTAACAAATGACCACACTGAGAAGCTTGTCGCACCAAAAAATAACGCTCCGCTCACTACCATAAGCCAGTGACTGAATCGTGACGGTGCACCAACATAGACAAGCGAGAGAAATACAACGACCACGCAAAGAGAGACGAAGACTAATGGGAAAAGGGGCCACAATACAACAAACGCAATTATGGCAATCCACCACGCTGCTGCTTTACTCGCTCCATGTCCACCAAGGAGTAATGCCCCTATATCGCGCAGGCGCAGTCGCCACCCCATTGCCAGCGCGGCACGCGCAATATGATTGCGCTCGGGTGGGGTTGTTGCAGCAAGGTCGGCGTGCCACTCACGTGTATAGTGCTCACGTTGGCTATACGGGACAAGTTTGATTGCTCGTGCTAGGGTGTGATTGGCTCTGTCTGGTTGTTTTTGGTGTGTCATATCCTACTCCTTTCGAGCGTTGTTGCTTAGTAACTTTGGTACTGAGCTTGAGTTTTTGCTGTACCCAGACGCGGCCAGCTGGTGTGAGAACATAGAGCCGTCGCCTTGGGCCAGCCCTCCTGGAATCATCATCCCAACGCGACTGCACGAATCCTTCACGTTCGAGGCGGTCAAGGAGCGGATAGACTGTGCCAGTTGGCCGCTCAGCACGCCGTGATAACTGGAGCCCCCATACATCCTCTGTTGCACAATAGAGTTGGTAGAGAACATCCTTAGTGGCTGGTGTCAGGCGAAGGTATATACTCATATTTCTAACTCTACATGGATAGAGATACAATGTCAAGTGACAGAAAATATAACTATCAAACATCCTCTTTAGTTAGGGCGTAGCTCTGTTAATTAAAAAAACAGTGGTAAAATTGCACACCATAGCATCAGTTTGTGCTGTCGTGTATAATGACCAGTAGTTATGGTAGCGCAGTCTTCTCAGCCAGCAAAGTCAAAGGAGCAGCTCAAGCAGCCACGGCCGCGGCGGTTTGCGCTTTTGGTGACGCATTTCTGTGCGTCGATGGGGTATCTCTTTTGCTTGCTGCTATGGGTGTGGTGTGCAATGCAGCTGCTCTACCCATACATCACGCGAGATAAGGCGCTTTGGGTTATACCAGAGCCGCATGATCAGCCAGAGATCACACTTCCACAGGGTGTGCCCTCGGGAGCAGACTTGCCGCAGCCAGTAGCGATTGCACTCGTGGCGATCATCACCATCGGTATGATTGGGTGCGGCCTCTATATGCTGGTTATGCTGCCACGCAATATAGCTAAAACAGGCGAGCGCGTAGTAAAAAAGACAACGAAGGCAGTTGCGCCCCTGGCAACAAAAACCCATCAGCCAGTAAGCAAGAAGCAGCATACTATCCTCAATACGCGCATTGCGGCAGGCATTAAGATGCTGGCTTGTGTCGTGCCAGTGATTGTTCTAATGATCTGGCCGGGTGCGGCGCCATTGTCGCAGCATGTGGTGCGGATCGTTGCAGTGTTTTGCGCTGGCATGGCATCCTTGAGTTTTTTACTCCAGTATGCGCTGGCGCGGATGCTTGGTGTGCCTGATACGCTCCTCAAGTAATTATTATATTATTCTGACATAACAATACCTCTGCCAAGAGCAGAGGTATTGTGAGGATGAGTGCTATCCTTGCGGTGGGAAGGGATCCTTCTTGGGTGGGACGGTATCGGCATCGCGATACTGGGCGCTACCGTCGGCACGCTGGATCCTGAGCTCGCCACCACCGTGTTGGCGCATGTAGCGCCTGGTTTGGTCGATGACTTCCTCCTGGGTAGTGCCCACAAAGTGGACGCGGCCAGTGCCGTCGGCGACTGCCTGGTAGCCTTTGAGTTTGTTACCGCTAATCGTAAAATTTTGTGCCATGGAGTACTCCTCGTGCGGCTTTAACGATATTGGTATGCAAGGTGCCAACCCTGCCTCCTTCTAGCCTAATACAAGATTGCTGATGAGGCAAATTGGTGCTACGAGAGAATAACAAATTGAAGTTATTTAAAGTAGGGAAATAATGGCTTGATATATCATGATTAGGATTAATGGTGATATCTGAGTACCTCTATGTAGTCGAAGTATAGTATACAACATTAGTGACTCATAATTATGGATAAAATTGCTATGACATATATGCGATATAGCTAAAGTGTGCTATAAATATAAGCATAAGAGTATTTCGGAGGGGGAATAATGAAACGATGGGGATTGAGCGTCGTGCTGCTGTGCGGTGCACTCTATGGGCTGGCGATAGCTCCGCCAGTGCGGGCGAATACATCGCTGTGCGGCACAAATGATCAGCTATTCAGAGCGGTGCGTCGGCCACTAGCGACTGACTCAGCACCAGCAGCGCGTGCGATGGCATGGCTCAAACAGATGATGGAGCCAAAGCGTAACCAGGGTGATGGTAGTACCATTACGCCAGCACAAGCCTATGGCTTTGATTACCAAGCAAAGGTGAGCGGGCGCTTCGCACTTGCGCATTCGCGACAAACCGAAAGTGCGACGCCACTGACGATTCCTCATGCTGCGCACGCTGCCGAAGGCTACCGTGGTACGGTGAAGGGGACGGCACCAACGGGGGCGAACCCACGCGAAGTGCGGGCGTATCTCTACAGCGATGCTGAATATGAGCAGCCAGCTGCTATACCCGCAGTAGTGCAGCCGGATGGCACATGGACGCTTGACCTCTCACCTGTTAATCCGGCGTTTGCGGGGTCATGGCACTTCCGGCTATACGACAAAGTGACGGGGCAGCAGATTGGTGAGAGCTGGCCGCGACCTGTGACGTATAAGAATCTGGAGGTGCAGCTCTACGCGGTATCTGATAAAGAATACCTCCAAGCTACGCAGCCAGCCCAGGCAGATAATACCTTTAGTTTCGATGCAGTAGGTAAGGGGCATAAATTAATTCGCCTCTATGACACGGCAACCAAAACTATCATTGCCGAGTATTTCAAGCCAGAGCTGGTGGGGCTGATTCGCTCGTACGAGTATGCACCAGGTCAAGATGGCTATGGTACGCCGCGTGAGTCGTATAGCTATGTGTATGATCAGTCGCTGGCGCTACTCGTGGCGATTGGTGCGGATGATCGAGCAATGGCGGATAAGCTCGTGCATGGCCTAAGCGCAATCCAAGTCAAGACGGGTGAGCAGAAGGGGGCCTTCCCGGCGAGTGCGCACCAGCTTGATTATACAGGGATTCAGCAGCCGATTTATTATACTGGTGGCATTGCCTTTGTGCAGTATGCGCTCATCCGCTATATGGAAAAATATGGCGACCAACAAGGGGTGCGCCAGATGATCCGTAATACCTTCCGCTGGCTCGAGACGATGAAGACGACGACTGGCGATGCTGCCGGGCTATTCCGCGGCGGAGTGCGGATTGACAATGGCGTCAAGAAGGATATTGCGTGGCATGCCACCGAGCACAACACTGACATGTGGCATGTGTATGAGCGAGCAGCCCGCGTGCTGGGTGATAAGCAGTACGTTCAGAAGGCAGATGAACTTGCCAAAGTAACGGTGGCAAAGCTATGGAATACAACCGAAGGGCGATTTAACCAAGGATACAACGACAGCAGCAAGGCGCTTGATACAACAAGCTGGGGCTCGATCTTTCTCAATGCGATTGGCGAATACGACAAAGCTAAGCAAGCCCTTGATCACACTGCCACCTACAAAACAACTGATGGCACCGCAAAAGGCTATACGCCGTATTTGACGGGTAACTACGTGCCAACCGTATGGTTTGAGGGGACGTATGGTGTGGCACAGGCATATAATATCGCTGGGGACGCAGCCACGGCGCGGGCAATCTTGGCAGATACTTACCCAGCGCAGCGGCCAAACGGTGCATGGCAGTACGCCTCCAAGGCAGATCTGCCAAATGAACTAACCAATGCAAACTCAGTGGCATCGACAGCGTGGTATGTGTTGGCGGCCAGCTACCCAGAGGTGATTTGGTCGGAATGCCGCGCAGCACTAGCGACAAACCCGCTCGATCCAAGCGCACCCAACCAACCCACTCAACCAGCCAAGCAAAGCCAATTCCACGGCCTCTTGGCCGACACTGGTATATCACTGTGGCAGTTTGTCCTCGCGACAGCAGCGCTGCTCGCTGGCGGGATGCTGGCAGCACGCTATGCACGACGACGTGATGCTGGCTACTTCAACCCACGAAAAGTGCTTGATTGAACATTCTTGCTATCAATCCCTTTGTCTTTCAAAAACTTCTTCATTACCTTTACATCGTCAGGCTGTCCAGCTAAGAGATACTGAGCCTGATTGCCATATTTATTGATTACCTGTGCAACGTGCTCTTGGCTCTGGGCAAGATTGGCATTGGTCTCATAGGCCATATCGGCTGTTTTATTTGCTAATTCCGAGAGCTCCTTGTCAAAGACCGTTACTCCCTTGTCTAAATGATAGAGAACGATGGGGCGCTTACCAGCCCACTGCCTGATAATTGGTCGCATTGCCGAGATACCGACATCAGATGCAAAGCAGACCAGTGGCTCATTGCTGTCTGTAACTGACAAAGAAGAGTCTAGCCAACTCATCTCAACCTTGCTGCCTGCTGGTAGGCTCGTCAAAGCTTTTTTATAAGGACTACCGCTATTATGGGTCACTATGACGATTTCATTATCCTCAGGGCTAGAAGCAATGCTCAGCCAACGGCTTGTTTGATCACCCGTACGGTTATTCTTTGTGCCATCAGCTGCACTTGGTAGTGTAATCTTGGCGTAGGAGCCAGCGTTCCACGTCATATTAGTAGGCTTTGCCAGGCGAATGACGTGGAGGTCGCCGCGAGGGTTTTCGATGGACGTGACCGATAACGTTTGGCCTCTCCCCAAGTAGGCGATGATGCCCCAAGTAATAATGCCTATAACCACAAGAATAGCTATAACGATGATAACCATTTTTTTACCCCTTTTCATTATGTAAAATACCTTTCGCAAAGGTAGTGGCAAGTACTTCTAGCGTCCTACCGATACCCGGAAAATCGCTTTCCGTGATATGTATATCCATGTAGTAAAACAAATTATAAACCTGTAAAATATCCTGAATCTTCTCCTCTGAATGTCCTTCCGCCACCATACGATTAGTAAAGGTTTCGACTAAAAACTGATGAAAGGTATTGGTGGCTTTGCCTTTGCCCGAAGAATAGTGGCTGCGCAGTGTGCGAGAGATGGCTGGGTTATGCCATTCCGCCAGGATTTTATTGGACGAAACCAGGCTACGTGACTGCTCAAAAATCTGTCTCACAAGTTCAACCAAGTCCTGCTGCCAATCGATATCATCCATCATTGCCTGGCGAACGCGGTCGTTCTCCTCAATGTACACATCCAGAAAGATAGCTTCCTTGCCGTCGTAGTAATTATAAAAAGAACCAACTGCTACGCCAGCACGTTTTGCAATTTCTGAGATCCCGGCCTCTTTATAACCCTTTTTTGAGAAGACGTCATAGGCAGCTGTTTTTAATGCTTGTTTCTTGTCCAATGCTCGTAATCTCCTTTATTGTAATACTCTGAATGAATAAATTTTTATATTCATTCATAGTATATTAAAACAATAACGAATCTGTCAATAGGGAGGTTTTCTTGATTATCTTTTACTTGGCAGCTCGATTGTGAGCTTACCTCATTAAACGCCCTGTGGCCTGGATTGAGTGTGATTCAGCAAAGATCAACACCTGAAATAACGAGAGTGCGTCATTGCCCCTCTATCTTATCCATCAGTTTCGTCAGCTTCACGCCACCGTACATCCAGTGGTCAGCGCCGCGGTATGCACCGGAGTTGTTGACTTCGCCGCGTTGGGTGTAGATCAGGCGGGTGAGGGCAGACAGGCGCCAGGTTTTGCCGCCGTAGGATACCTCGCGTGGGCCGGCTACAACGGCGGTGATAGTTGGGTCTTTGATAAAGTGGATGCTCGCGCCCTTTTCAATACCCTTTTTATAAAAGCTAAAGCGCTGATCTTGCTGGTGCGCGGTGGTAACGGCTTCGAACGAGTCGGCCTTGCTAGCGAATTGAGTTGGCTTTGGGTAAATTTGCGTGCCATCAAGGGCAAGCAGCAGCCGCTGGATAAGATATTCATCGAGCGCAAAGAACTCACTCCGGCCAATGCGGTGCTTGCTAAAGACTTCGTGCAGGAGCTGCTCCTTTTTGTGGTAATTATCTACCTCAATGGCGACCAGCCGCTGCAACCCAGTGATATTAGAATAGCCGTTGGACTCAAGATACTGCATGCGCGCCTCGAAGCGGTCGGTGCTGGTCTTGCCAATCTTGACCAAGCCATCAATGGCACTGGTCATAACATAAATCACTCCGCGCGGCTCGGACATGGTTTTATTGTAGCAGACTATGGGGTAGGGGAACAGTATTCTAGATAAATCTGCTATAATTCCCTTATGAATATGAGGGATCTTGAAAGGCAGCTGTGGGCTGCAGCGGATAAATTACGGGGTAATATCAGCTCGTCGGATTATAAATATGTTGTGTTGGGGCTAATTTTTCTGAAATATGTTTCAGATGCGTTTTCGGCGCGGTATCAGGCGGCGGTTGATGACAATTATGATCCCGAAGATCGGGATTGGTATCTGGCGGAGAATGTTTTTTGGATTCCCAAGGAGGCTCGCTGGGAGCACCTCGTGGCAAGCGCCAAGCAGCCAGAAATTGGCGTATTGGTTGATAGCGCCATGGAAGCAATTGAACGCGACAATCTAAGTTTGAAGGGCGTTCTGCCGAAAAATTATGCTCGCGAAGCTCTAGATAAACGCCGCCTGGGTGAGCTTATCGATTTGTTTACAAACATCACATTTGACACTGCTAGTTCTAAAGATTTGCTTGGTCAAGTCTATGAATATTTTATGGGTATGTTTGCCGACAGCGAGGGTAAACACGGCGGCGAATTCTACACGCCGCGCTCCATCGTCAAGCTGCTGGTAGAAATGCTTGAGCCATACAGCGGGCGTGTGTACGACCCATGTTGCGGTAGCGGCGGTATGTTCGTCTGGAGCGAGAAGTTTGTCGAGGAGCATGCTGGACGTGTCAGTGATATCGCGGTGTATGGCCAGGAGCTCAACGAGACTACCTGGCGATTAGCGAAAATGAACATGGCAATTCGCGGAATAGATGCAAATATCAAACGCGGCGACACCTTGATGGATGACCAGCTTCCCGACCTGAAAGCGGATTATATCTTGGCCAATCCACCGTTTAATATTAGTGACTGGGGTCAAGAACATTTGCAGACTGACCCACGCTGGAAGTATGGACTGCCGCCAAAGGGTAATGCTAACTTTGCGTGGATTCAACATATGATTCACCATTTGAGCCCGCGCGGTACGGCAGGCTTTGTGTTGGCAAACGGGAGCATGAGCAGCCAAACTGGCGGTGAAGGTGATATCCGTAAGCAGTTAGTGCTCAATGATATGGTTGACGCTATCGTCACGCTGCCGAGCCAACTGTTTCTCAACGTAGCTATACCGTGCTGCCTCTGGTTTGTGTCGCGTGATCGCGCCAATCGTCACGGCAAAGTACTGTTCATTGATGGGCGTAATTTGGGCAAAATGGTAACCCGTCGCAACCGCGAGCTGACCGAAGAAGATATTGCCAGGGTAGCGAAGACATATCATGACTACAAAACCGCCAGTGCGAATTACACTGACCAGCCGGGTTTCTGTAAAGTCGCTGATCTAGAAGAAATCAAGCAGCATGATTATGTACTGACACCTGGCCGCTACGTGGGCATTGAAGAAACTGAGGAAGATGATGAGCTGTTCACTGAGAAATTTGCCCGGTTGACAGCTGAGCTAGAGGGTCAGTTTGCGAAGAGCCGCGAGCTAGAGGCGAAAATCAAGGTCAATTTGGAGAAGATCAAACTATGAATCTTCAAGGGGAGCTAAGCACTGGGGCGACTATAAAGAACTTCTTTATAGTACAGTGGTTTTATATTAAAAAGACTCACCTTGTAGTTAAATTAGCACAAAGCTATTCTCGTCCGTCGGTTTCATTCGGGGGTGGTTTGTGAATAAAAAATACTCAATAGAATTTGCCGTAGAGGCTTCGACTGAATTCAAAGCGATCAATCGTCTCAAAGACCTAGGCGTAAGTCATGCCGATGAGGCGAAGCTATCCGACCTCGATCGGCAGGCCGGTCTCTTCATGATTAAGGTATCGATGCTAGAGTCTGAAATGACCGATGAGGTGTATCATAAGATATCTAAGGCAAAAGACGTCTTCATACTTTCTGATGAACTTTCGGCTGCTCGGGGTGAAAAAATCTTACAGCTCACACTGGTGATTGAAAGGCAGCTTAAGAAGTTGCTTGTCTGCATAATCCCAGAGATAGAAAAGGTTTTGATAGATATCATTAATAATCATCAAAAACATGGCATAAAATCAACACCCACAGGGATAATCGAGTGGTGTCAAAAGATTCATGATTTTTCATTTGGTGAGCTTCCGGGCGTTCTAGAGGAAGATATATCACGGCTTGCTAGGGAAAGGCTTAATACGGGAGATGCCATGCTGTTGCTAATAGCAGAGTCGAAAGATTTTGATAACCTAAAGTTACGGGCGACAAATTTATTTGAGACCAGGACAGTTTGGAATAGTATTTGTTCTATTTTGGAAAGCCCTGTGCAGTACGAGCATATATCTGGAGCTTTGAATAAAGTTATAGATGCACGCAATAAAGCGGCGCATCAGAGCATAATAACCAAAAAAATACTCGACCAAACTAGAAAAAATCAGAAACACATAATGTCACGCATTGGTACTATTAAGAGCACCTACCGTGAAAACCTAAAGGTGAACATGGAGCAGCTAAGTAAGTCTATGAAAGCTATCATGGATTCTGTAGCAACGATTGATCCTATGATATTTACCGAATATCAAAAACATATTTCTCAGACATTTCGACCTCTTACCGAAGCTGTTGCTAGATTGAAGCTAAATATTACCTCGCCAGAATTCAAAAAAAATGTTACATATAATTCAGAAATCCAGTCTCAGTTATCGAAAGCCACTGCCGAATCTCTTAGAAACATGAAGTCCTTGCAAGTGTATAACGATATTGCTAGAGAGCTGGCAAAAAATAATTTCACTAGGTATTTGCAAAATTCACTAAGCGAGATAGACAGAATACAGCCAGATATTCAGAGACTACTTGATACAAAGGGGACAAGAGGGGGTGATGAGGCGGCAGAAAAAGATGAGGAGCAGAAACAATGATGCAGATTGTTTCGCTCTCCGATGCAATTACCTTGCAGCGTGGGTTTGACTTGCCCACCTCACAACGTAGACAGGGTAAATATCCAGTCGTAGCGTCTACCGGAACAACTACGACTCATGATAAGTTTAAGGTAAAAGGTCCAGGTGTGGTTATTGGTCGCTCTGGCAGTATTGGTGGTGGTCAATATGTCGAAAGTGACTTTTGGCCCCTAAATACTACACTTTGGGTCAAGGATTTTAAGGGTAATGATGAGAAATTTATTTATTATACTCTTAAGTCTTTAGACTTTTCTAGCTTTAACGTAGGTGCAGCTGTACCTACGTTAAATAGGAACCACTTGTCGGCGCTAAAAGTGCGCATTCCTGACGTAGATAAGCAAAAGAAAATTGCCAATATCCTCGGCAGTCTTGATGAAAAAATCGAGCTCAATCGCCGCATGAACAAAACCCTCGAACAGCTCGGTCAAGCTCTCTTTCGTCATTATTTTGTTGATAAAGCTAGGCAGAGTAATGGCAATATACAGACTATACCTTTAGGAAAAAAGCTTCATCCAAAAAGAGGCAGAAGCCTTCAAGCTAGAGATATGATTTGTGGTGACACGCCGGTTATTAGCGGTGGACTGAAGCCAGCCGGATTTCACAATGAAGCAAATACGACCGCGCCAGTTATCACGATAAGTGCATCTGGAGCAAATGCTGGTTTTGTATCTGTCTGGGGTGAACCAGTTTGGTCGGCAGACTCTTCGTATATTGACTCAACAATTACCAAATATGTCTATACCTACTATTTATTCCTCAAGAACAAGCAAAAAGAGATATACGATATGCAAACTGGCTCTGGTCAGCCGCATATTTATCCAAAGCACATAGAGCTTTTGGAGATTGCTGATTTATCAGAATGCGAGTTTAATGATTTCGAGCAGAGAGTACGACCATTGTTTGATATGATACATGAAAACAAGAAGGAAATAGATTATTTATCCAACATTCGTGATTTGCTTTTACCAAAACTAATTTCCGGAAAGATTAAGATATGAAACGCACAAAAGCACAAATAGACAATTTATTAGACGATATAGCGCAATTTACCATAGTGCTAAGCAGTAGTAATTATAGTATAAACTATGGACCCAAAAACCTAAATTTCTCATCTTTCGAGAGAAGTATCGATGAAAATCTTAAATACTGGCACGATAAAAAGGGAGGCCAAGGCTTTTATGAGGAGTGGAAAAACCTCAAAAATAAATTTAATAGTATTAAAGAACATTTAGAGGCCGTTAGCGATAGCCCTGAATCAAAAGGTAATCTATCAAACTATCTATATAGTCATTTATCCAATGACAGAGTCGATAATAATGGAAAGCATACATATAGATTATCTGTAAATAGCCCTATTATCTCTGACGCAAATTGGCAATCCATAGACAGATTCATAGATTTTTATCTTGACCGTGTAGATGATGGTAGAGAATTACCAGACGCAATACGAAGGTACGTAGAGTTATGCAAAACTCCAATTCAGGTAGGAAATAGCCTATATCAAAGTTCAAATTATTCATATTATCCTGCGTTATTTATACTAAAAAATGAATTATCGCCTAAAAATGTAAGTATTAAGAATTTTGAACAAAAGACGCTACGGCCAGCGCAAGATAAGCTAGAGCAGTTGTTGCAAGAAGCTGGCGAGAACCAACAAGAAATAACCCATTTTATAGAAGAGAAGCATAAGGAAGTCCAGGATCAAGTTGATAAGAATATCGCTGAGATGGACGACTACAAATTTAAAGTCAATGATTGGGAGACGAAAAAACATAAAAAACTGGATGTACTGGAAGATACTTATAGAAAGAAGTTGCAGCTTGAAGCGCCGGAAGTGCTTTGGAATGAACGGTCTGAAAAGTATAGAAAAAGAGCCAATTGGTGGACTGTAGGCTTAGTTCTTGCGGCGATTATCTTGTTGCTTGTCATCGCCTGGTTTGTCCATTCGCTTCATGAATTCCCAAAGGGGATTACTGAAAAAGTACCATTCTTGTCGCAGCAAGTACTTTTTATTGGTGTCATTTCTTTCTTTGTTTATATCATACGCGTCATAGTAAAAATCGTTATGTCAAATCACCACATTGCAATGGAGTATGAACAAAAAGCGGCATTGACGAGGTTTTATCAGGCGTTAACCTACAAAGGGATTGAGGTAGACGATAACGAGAAGTTAATCATCATGAGCGCTCTATTCTCTAAAGCTGACACCGGTTTGGTTAAAACGAGTGAATCTGTTGACTTGGATAGCGTCTTGGGATTGATTACAAGGAATTCTGGAAAATAGATATAAGTGTTATAATGATGTGAAAATGATCAATAAAACATAAAATACGTTACCTGAAGAAAATACTCTAAATTTTAAAAGCCTATATGACCGAATCTCAAATCGAACAATACGCGCTTGATATTCTAGCTAATCTTGGCTGGCAAGTTTTACATGGGTCAGATATTGGTCCGGATGGTGCTATGGCTGAGCGTGAGCTGCGGCAGGTAGTGCTGCTGGGGCGGCTGTATGGTGCCCTGGTGCGGCTCAATCCACACATTCCAGAACCAGCTTTAAATGAAGCGATGCGGCGTTTAACGCAGATTAGTAAGCCAAGCTTGATCGAGAATAACCACGTTTTTCATCAACTGCTGGTGGCTGGTGTGCCGGTGCAGTATCGCACATCGAGTGGCGAAGTGAAACACGATATCGTGCGGGTGGTTGATTTTACCTCGCCAAAAAACAATGATTTTGCGGCGGTGAATCAGCTGACGGTTCTGCAGGGTGACTATAATCGCCGGCCGGACATTGTGCTATTTGTGAATGGCTTGCCGCTGGTGGTGATTGAGCTGAAAAATGCGGCCGACACGAAGGCGAATTTGGCGGCAGCGTATCAGCAAATCCAGACGTACAAGCGAGAGATTAGTGATCTGTTCCGCTTTAATGAATTATGCGTAACGAGCGATGGACTAGAGGCGGAGATGGGCACGATCACCAGTCCGCTGGAACGAATGATGCCATGGAAGACGATTGATGGTGAGAAGGAGGTTGGCAATGTGCCGATGCTGGGAGTGTTGCTGCGTGGTGTGTGCACGCCTGAACGCTTGCTGGATGTGGTGCAGAATTTTATCGTATTTGAGCATAGTGATGGTGACAAATTGATTAAGAAAGTAGCTGCTTACCATCAATATTGGGTGGTAAATAAGGCGCTTGATCGGACGCTGGCAGCCAGTAGTGAACGCGGCGACCAGCGGGCTGGCGTAGTCTGGCATACGCAAGGGTCGGGCAAGAGCTTGAGCATGGTGTTTTACACTGGCAAGCTGATGAAGTCGCGCGATTTGCACAACCCGACCATCGTGGTGGTGACGGATCGCAATGATCTTGATGGTCAATTATTCGGTACGTTTAGTGCTTGTCGCGAGCTACTGGGAGAAGATCCAAAGCAAGCTAATTCACGGAGTGAACTCAGGAAGCTGTTGCAGCGCGAAGCAGGTGGAATTATCTTCACAACAATCCAAAAATTCTCGCCTGAGGGTGACGAAGATAAATTACCGATTTTGACTGATCGACGCAATGTTATCGTGATGGCAGATGAGGCCCATCGCAGTCAATATGGCTTGAAGGCACATGTCCGAGCTAGTGATGCTCAGCTGGTGTATGGTTATGCCAAGTATATGCGCGATGCCTTGCCGAGTGCGAGCTACATTGGCTTTACGGGTACACCGATTGAAACGGATGACAAGTCAACGCCAGCGGTGTTTGGCGACTATATCGATATTTATGACGTCGAGCAGGCGGTGAAAGACGGCGCAACGGTGCCGATTTATTATGAGAGTCGGCTGGTTGATTTGAACATGGACGAGGCAACGCGGCAGTGGCTGGATAAGGAAGTTGATGATTTGCTGGAGGGCGAAGAATTGAGCCGTCAGGATGCACTGAAGGCCGAGTATGCACAGAAAGAAGCCATCGTTGGTAATAGTGAGCGGCTGAATACTATCGCTTTGGACATTATTCAGCACTTTGAGGCTCGGCAAGGCGTCCTGAGTGGCAAAGGTATGATCGTGACGATGAGCCGCAGTATTGCGGCTGATTTGTATGAAAAAATTGTGGCGTATCGGCCGGATTGGCACAGTGACGATGACGCACGCGGCGTAGTAAAGGTGATTATTACTGGTAGTGCTAGTGACCCTGACCATTTGCAACCGCATATTCGTAACAAGCAGCGGGTAAAGACGATCGAAAAGCGCATCAAAGATCCGAACGATCCGCTTGAATTGGTGATTGTATGTGACATGTGGCTGACAGGATTTGATGTGCCGAACATGCACACCATGTATCTGGATAAACCGCTCAAAGGGCATAATTTGATGCAAGCGATTGCCAGGGTGAATCGAGTGTTTCCTGGGAAAACCGGCGGTTTGGTGGTTGACTATCTGGGTGTAGCGGGGGCGCTGCGCGATGCTATTTCTGACTATACACGGAGCGGTGGTCAAGGCGTACCACAGCTTGATATTGCTGAGGCGGTGGCACAGATGCAGATGCGTTACGAGGTGGTGCGCGATTTGTTTGGTAACTTTGACTATCAACGATATTTTACCGCACCAACCGACCAACAGCTACAGATTATCTTGGATGCAGAGGAATATATTTTAGGATTGGAAGATGGTGAGAAGCGGTTGAAGCAGCATGTTTTGGAACTGAGTAAAGCATTTGCATTGGCGATGCCGAGGCCCGAGGCGCTGAAAATTCGCGAAGAAGTGGCGCTCTTCCAGGCAATAAAAGCTCGGCTGGAGAAAGTGTCCAGCTCGGCGGTGGTGACTGATGCTGAGTATCGCAGTGCGCTGAAACAAATTGTTGATAAAGCAATTGCGCCAGTCGGTGTGGTCGATGTGTTTGAGGCGGCAGGGCTCAAAAAGCCGGAATTGTCGATTTTAAGTGATGAGTTTTTGGCCGAAATTCGTCATATGGAGCGCAAGAATTTGGCGGTGGAGGCGTTGCAAAAGCTGCTCGCTGATGAAATTAAGCTACGATTTTCGCGCAATTATGCCAAGGATACGAAGTTCTCAGACTTGCTGAGTCAAGCCTTGACACGGTATAGAAATGGGACAATTGAGGCCGCGCAAGTGATAGAGGAGCTGATTGCTATCGGCCAGGAAGTGCGCCAAACTGTCGAGAATGGAACGATTGACGGCCTCAGCGAGGATGAGGTTATCTTTTATGACGCGCTGGTTGAAAATGGTAGTGCTCGCGAAGTACTGGGTGATGCGCAGCTGCGTGATATCGCAAAAGTGTTACTAGAGCAAGTGCGTCGTGATGCCACGATTGACTGGGCAGAGCGTAAAAATGTTCAGGCAAAATTGAGGGTTAACGTCAAAAAGACGTTGGCAAAATATGGCTACCCACCAGATCAGCAGGCGCTAGCAACTGACATGGTACTAGAACAAGCTAAGCGCTATGGTAACGAGTGGAGTCAAAGACGCGCGGCGTATGATGCTGGTGGAGCGAGTCTGCTTGATTAATGCGAGGCTCCATGAAAATCCCCACCACTATCAAACCCAACTCCCGCCACCGCGAAGAAGTTGTGGTGGGTAGCGACGGCACGTATATCATCTACACCAAGGCGCCGGCAATTGAGGGCCGGGCGAACGCGGCGGCCATTAAGCTGTTGGCTAAGCATTTTGGTGTGAGCAAAAGCCAGGTTCGACTGTTGCGCGGGGCGACATCGAAGTATAAGGTATTTGATATTGACGGCATAGTTCTATAAAACACACAGCTGGCTCGGCACAGAGTACCTAACAAAAATGACAATATAGCTTTTGTGAACAGTATATCGCCAAGGATTCTAGCGCATATAATGTACACGAGAAAAGTGAGGCGCGATAAAACGCTGGAACGTAAATTACCGAATATCTACGCCTTCCTTCCGCAAGAGCTTGCCTCGTCTTATCTCATTAGATAAAGCGACGACAACACCATCATTAATCCGATAAGTATTTCATATAGTGCATTAATCTGCTTTTACAATGCTGACGTGCACAAGCGCAGGAAGGAAGAGTAAGACACTCAAAAAATCTTAATATTCAGGTGTATATTTCTACGGATAATTGACACCTGGCACAGTTTTGCCCAATAGCGTCTGCACGGTGACGAAGCGATAGCCTTGCTGCTTGAGCGTGCTGAGGATGCAGGGCACGGCATTGACAGAGGTGGGATGGATGTCGTGCATGAGGATGATAGCGCCTGGCCGTGCACCAGCGACAGCACGGTTGCAGACAATGGTGCTATTGCGATCGGCCCAGTCGCGCGTATCGACTGACCACAAGATGGAGGCCATACCGCGCTGGCGCAGTTGCTCGAGAATGACACTATTTACTGCGCCATATGGTGGGCGCATGATAGTCGGTGCAACGCCTGTTGCTTGGGCAATAGCATTGTTGGTTCGGTCGATCTCGCTGCCGATTGCTTCTGCACTATACTGTGGCAGAACCGGATGGCTCCACGAGTGATTCCCGAGCTGGTGACCACTGGTATGGATACGGCGCACGACGTCAGCACGAGCTGCAACTTTGCTGCCGATCATGAAGAATGTGCCTTTTGCGCCGTACTGGTCTAGGGTGTCAAGTAGCTCATTAGTATATGGCCCAGGCCCATCGTCGAAGGTGAGGGCAATGCAGGCTTGAGCGCACGATCGAGAAGGCGCTGGTGTGGCTGGCACGGGGGCAGCAATTGGTTTTGGCTGTGGTTTTGGCAGAGCAGGGATAGTCGCAATCTGCCGCGCCTGGGTGGTTTGCAATGCAGCGAGGATACTCGTGAAGGGGAGAGAGATCGTCATTGTACCATAAGATGACGGCACGAGCGCAGCTTGGCCAAAAGGCCAGGCAAGCGCATTATCATTGGTGATAATGAAGTTGGTGAGTGCATCCTCTGTGACCATTTCGCCAAGATCGACGGCTGGCTGCTGGCGCTCGGCAATCGTGGCAGCAACGGAGCGCTGTGCCGCATCAATGATGGTGCGCAGGTATGCGGTATTGCCACCAACGAGGTCGCGCAGGGTGATAGCCGCGCCCGTCTGCTTGTTGAATGTCCAAAATCGGGTGAAGCTGGCGGGGTGAGCACCGTGAGTGTCTTGGTTAGCTTGAATAATAACGGATAGGGCAGCATTGGTATTATGGGTAATTTGGTAGCTGATTGCCTCGGTCATTGGTCGGTGGAAGGTGCGGCCAGCTGCGACGCTTTGGCGAAACTCATGATCGAGCTGGTCGATGGCGCTCGCGATAGTAGTGTCGATCGTGTTATTGCCTGTCAGTGGGTATTCGAGCGAGACGTTTTCTTTAGCAGAGGTGCGGCTGACCAGCTTCGAGCGAATACCTTGGTAGTGCGAATCGACGAAGGAGTATTTTTCATCTGTTTTGTCGGTTGTGCGCGCGGCTGGTGGGGAAGGCTGTGGTGCAGTAGGTCGCACCACATGGACGATAATAAGGGTAATAATGAGGCCACATAATGCACAAGCAAGTAGCGCAAGCAAAATGACCATGCGGCGCCGCGCTTGGGTACAGCGTTTGTGGTGCCGCTGCAAGCGTGATGCTGGTGAGGGAGATTGACGCTCCATACCGCTAGTATAGCAAAATAATGAGCATAAGCGCCATAGATATGATGATTATGCTCGCACCTATTGCACCAGCGCAGCCTATGGTATAATTTAGGCAGAATATGGGACCACAACAGCCGCGATTCAATAGTTTTCCCGAGCAACCTCGGGCAAACAACCAGAATATCTACCGTTCGCCGGCGCCTCAGGCGCACGAGCGGCTTCCTGCGCTGATGCCCGAGCGTCGGAGCGAGCAACAGCCCGCTGACACGCATGAAATGATGCCGATGGTCCCGCAGAGCCTCACGCTGCCAGCTCTGCCTACCACAGTTATTGCTGCGCCACAGCCCGACCCAGATACGACCGTTACAGCTGCTCCTGCAACTGCTGCAGACGAAGATCTGATTGAAAAAGACTGGGTTATCAAGCTCAAGCAGATCATTAAGGATACCCAAGATGACCCTTACCAGCGCGAACAGCAGGTTAGTGCTCTGCAGCGCGACTATATCTACAAACGCTATGGGCGCAAAATTGGCGCAACGGAGAACTAGATGAATACCGTCACCACTTTCATTATTGTTTTTGGCTCGGCCGGCCTTATTCTTATCATCTTGTTTGTTGCTTTCATCGTCTATCGCAACAGTATGCGCGAGGCCAAGAATTACGAGCGAGGCCTCAAGATGGTGCCGATTCTCATCCACTTGCCGCCCGCTAGTGACGATATCGACGGTGGTGGGCGCGACAAGCGTGACCTCACAGAGGAGGTGCTATCGCAAGCCCAAGTGATGTACAACATCATTGCGAGTACCAGCACCAAGGGCTTTATGAGCCGGATCTATGGGCAGCGCCATGTGTCATTTGAGATTGTAGCACGCGAGGGTCTGGTGTATTACTATGCAGTGGTGCCAACAGTGCTGACGGACACAGTGCGCCAGGCAATTGCTGCAGCCTACCCATCGGCACGGTTAGAGGAGGTGTCGGAGCACTCAGTGTTTAGTAAGGTGGGTAAGGCGAGTGGGACGATTGGTGGTGAGTTTACTCTGCGCAAAGAATTTATTTACCCGATTTCTACCTATATGGAGTCTAAGCGCGATGCGTCGCGGGCGCTGCTCAATGCAGTGTCTTCGGCTGGGCGCGAGGATGGGGTGGGAATCCAATTTTTGATCCGCCCAGCGTATGAGAAGTGGACGAAGCGCTCTATCTCGGCTGCTGAGCAGATTGTCAAGAACAAGGGTGAGAAAAAGAGTAGTGGCGGCAGTGGCCTCTCGGCGCGTGATGTTATGCAGGCACTATGGAAGCCGCCTGAGGCAAGTGACAAGAAGGAATTCCAAGCCGAAAAGCCGCTCAGTGCGGTGGAGCAGGCTAAGGTTGATGCTATCCAAGAAAAGATTCGCTACCCCGGCTATGAGGTAATGATCCGCGTGGTGGTATCGTCCAACACGGCGGCGCGCTCACAGGTGCTGCTCAAGAATATTGTGGCGGCGTTTGCACTGTTTGATTCGCCGAGCTTTAATGGCTTTAAGTTTCACCTTACTAAGAATGTCGATGAGCTCGCGACAGCCTTTATCTTCCGATTCTTCCCGCAGGCAAATAGCCGCGATATCCTCAACTCAGTCGAGCTTGCCACTCTCTTTCATTTGCCAGACCAAAATAGCATTCCTACCTCGCAAGTCAAGCGCCAGATGAGTAAGCAAGTCGATGGCCCAACAGAGGTGATGGAGACGGGGCTATTGCTCGGCTACAATGAGTTCCGCGGCGTGCGCAAGCCGATTCGCCTGGCCGATAAAGACCGTCGGCGTCACATCCATATCATTGGTCAGACGGGTGTAGGTAAGTCGGTCTTGCAAGAGAACTTAGCCTACCAGGATATGCTGGCGGGGCGGGGTTTTGCCTTGGTTGATCCACACGGTGACCTGGCTGAGGCATTGCTCGCCAAGGTGCCACGTGATCGGGTAGAGGATATTGTCTACTTCGACCCAGGTGATATGAGTAACCCGATTGGTCTTAATATGTTTGAGTTCGACCACCCTGACCAGAAGGACTTCTTGGTGCAGGAGGCGATCAACATGCTGTATGGCTTGTACGACCCAGGTCACACTGGTATCGTTGGGCCACGCCTCGAGCACATCTTCCGTAACTGTGCGTTGCTGCTGATGGCTGATCCTGCGGGTGGAACGTTTGTTGATGTGCCAAAGCTGCTGGTGGATGAGCAATTCCGCAATGCTAAGCTCAAATACGTAACAGACCGGCAGGTGCTCGACTTTTGGACGAAGGAGTTCCCAGCCTCGCAGCGCTCCAACGAAGCTGGTGATTTGATTAGCTGGGTGATCTCCAAGTTTGGTCCATTCATTAGCAACGATGCGATGCGTAATATTATTGGTCAGACTAAGAGTGGCTTTAATTTCCCTGAGATTATGAATAACAACAAGATTTTGCTTGTTAACCTCTCCAAAGGTAAGATGGGTGATCTCAACTCGAAGTTGCTTGGTATTATCTTTGTCATGAAGTTCCAGGCGGCGGCAATGGCTCGGGCTAATATCCCCGAGCACGAGCGCAAGGACTTTACACTCTACGTTGACGAGTTCCAGAACTTTGCCACCGATAGCTTTGAGACGATCCTTAGTGAGGCACGTAAGTATCGCTTGAGTTTGGTTTTGGCCAACCAGTTTATGACGCAGCTCAAGGAAGAACTACGCGAGGCTATCCTTGGTAACGTTGGTACAACCATTACCGGCCGAATTGGTACGACCGATGCTGAGATTATGGTCAAGCGCTATACGCCTGTCTTTACTGCTGAGGATTTGACCAAGCTACCAAACTTTGAGTCGGTCTGTGTGGCGCAGATTAATGGCACGCCGTCAGCGCCATTTAGTATGGCGTGGATTCCGCCAATGGGCGAACCAAACCAGCAGTTGAGCGATGCCCTCAAGAAGCTTTCGGCCGCGAAGTATGGCCGGCCGCGTGACCAAGTGGAACGCGATATATCTGCCCGTATTAGTGTGCAGCAACCTAGCCAGCCAGCAGCCGGAGCAGGGCGCTCAGGAGGCGCGGCTGGTGGTGGGTCGTCTTTCCTCGATGAATGGCTTGCAAAGCGTAAGCAGATGAATGGAAAGAAACCGCAATCGGCGGCAGCACCATCGAGCGCGCAAGCCTCACGGCCCGGTAGTCCAGCCGCTCGACCAACTCGGCCACAAACCACACCAGCTTCCTCAGCTCAGCCATTGCGTGCCCAGCCAGCCATGCCGCCAGCTTCTTCATCCTCTCAAGTACCACGGCCACAGCCAGCTAGCACTCCCCGCACTATGCCAAATCCAAGCGCGTCATCTCCATCGTCGGCTGCTCAGCCTACTCCACCACCGTCGCCAGCGGTGCAGGATGCGCTGGATAGAGCACGCCATGCTGCGCGGCCCAATATCCTTGGTGGCCAGCAGACCGAGGCGCGTGCTCAGTCTGCTCCACCGGTTGCACCGTCGCCCGTTCCCGAGCCAGCTATGCCATCGCCAGAAGAGCTAGAGCGCGAAGCCTTGCGCCGCCAAGGCACTCTCAACACGCATGGCGACCTGAGCGGCGAGCCACAGGAAGTGTCGATTAAGTTACATTGATAAACGCTTAATACAGGTGATAGAGAACACAAGCGACAAGTACGATATTTTTCGACGTTCGTTACCATGTGTATTATACTAAGTCTATGAAAACGCACTACACTTTACTGGAACTAAGCCAAGGTTGGCGGTATGTCGGCGACGATTGGGAACTGGATTCTGATAACATAACCTGCCGAAACAAGCTCACGTCTGCAATGACAACGTTCGGTGCCGACGACACATGCCCCTGGTGTATTGAACTTGGAGTAGAACGGACACTTCCGCGTGAGGCGGGCGTGCCCACTCCTTACCCTATAGAAGGCGGTCGCTACGTCCTTACCGTTTGTTCGCCGTCGTTCGTTGATGATCCACGTGGCAAGTGGTACTTTGAAGACGATAATGAGGCAAAGCCTCTGATTATGAGTACGCTTGACTACGACGCCATCACTGAGTTTGTTGAAACAAAATTAAAGGAGTATACGTTCACGTCCACACCTGACGATCCGTATGGAGACGATGTCGAATTTCGTAACGTCACGAAGCACTGGCTTTATGATGTCGACTGGAACGATTACCACTAATGGATTTTCGCTATTTTCATTCGCATGTAGTGATAATAGCTGAGGGACTTGAGAGGGGTAACGGAAAGGGTTACTTGTTATCCGTTTGCTTTAAGGATGAGTTATTTCGCTCCAGTGACCTCAGTAGTGGGCCTTGGGAATTGTTAATTTATACTAGGTCTATTCAACTATGATATATAATAAATTAATCAAATAATTTTAAATACGTTATGGAGTGTCTATGGAAACTCAACTAACTGGCGCAATCACAAACTATTTCGAACTAGTTGGAAAAAACAAAGCAGAAATTGAAAAGGCGGTTAGTGCTGCTACAAACGGACTAGCAACCGACCCGATCATCAAGGACACTGAACCAGACTTTCTTCCAGTTGATTTGACTGAATCGTATTGGTTGTACTATAACGCAGGCCTCGAACTGCAGTTACGTGATGATATCCTCGTCGTTGTTTCCCTGTATCTGCAGGAAGACAATTTCTACAAAGCTCCCTTTTCTCCGCTTTCTCATCAGTTACTAGATTCACTACCAAATACAGCTACAATACAGGAGGTTACTGACATATTTGGACCTCCTGACTTTGAAGGAGGGCTCGCAGGACGTAAGAATCTGCAATACAGACTAGATCACGGGAAGTTCATCGTATTTCGCTTTAATCGTGAAGGCACCTTATGGTCGGTTCAATTTGGATTGACTCGCATCTTGAGGTATTAGACTAGTTTAGGTAGCTGACAAAGGTAAATTGATTTGATGGGCTCGATCGTGGTATCGTTCACTCATGACGTATGTAGCCACCGTCGTTCAGGTACTTCTCTCTAGCCTGAGTGATCTTCCTCTAGAGTATTGAAGTTTGATCAATAGGGTACTATTTCACATGAGGAGTGTGGGTAATAAGTGAATGAATCATGTTGTTGATCGAGCAGTAATTTGCAGAGGCAAACTACACATTCCGCTGACCAAGCATCATCATGCGCACAAAGTCAAAGGCGAGGCCGCAGAGCCAGCCGAGAGCGAAGGCGGCAATGGATTCGGCACCGGAGAGTGGATAGCCGTTGAAGCGGGCGATGAGGTAGATAGCTAGAGTGAGTACGAAGGCGGCAATGGCACCAGAGAGCAGTGCATTGGGCCGGGCAACGGTATTGCCAGTGACTTCGCTTGCTTTCTCGATGGCTGGGTTATGGATGACTTTGCTAAAGGCGCGGCTCGAGGGTGAGAGCTGGGATTGGACGGCTGCCATGGTTTTATCGAAGCGTTCTTGCTGGGCAGCTGGGCTGGTTTGACGTTGGCGCTCGGCGCGTTGTTGTTCGCGGGTTTCGCGCTGGCGGCGCTCAGCTTCGGCAGTGGCTCGTTTTTGCTCGGCAGCTTGCTCGTAGACTTGCTCGGCTTCGTGGCGAGCGGCCCGAAGGGTTTCGTGTCGCTGACGCGTTTCGCCCTGGAGGCTGGGGTGCTCTAACTGGCGGTGTTCGCCAGATTGACGTAGGGCGGTTAGCTGCTCAGCACGTGATTGCTCGATGGTTTGCTCGGTGCGGCGCTCAGATTGGCGCTTAGTGGTAAATCGTTCTGCCATTGGTTTCTCCTTGGTTAGATTGTTCCGACATTAAAGTTGCGGCGTACGAGGCGGATCTCGGTGCTGAGCTGGCGCGAGCGGGCGTAGAAGAAGACTACCACTGCAAGGACGATGCCGGCAAAGATGATATTCTCGCTGCTACCAGTGTGGGGCAGTTCCGTCACGACTTGCTCGACGACGCGCTTCTCGGCGGGGCAATCTACCTTCGTACTGAGTGTGTTGCCAAAGGTGTTATCGATACGGCAATCGTAGGAGGTTGCATTGCTGGTGCCAGTACCCATCGAAGGAATCTGGTCTTTGAGCTGGACGGTAAATTGCCGCTCTTGGCTCTCGCCTGGCTTGATCTCCACAGCTGGCCAGCTGAGGATGGTTGCATCGATGCTGGCGCTTTGGTTGGTGTCTTTGGCAAGTGTGCCGCCACCAGCGTCAACGACCGTAGCGTATTGGAGGACATCGCCGAGGTTGTCACTAAAGGTGAATTTCTCGGCGTTGAGGCCTTTGTTGGTGACGCTGAGCTTGTAGGTAATGCGGTCGTGGGCTTTGGCGGTGACGGTGGTCGTCTCAGCACTGTTTTGGGTAAGGTTGTGGCCGCTCTTGGTCTGGACAAATTTGGCAGCACAGGTCTTATCTTCGAGCCAGAGGGTGTTGTTGCCTGGGCAAGGCTGACAGCGAGCATCATCTTTGAGCAGGGTAGGATTGACCGGGCAGCGGGCGGGTGCAGCAATGACGAAGGTCTTGGCACAGGCCTCGCTGGTGCGGTCGCCCAGAGAGGTCTTGACAGTGAGGACGACGCGGTACGAACCGGGCGTTTTCTCGCTGTAGCTGACGGTAGGCGTACTGCTCTCGAGTGTTTTGGCGAGCTTGCCATCGCGGTAGACCTGGAAGACATAGCCGGTGATGGTAGCGCCATGCTGGGCAGATGCTGCAGCGGTGAACTGGTAGGTGGTGTCGTTCTTGTTGATGACAAGGCCACTACAGCTTGCCACTGGCGTTGGCTTGATGACAGATGGCGGCGTGCTGCAGTTTGGGTAGGTACCGACCTGGCCGGGTGGGCAGACAGGTGCGGGTGGCACTGTCTGGGTGATGAGGTTGCCGCAGTTGAGCATAATGGCGAACCAGCCAAACTTTGCTGAGTGGCCAACGAATGCCCGGTAGGTGAAGTTCCCCCACAGGTGGTGTGGTCGGTAGTAGAAGTTGCGCATTCCACCTTGCGCTGCCTTCACAGAATACACACCTTCGCCCTGAGCAGCGCTAAAGTGCGGTGTCATTCCCCACGAGTAGGTGTTCTCGGTGCTCCGCCGGGTTTCGAGGCGAGTTGTCGCCTGCTGCAGCTCAGCACGGGTAATGCCAATGGTACTGTAGAGGTCGCGGATGTTGTTGGTGTTGGCGTCGTAGTGCGCCATGAGCTGCGAGCCATTGCTAATTCCGCCGTAGATCATATCGCTTGGGTCGGCGGCGTTAGCTGATTCTGGTGGCGCAAGCAGCGTGAATGACTGCACGACGAGTGCGAGCGCAGTAAAGATCAGCCCCAGGCGGCGCGTCGCCTCCTCTTTGCGTAAGCGCTTCGCGTAGAAACCCAGTTGGCCGACGATCGCCGGGCTGAGCGATAAGTTTGATACGAGTTTCCGAAACATGATGTACCCCCATAGACCATCGATGTTAGCTAAATGTTCTATGTATATTCTAGCAATGTGTTGCACGAAATGCAATTGTTTATTGGTTGTGCTTACTGATACATGATGTAGAAGCTGTGGCGTAGCTTGTCTCATTTGACAATAAGCTCCAACCTAGAGAATAATATGGAATATGGCTCGCTCTGTTCGCTCACACCATCCCGATGACTTCGCGCTCAATGTTGCGCATGATGAGCTCGATCTCTTTCGCTGGTTTCTCTTGGTGTATCTGCTGGGCAAGCCGATTCAATCACCGGTGGCGGTGCAGACCTGGCGTCTCTTGGTGGAGCACCAGCTTGATACGCCGTGGGCGTTGCTTGCGGTGGAGCGCAGACGCCTCGTGCGGCTGCTGGATGAAGGCAAATACACGCGCTATGATGAGAAAACAGCGACGGCGCTGCGACTCTGTGCACAGCAGCTGATTGACTGGTATGATGGCTCGCTGATGCTGCTCATCGATAGTAGCTCGGACGAAGCTGAGTGCGCCAAACGTCTGCAAACATTCTATGGCGTCGGTCCAAAGACGGCGGAGATTTTCCTGCGCGGCGTTGCTGAGTTATTTGCTCAGCGTGTGGAATAAGCGGTTGTCGGATAATAAAAATAAAGGAGTAATAAATGTTCGATACATTTCGGAAAATAGGACAGAGCGGAGCGCAGTGGAGTCGGCGGCACTGGCGAGGGTTGATAGTGATTGTAGTGATTATCATGGGGCTGTGGCTCAATAATACGAGTCTCTTTGTGCCAACGCAGCACCCACGGATACTCGCTCACCGAGGCTTGGCACAGACCTTTGACTACAGCAAGGTTGGCAATGACACCAACACTGCAGCCATTATGGATAAACCCGAGCACCCCTATCTTGAGAATACAATCCCGTCAATGCGCGCTGCCTTTGATCATGGTGCGGATGTGGTAGAACTTGACCTCAAGCTCACGAAAGATAAGCAACTCGCGGTATTTCATGATGCAACACTAGAATATCGCACAGAAGCCAAGGGCGAGATTGGCAATTACACTATGGCTGAACTTAAGCAGCTTGACATTGGTTATGGCTACACGGCGGATGGCGGCAAAACCTTCCCATTCCGTGGCAAAGGTGTGGGCTTGATGCCCACGCTTGATGAGGTGCTGACGGCCTTTCCGCACAAAGATCTTCTTTTGCATGTTAAGGATGGCAACCACCAGACATACGAAGTGTTGTGGGGAAAGCTCCAGGCAATGAACCCTGAACGCTTCAAACAAATAACAGTCTACGGTAATGACGATGGCATTGCCTGGCTGCGCCAACAAAGCGCTACGCTGCGTCTCTGTTCCAAGACAATGATGAAAGCCGGTTTGCTGCGGTACTTGGCGGTTGGCTGGACGGGTTATGTGCCGCACGAGCTGCACAATATGGAGCTGCACATTCCGCGGCGCTATGCACCACTGCTATGGGGCTGGCCAGGTAAGTTTGTTGACCGGATGGCGGCGGTAAACACGCGAGTAATGTTGGTCGAAGGCGATGGACAGTGGTCAGCTGGGTTTGATACAGCGGAGAGCGTGACGCAGATACCGCCACAGTTTGGCGGGTATGTCTGGACGAACCGGATTGACCGGGTGCAGCCAGTGTTGGCACAGCGGCGCTGAGTGTTGTATGTTTGAGCACAAAGCGTGTCGAAAGCGGGCGGTATGCTCATTCTGCTCTTTTTTAGTAGGTATAGAAGAGCGAATCACTATTGTAACACATTTACATTAGCTTTCATCTGTGCGATAATCTTAGTGAAGGAGAAGTATAATGCACACACAATTTGATGCACTGATTATTGGTTTTGGTAAGGCGGGCAAGACGCTAGCGGTAGCGCTCGCTGGGGCGGGTCAGCGGGTAGCGCTGGTGGAGCAGTCGCCGCAGATGTATGGCGGGACGTGTATTAATATTGCGTGCATTCCGACCAAGACGCTGGTGAGTGCAGCAGCGGCTGGCCAGTCGATCGACGAAGCGTTTGCGCGCAAGACAGCGGTCGTAACCAAGCTTAATAGCAAGAACTACCACATGCTTGCGGATAACCCGGGCGTGATGGTTATCGATGGCAGTGCGTCGTTTGTTGATGCGCACACGGTGAGCGTCCAGGCGGGTGAGGAGCGTATTGAGCTGCAGGCAGAACGGTTGTTTATTAATACCGGTGCAGTGCCGGTGATGCCAGCGATTGCTGGCATTGAGCAATCGGCCCATGTCTATACCAGTACAGAGGTGCTCAACCAGCAGCTGAAGCCACGGCGGCTAGCGGTGATTGGCGCTGGGCCGATTGGTCTCGAGTTCGCCTCGACCTATGCAGCTCTTGGCACAGAGGTAACGCTCTACCATCGCCGGGCGCAGCTGCTTCCGCACGACGAGCCATCTGTTGCTCAAGCAGTTGCTCAGGCTCTGGAGGCGCAGGGTATAACACTCGTGCTTGCATCAGACATACAACAGGTGCGCGATACAGACCACGGCGTTGCTGTGATACGTGGCGGTGATGAGCAAGTATACGATGCCGTGCTTGTGGCCGCTGGCCGCCGGCCTAATACCGGCCAGCTTAGCCTTACCGCCGCTGGCGTGAAGACTGATGAGCGCGGCGCTGTTGTCGTTAATGACCATTTGCAAACCACCCAACCACATATCTGGGCGCTGGGCGATGTCAATGGTGGGCCACAGTATACCTATGTGTCGCTTGATGACTTTCGTATCGTGAAGAGTCAGCTCCTTGGTGATGGTAGCTATACGCGGGCTCAGCGTGCAGTATTGCCTCATGTGATATTTATGCAGACACCACTGGCGCGTGTTGGCCTAACCGAAGCAGCAGCTCGCGCGCAGTATGGCGATGATGTGAAGGTTAAAGAGCTGCCAGCAATGGCGGTGCCGCGCATGCATGTTGATAATAAAACAACGGGGTTACTCAAAGCAGTGGTCCAGCCATCGACAGGCCATATTCTTGGCGCGACGCTCTTTTGCCAGCAGGCTCCAGAGGTGATTAATATTATCAAAACAGCGATGGATGCTGGATTGCCCTATACTACGCTGCGCGACCAGATCTTTACTCACCCAACGGTGAGTGAGGCGTTGAATGACCTATTTGCGCTTTGATTTTTATAGTTTGCAAAGTTTGAGACTTACATCGCAGGTAATTGACAACGCTACCACATATCTCGTACAATAGAAATCCTAGACAATAAGGAGAACACATGTCAAATTCAGAGAGAGAGAGAGAGAGCCTTAACAGACAATGCTAAGCAGATAGATGCTAGTGAAGCTGCGGTTGAGCATGACGATCAGCAACGTACCCGCGCTATAGGAGTGGTGGCAGCAAAAGGAACTGAAATGGTGCCGGTTATTTCTCGTTTTAAAGACTGGCAGGAGAAAAGGCGGGAAGAAAAGTGGAAGAAACGGGCAGCTGCCTACAAAGAAGCGAGGAGAACTCTTTATGGTCCAATAGTAGACTATGTGTCTTTCGGTCTTCGTGGTGCTCGCCCAGGAACAATGATTAATGTTCCGCGAGTATTCCCCGCTACTCGGACACAAGTAGCCTACGAGGAGAGAATGCGCCAACAATTGATGACTCCAGAGGGGCGAAAACAGCACAACGACCTTCTCGAATTCCTTACACAGGAAGATGAAAAAGAGCGGCGTTCTTGGGAGCAGCAAGATCAAGGCGAATAACAACCTTATAGCCATCAAGTAGTAAAACTTCCGTAGCTATGGGAATGACAACTATGCCGCTCGAAATTCATACACAAACGCACCTGTCTTTTGTGAGAGACAGATGACATCTAGGTTGGGTGAGCTGTGTTTATCTGGGAGTGTTTGACCAAGATAATAGAAGCGAATGATACACGAGCTATCTGAGGCAGCGGCCGAGCTCAGCAGAGTACGCGCGTGGCCAGACATCTGCTCTGAAGAATCAAGCGGTAATGTGCGCCCAAGCCGTGAATATGCCATCCACCCCGTGCAACCAAACTTGCAATCGCGAAACGGCTGGCTAGCGAGCAGACGCTGACGTGCGGCGTGGTCGGTGATAGTGCCGATGACGATGCCGCCTGGCCCATCAATATTGATAAACTCACCGCGGCTCAGGGTAATGTCGAGCGACTGCGTGGCCTCGCTTTTCACTCGCTGCGCGAGTTCCTTCGTTGCGTTCGTCCAGAGTGGCTCGGGTCGCACTGCGTGCAAGACAGCGCTCATGCTAATGCCTACCACGACCAGCAGAATTATCACCACAAGCGGCAGCCATATATGGCGGAGAATAGTGAGAAGCCTGACGAGTGTATTGCGCATGTATTTCATGCATATAGTATATAGCAGGCGCTGGATGCTTGCAATGGGAGCAAAACGATGTAATAGCTAAAGATATGTTGTCGCGCTGCGTGCGCTATTTTGTGCCAGCAAGGTAGATTTCTTGCACCTGAGCATCATTCAGCGCGGTGGTGTGGACAGCCCCAAACTGCATCATGCCAGTGAAGAATGTGTTTGTGCTGTTGATGGGTGTGCCATCGCCATTACGCCACTCGCTAAAGCGCCCACAGCCAAACTTCCAGTAGCCGCGGAAGTTTTGGGCCTGCGTGACGCTTGGGTCGTGAGCAACCAGTGCACCATCGGCATAGAGCCGCATACCTTGTGGTGAGAGTGAGGCAGCGACGTGGTGCCACTTGCCATCGGCGTAGTTTTTGCCAGCTGGTGAGAAGATTGAGCGCGTGGCATTAGGCCACACTGCAAAGGCAATGCGCCCTTGCTTATCGAGAAAGAGGACGCGGTCTAAGCTTGGGTCGGCACCATTGTCTGGTGTACTGGCAAAGCCGGCGATGCGCCCATTATTGAGCCCGTATTGATTGGTATTAAACCAGACAGAGAGGGTAAAAGGGTTGGGGTTATCAACCGGTGTGGGGTAGGCGAGACAGGTATCTTTAAAGAGGGTGCTGCGCACACGGTCGCGGCGACAGGCATATGATTGTGAACCATGAGCAGCGGCCGTGCGCGTGAGCCAGGCACCCTTATTGTTATTACCAGATAGGTCGCGCTCGGTAGTGCCAGTATCGAAGAATGTCATGCCGTAGATAAAGAGCGCTTGCGAGGGGGCAGTGAGCTTGGTGGCATCAGTGCAGTTGTAGAGCACGGGGCGCGCAGTATTAGCACTGTTGCGGATCGTACCGGAAAACGCCCCGCTTGTTAGATAAAAATTATGAAAGATAATAAAGCATATCCCCACCAGGGTAATAATTGCTGCGACGATGACAGAGGTGACAGGCAATGGCTGTGGTGAGCTATCGGCTGCGACAGGCCGAGATAGCTGGCGAAGGCCGTAGAGCATGAGGCCAAAGGGGATAAGACAAATGAGCATAATACACAAGACGACCCACGCTGTGTAATGAATCGTTGGCATGAAAAAATACTGCCCATGGCTATTTTGCACTGAGACGGTAATGGTAGCATCTTGGCCGGGGTAGAGCACTGTACCGACTGCGTCAATTGGGAAGACGCCAGTATTAACGATGTGCATAGTCGCGCCTTCATTGGACGGCAAAACACTGAGCACACTAAAGTTGATCCATGGATGAAACCACAGTGACACAGCGCAAAGCACCAGCGTCATGCCAATAATCCGATAATACCAGCGCCACGTTGGGCGAGCTCGGCGGGTGGCTAGATGGATGATGAGCCAGCCGATTACCACCCATGGCGCCATCAGCCATACCCAGCCAAGCCATGGGTTGATGAAAATTGCTTTGCCAATGATGGCGCTGTGCTCAATGGGGAGTGGATCAGCCGCGTGGTTGAGGTCGCCCTTGGTGAGGATACGCTGGTTGGTGATAGACTGTATCCGATGAGTATACGTCCGGCCGTGGCGTCGGAAGGTGATGATATCGCCGGGGTGGTAGCTGCTAGCTGGCTGGGCAATGACGAGCGAGCCAACTGGCGCGGCAGTAGCCATGCTTGGCGTTGTGACGAAAAAGATACGCATGCCGAGCGCCATCATCACGGCAACGAAGCCTCCAAGACAGAGGCTTAGGATAGTGATGATAATTATTCGTTGCCGCGGCATGCGCATCGTCCTACTCCAGAGGAATTACGCGCCAAATGTCCACGTCAGTGGTTGCGAGACCTGCAGACCTTGGTAGGTTGGGCCAGCGCTGGCGTCGAGTGACACCTCAAAGGTGATTGGCACACTCTCGCCTGCATTGATGGTTGCTTTGCTGAGCTTGGCGAGCAGGTCGATAGCACCGCCTGCTTGCAATTGTGCGGCAGTACCCGTAAAGAGTGTGCTGCTGCCTGATTTGATAGCCACCTTGACTTTGCTACACAAGTCTGTTGCCGAACCCGCCATTGAAGCACCAGCGACAGACGATTGGCTACATGTGCCAGGGTTGAGGCTAAAGGATGTTGCGGCTACGCTTCCGGTGTTTTGCAGGGTGATGTTGGTTGTTTGGGCTGGCCCACCAGCAACAAGTGGTGTGCTTGTACCACCATATTTGTTAATAGTAGAGCAGGTAGCAGAGTTCGTCGTCGCACCAGCGCCATCTGTGCTATTGCAGGTGTAGGTGCCCGACGTCTCCTTCATGGTGAGTGTACCGGTTGAGGCGCTGTTAACGGTGTTTTGGATGCTTGCCGCAAAGCCTGCAAAGGTTGGCGTAAAGGTAAAGGCGACCAGCAGTGCACCCACAATCCCCGTTGAGATAAGGCCAATCCGTTTTTTACCCTGGCCAGTTTGAGTTGCAATCATAAAAATCCCCCTTATGGTTATATTAGCTATCAGTGTACCAAAAGCATGAGCGTTATACAAGACGGTAGATCGCTGATTGTTGTATATACTGTTATATTAGCCATCCCTCCTTTGGGGCAATAGAAGGATTGATTGAGTATTTTCTGCGGATTGGTCTCTTCCGTGGATGCCAAAAGCCTGATGAAGAAGGCAACAGATTTTTCTCGATGTATAGCAGAGTAGCGAGAGAAAGGTTACTACACCAGATTGTCCTCGTATGGATATGGCATGGCTGTACCTCTGTTTTTACTATAGGCTAATGCGAGAGAGCTGGTTGCTATACACCCTATTACCAGTCTCGCTGCGCAGCCGTTTCCAAACCTGCTATAATAGAATATGAGTAGAAAGTAAAGAGGCGTTATCGTTCAGGATAGCGCGAGCGGAGGTCGGAGCGATATGGCAATCAGTCAGGCGAAACTAATTCAGGCAGCGCGGCGGGTCTTTGCCCAGGACGGCTACAAGGCGGCATCGATCGTGGAGATTGCTCAGGTGGCGGGCATTGCGGTGGGTGGTGTGTATTTGCTCTATCCGTCTAAGCTGGAGCTCTTCCTTGCGGTGTATTGTGCGGAGGACGAGAAGACGAAGAACCGGATCGTCGGGCGGATTGATTGGTCGCAGCCGCGGGCGGCTTTTGCAGCCTATCTACGTGCCACGACGCAAGCCATGCGGCGTAATAAAATCCTCGCCGAGTGGCAGAGTGATGTGCCTGGCGAGCAGGTGCGCCAAGCCTACCAAGACGAGGCCAAGCAAGCAGAGGCGGGTAATAGCCTGGCAATGCGTGGTGAGTTCTTTGCCGAGCAGGTGCAGCAGTGGCGGCGCGATGGCATACTGCGGCCAGGCGCGACCGACCAGATAATTAGCGAGCTCTTTACAGCAGTGGCGGCAATCGACGCACTGGAGGGTATCGCACCAAAGACGATGCGGTTTATGGTTGATGCGGTGCTTGAGCAGCTGTTTGTCAGTGAATAGTCGTCGCCATACGTCGCTATAAAATAATGAACGATGCAGAACGCAGAAGCGAACCTGTCGTATTATTTGCAATTATCACCGCTTCATCGTATACTTATCACTAGTATGTTGCAATATCTTCGTTCGAGTGAGGCAGATCAGACGATTACGCCGCGTGATACGCTGCGGGTTGGGTCGTGGCTGCGCTGCGAGAAGCCCAGCAGTGAGGAGATCGACAAGCTCCTGGCGCTTGGTATGGACGAAAACATCATCAAAGATGCGCTAGACCCGCACGAGGTGCCACGTGTTGAGTTTGAGGATGAGTGGACGTATTTGATTGCCCGCCTGCCTGATACAGACGATGATTTTAATGACTTTACGACGCCGATATTGTTTGGTATTCACAAAAATTATGTCGTGACGCTCTCGCGTGATAGCCTGGGCCGGCTGTGGCAGCCTTTCGTCGACAAAACACGGATGAATACGGCGCGGCGGATTGAGCTCGTGGTGGCAATGATCGAGGCGGTGTCGCTGCAGTACCAGCGGCGAGTGGCAACGATCAACCGACAAATGCGAGCAGCAACGGACGACCTCCATACGCTGCGGGCGCGCGATATCGTGACGCTGACCGAGTATGAACGCAAGCTCAACGATTACCTCAATGCGCTGGTGCCAATGAACTGGGCGATTGAGCGCTTGATGGCAAACCGCAGCCTCCGCCTCAAAGAGGATGATAAGGATGATGTGGAGGATATCTCGATTGATTTGGAGCAGGTGATTGCACGTTGTAAGTCGCTCCTGCGCACCATCACTAATGTGCGTGATAGCTACCGCGCCGTGATGGACACACGCCTGAATGAGACGATTCGCTTACTAACGGTGATCACGGTGGCGCTGACCATCCCAACGATGATCGCTGGGCTCTATGGCATGAATGTGCCTGTGCCCGGGGCGGACGACCCGACGATGTTTTGGAAGATTACCGCTGTGAGTGTGATAGCCGCCATGGCAACCGGGTATTATTTCTTGCGCCGGCGGTAGGGGTTATTGCACCCCACCTGCTTTAAGCAATGTCTTTAGCCCGTGCTTGCCGCCACCAAAGCCGCTGGTGGTGTAGTCGTTGACGATCATGTAGGGCAGGCCAGTGACGCCGAGCTTGAGAGCGCGGCTGGTGTTTGTGGCAATGTCGTCTTTGTGTTTCTCGTTTGTCACGCAGTCGCGGAAGGTCTCGACGTTGAGTCCAATCGCTTTGGCCGATGTTTCGAAGTAGCTGACGGGGAGGAGCGGAATTTCTTTGGGTACGGCAACGCCTTTGACGCCAATGCCTTTGTCAAAGTAGTCAGCTTTGATGCGGGGCACAATGTGGTGTGTGTATTCCCAATATTTATGCTGGTCGGCTGCGCAAAATGCTGCCTCGGCACCACGTTCGGTATTGGGCACAATATCTTTGAGAACGGCAACAATCCGGTGTTCGTAGCGCAGTTTGCCCGACTTGATATACTGCTGGAAGTCTGCAGTGTTCGTGGCAGCCTCGACCTGGGCGCAGAATGAGCAGAAGTAGTCGGTGTAGTCAACGAAGACATTGGGCGCAGTGTGGCTACCCTGCGACATGGCGCTTTGCCATGGTTCACCTTTGCCAATATGCTTGTTGGGTGGGCGGTTGATGAGATTGTAGGCGAAGAGGCTGATGATTGTGACGACGACAATCCCAAGCATGATATGGATTAAGCTAACCCCTGTTTGTTGTGACTGCATGATACTCCTCCTGCTGAGCTAATGTTATGTAAATGGCGGCAATCTGGCCCGATCGATAGAGCGAAAAGAGGCTGAGCCCAAGGGCAATGACAAGCACAATGGTGCTGGCAACTGTCGCGGCTGAAGCAGCGGCTGCTCCCGAGAAAAACACTGCCACGATGGGGAGAATGAGTGATGTACCACAGGGCACGCAGCCCAGGCCAATTGCCGCCGCGACGGAGGCAATACCACTAAGACCGAGTTGCTGGGTGGTTTGCTGGTTGCGCTTGTTGCGCCGGGCGGTGAAGATAATAAGCGTGAGCGATATCCCTTGCAGTATTGAGACAAGCACGAGCAGCGCACCCGTCAGTGATGTCGCGGCCTGCCGAGCAATCTCTATAAACATCGTCCCAATGACGCCAAGTTTATCGATAAGCGGCAGACGAGACATAAGCAGCGCGCCATAGAATCCACCGTTAGTTAAGAGAAAAATTAGCCAGGCAAAGCCGAGCGCGCTAACTAGCGCTCCTGCCGCATAGCGCGGCTGGCGCAGCACCTGACTAATGCCGCTTAGGGCAGTGGGGATAGTATGGCGTAGCGAAGAAAGGCGATGTTTCATCAGTGTCTTTATTATACCACTGAGCGCTATAGCCCTCTGTGGTTATCCTAGTGATGGCTACTCTGTAACGCCATAGCCAAGTAGGCCAGTATAGTTGCGCTGCTGATTAGCAAAAACACGTATCTTGTTATTCTCATTGCCGCCAACAGTGGTGAGCATGCCATCATCATTGCGCAGGACAATGTGCGTATGGTCGCCAAAGACGGGCGAAGCGCGGTAGATTGCTATGTCGCCAGGGCGGGGCTGGTAGCCGCTATCGGCTGGCTTGAAGCGGCCTGCTGACTCGTAATACTCACGCAGCGTGAAGGTACCCGGAATACGCCAGCTACCAGTGTGTGGGTTCTTGAGCGGCGCACCAGCTTGCTGCATTGTCCAGCTAACGAAGTCGGCACACCATGCTTCGTGCGCTCCTTGGCTATATTTCGTACCAGCGGGCTGAGCGGCAAACTCTGCCTGGGTAAGCTGGATGACCTTGCGGCGAGTAGGGCTGAGGGCTTGCGTGTTGACCTCAGGAAACTGAGCTAGCCCTGGCGAACGATCGAGCGTGGCCACATGCGACGTACCTTGGAGTTTGTAAAGAATCTTGCGCCAGCCAATCGCTGTGCCGACGATGCCGCCAATAACGAGAAGGAGGGCAAGGCAGATGGTGATAATGGTTGCTCGGTGGCTAAGAGGGAATAATCGTTTCATACGTATAGTATACACCGCATGGTAATGAGATGCTTATTGGTTAGTTGCTGTTTGGATGGCAGGAGAGGTGTTTTGGGCTATCGATGATATGTGTTTATTTGCACACTACTTATAACTCGGATAAATCAGTAAAATAAGTAAGTTCTTGCGCATTACGATATCCAAGCAACTGAGAAACTTCCTCATCCTTGAGCTCTGCATAGGCCTTATCAGCTTCTCGCTGTCCGATAACTTTGGCCTCTTCTTCTTGCTTTGCTGTTAATTTATCTTTGGCTTGTTTTTCTGCAAGGAATGCATGCTCGGCATAGAATGCGGCAAGGGGTGGGTCGATAGCTTTTGCGAGGTCTTTTTCTAGATCTTCTCGAGCTGATGGTCCTATCCGCGTGATAGGTCGTGCAGCGCGGTCCTCTTCATAGGCAAGGGCTAAGTCACGCGCTTTGCCTCCCATAATATGCTCAATAATTGTTGCAGTAGCCTGGTCCTTTTCTTTAGTAGAGAGCCGATAAGGAGGTTCTGTTGCTCGGTTTTCTGCAGACACACGAAGGGATACTTTGTTATATGTTGCAGTAACATTCTCGTAGTCCGTACCAAGCAGCTTTTTTATACGGAGAGTTTGATGAAGCGCTAGTAAATGTACGAGCGGGTCACAATGCTTAAGTTCAAGACCTTCCCTTGCGAATACTGTGAATATGCCGCCTATACTTCCGAGTGTCGCACCAGCCATACTAGTAGTAGCAAAGAGGGGGAGGTTTTCCATTGCATGACTAATATCACTTACGCTATCGTATATGACACAATTTACAGCACAAACGCCAAGTGCCATTGATCCTAACATAATCTCTTTAGATGCATTATGCTCGAAATACTGAGTAGCCTCTGGTAATACTTTCCCTTCTTCTAAGAAACACGCGAGAGCATCTTGGTCAACTTTGTCAATTTTTTCCTGAGGGCAGTTCGCCCAATAATGACGAAAATCTTTCTCGAAATCTCGATCATTGTAGCGAGGATATGATATAAGTGCCATCGTGGTCTCCTAACGAATAACTATGTAACACTACTATCTATCGTAGAAGGTGGTTGCGCTACTGTCAAGGTTATATATTGTTCATCTTTCGCTTTCCTTTTCTCTATGCTATAATCCAGCCTAACGGATGGTTGGCTCATAACAATATAATGCCCTGGGAGTGATTTAAGCAGAGGCCTGTTTAGGTGTGGGGCTCGTAGTATAAGAAAGGAGTTGTATGACTCAAACCAAACCAATTATAACAGTGGATGGCTTGACCAAAGCCTATGCCGGTACGCCAGTAGTGGATGGGATATCCTTCACGGTTAAGACGGGCGAGATTTTTGGCTTGCTGGGGCCCAACGGCGCTGGTAAGACCACGACACTAGAGATGCTCGAGGCGCTGCGGTCGATTGATGCTGGTCAGGCGACCATTGACGGCATTGATGTCGCCAAGCAGCCCAAGCAAATTAAGCAGATCATTGGCATTCAGCTGCAGTCGACCACCTTTTACGATAAGCTGACTCTGCGTGAGCAGCTACGCATGTTTGCCAGCCTCTACGGCCAACGCGTTGATGCTGATGCTTTGCTAGAGAAGGTGCAGCTCAGTGCCAAGGCGGGCAGCTATGTCGAGCAGCTCAGTGGTGGGCAAAAGCAGCGCTTTGCGATTGCTGCGACGCTTGTGAACCAGCCCAAGGTGCTCTTTTTGGATGAGCCGACTACGGGCCTGGACCCGCAAGCACGGCGTAACCTGTGGGAGCTGATCAAGACGATTCGCGATGAAGGCATTACCATTGTGCTCACTACTCACTATATGGATGAGGCCGAGCTGCTGTGTGATCGCCTGGCGATTATGGATGCGGGCAAAATTATCACCATCGATACGCCGCAGCATCTTATCGAGCAGCTGCTGGCCCGCGGCTTTACCAAGCAACAAACGGTCGAGCCCGCTAACTTAGAGGATGTGTTTATTGATTTAACCGGCAAGGCCATTCGGGAGTAGATGATGCGAGTCAAGTCATATTGGATTGGAGTATATGGGCAGGTGCGCGCCCTGCAAAAGCGCTTTATGCGTGATGGGATGTCGCTGTTTTTCACCTTTTTGTTCCCACTAATATTCCTCTTGGTGTTTGGTGCGATTTTTAATAACCAAACCACCAGCTTTGATGTGGCGATTATTAACCACTCGAAGAGTGAATTTGCCAAGCAGTTTGTGGAGCGGGCCAAAGCAAATAACGATACGACGCTCAAAGTAAAGGACGTCAAGGATATGCAAGAAGCGCGCGAGAAGCTGAAGCACTCGGAGCTCAGTGGCATCATTGAGCTGCCAGCCGACTTTGGCACCGTGACGCCGGCTCAGGGGCGTCCAAGCGGCACTTTGCGCGTGCTCTACGCGAAGGGCTCGGAGCAGTCTGGTAATACGCTAACGGCTATTATGGGGCAGATTATTAATGGTATTAATAAGGGTATGGGCCAGCCCGAGCCACCGCTAAAGGTTGCAGGCCAGGCTGTGGGCGATGAGCAGCTCAAGACCTTCGACTATACCTTTACTGGCCTGCTGGCCTTTAGTTTGCTGAGCATGGGGATCTTTGGCCTGGCTAACCAGATGCCGACGGAGAAGCAAAAAGGCTCCTACCGGCGTCTTCGAGCGTCGCCCTTTACAGCGGGGCAGCTGATCCTGGCAATGGGCATCCACTACACGATTGTATCGCTGCTGAGTGCCGCTATGATGCTGGCGGTCGGGATGAGTGTCTTCCACTTCAACATGCGTGGTGACTGGCTACTGGCCGTGCCGTTTCTTACGCTGTCCGCGCTGCTGATGGTAGGGTTTGGCTTGCTGGTTGGCGGCTGGGCCAAGAATGAGAACCAGTCGGCACCGCTGGGTAACCTGGTAGCCTTCCCGATGATGTTTCTTTCTGGCACCTTCTTCCCATCCTTTATGTTCCCGGAGTGGCTGCGCACGCTGAGCCAGTTCGTCCCGATGACACCTGTGACTGATGGTCTGCGCCTCATTATGACCGAGCATGCCAGCCTGGCAGAGGTGCTGCCATACGCTGGCGCTGTTGGCCTATGGATGCTGGTGGTGTACATAGCGGCGATAAAGCTATTCCGGTGGGAATAACGAAATAACGAACAAGAGGAGGGGGGAGATGCGTCGAAGCACGCAGGTGATAATAGCAGGGGTGGTTATTGTTGTAACTATCAGCCTGGTTGGCGCGGCGTGGTATCTTCAGCAACATCGCTCCCAGCCTGCAAGGCAGACAGACGCTGCGAGGTTTCAAGCAGAGTACCCACGGGTTGCGGCAGATAATCGCTTTGTCTACGCACGTGATGTTGCTGTGCTCGATATGCTAGAACATGGCACGGGCGTGGTGTTTCTTGGCTACCCGCAGTGTCCGTGGTGCCAGCGGCTGAGCGAGTATGTTGACCAAGCAGCCCGTGCTGAGGGTATTGCTACGATTCACTATCTCAACATTCGTCAGGCACGTGCTAGTAAGAACGAGACATACCAAAAGCTGGTGGCGCATCTTGCGCCTTACCTCAGTAAGGATGAGAACGGCCAACCGCGGATTTTTGTGCCTGATGTGACGATCGTAAAGGGCGGGTCAATCGTGTGGCGCTACAAAGAAGAGCCAACTGGCGATAGTGCTATCACCCCCGATCGGTATTGGACTGCAGAGCGGGCTCAGCGGGTGGTTACGCAGCTGCGGCGTGCAATCCAGACGATGAAGTACTAGACTGGGTACTATACAGATAATAAAGAAGAAATACTGCCACTATGACAGAGGAGATAATATGACATATCAATTCATTCAAGATGCATACCAAGCGCGGCGCGGTGGGTCGTCGCGGGTGCTTGATGTGTGCTGCGAAGGCTGCACTAAGCACGTGACGTTTTACCAAAAGGATGGCCCAGGTTCGCTGCGGCGCATGTATGTCGACCGTTTTATCGATATGACTCCAGCTGGTGATGAGCTATGCTGCCCGCACTGCCAGCGCGTCCTTGGTATTCTCATCACGTATGCCAAGGAAAACCGCCTGGCCTATCGGCTTTTTGTCGATGCGGTGACGAAGCGGATTGTGCCGCGTCGGCAGGTAGGGTGATATAACTCCTACGCCCAGTTGTTGGCTAGTTTGTATACTTGCTACAATATAAAAAGAATTGCAAACTAGAAAAAGGGGCATTCTATGAGCGACTATACACCAGATTTTCGTGCTTACCCGACTGACCAGGCAATTGATATTATTCGAGCGATTGCTGAGCATCGATGGCCCATGACCGTCGAAGAGGCTTTCTCGCTGCGAGACCAGTTCGGCTGGACGCCCGCTCCCGACGATGGAAGATTTTTCGTTACCCACGTCAGCAACGGAGAAGAAGACGGTCACATAAGCTTAGCCGTCAGCAACAATAAGTATGTATCCAGAATCGCTTTCCGCTTGACTAGCCTTGCCCCCTCGGATCCAGGTCCGGAAATTAGGGCATTGATACAGTCAGCCCGCTCAGACTACGTTGCTGGACTTACATCACTGTACGGGGCCGCAACCCCCGGCCATAGCAGCAAAGTAGAAACTTTGTCTTGGTATTTGCCGTCATGTGCGAGTGTCGGTTTAGGAGTCGCCACAAGACTCGTTTCCGCGACAATTGAATCGCCAGCGATGACTGATCTTACCGAAGCTGAAGAGAAGTATTTCGCTCAGTAAACAAACCCAAACTGCATAACATCGAGAGCGTCGAGTACCGTCAGTGGGATAATCATTCTCTACTGTCTAATCATCCGCATGCTTGGTGGTGAGGGTGCGCTGGGGCAAGAAGAGGGCAACAAGAAAGCCGGTGGCCATAAGCGCGGCGCTGATGATAAAAATCTGGTGCAAGGAGTCGCTAAAGGCATTGAGAATGCGCGTGGTGTAGTCGTCTTGCTGCTGGCTTAGCTGCTGCTGGGCACGTGCGCGAGCTGGAGCAGGTAGCTGGGCCATGCCTTTGGCCGCACCCTGACTGATGGCGTCGCGTTGGCTGTTGATGCGCAGTAGGGTATCGGCATTAAGCTCACCATCGAGTTGCCGAGCAGCCTGTGGCGTGCGGCGCAGCGTCTGGATGTAGGGAATTTGATTGACATCGCCAAGGCTGTGCAGAATGCCACTAGTGAGCACGCCCGCAAAGATAGCCGTCCCCACCGTCGAGCCAAGCCCGCGGAAGAGCTGTACGCTTGAGGTAGCAGCACCAAGATCCTGCTGGCGGAATTCATTTTGCACCGCGAGAGTAAGGATGGGCATACACATCCCCATGCCAAAGCCAGTGAGTGCCATAATGATTGCCTCGTGCCAGTAGGGTGAGGTGGGCTGAAGCGTGATAAGCGAGAGAATACTTGCTGCGGTGATGGCGCAGCCGATGACGATATAGCGCTTGTATACACCCGTCCGGCTGATGATTTGCCCCACGCCAATAGAGCTGATCATCATCCCGCCTACCATTGGTAGGAGCATCAGGCCAGCCTGAGAGGCAGTCGCACCAAAGACTTGCTGGTTAAACTGCGTGAGGTAGAGGATTGCCCCGAGAAAAGCGGCACCAAAGAGTAGGCTAATGAGCATAATCAGGCGGTAGGTGGGGTTGCGGAAGAAGCGGAGAGGGAGGATGGGCTGAGCGGCTTTGCGCTCAAGCCAGAGGAAGATACCACTTGCAAGGGCGGCAATAGCCAGTAACACGCCCTTGATGAGAGTAAGGCTCGTGCCACGGTCGATGACGCTCTTGAAGACCATCTCCGTATTGTCTACTGCCAAGACAAGTGCCGCCAGGGCAATGGTGATAAAAAGAGCGCCGAGGTAGTCTGGCTTGTGCTGGCTGTCGTGCTTGATTTGTGGACAATAGCGGATGATGAGAGCGGTGGCGATGACGCCAATTGGCACATTGATAAAGAACGTCCAGCGCCAGTCGGTTGTGACGCCAAAGATGGTCGCACCATCGGTTAGCCAGCCACCAAGCAATGGCCCCGCTACCGAGCTCATGCCAAAGGTCGCACCGATGAGCCCCTGCCAGCGGCCCCGCTCTTTGGGTGTAAAGAGATCGCCGACAATAGTAAAGGCGTTGGCGGTGATAATGCCGCCACCAATTCCTTGCAGCGCACGCCACGCAATGAGCCATTCCACGGTTGGCGCGATACCACTGAGTAAGGAGCCAATGGTAAAGACCGCTACTCCACTCAGCAAAAGCGGCTTGCGGCCATACATATCACTGAGCTTACCTGCTAGCGGCACCGTTACAGTGGTGGTGAGCATATAGGCAGTAACGATAAAGCCAAGTGACGAGAAGCTATTGAATTCCTTGACGATTGCGCCTAGTGCTGTCGCCACGATGGTTTGGTCGAGTGCCACAAGGAAGAGGGCGCTCATCACGGCAAGCATGACGATGAGTTTGTGACGTTGGGGTAGATGATGGAGCATAGAATTCCTTGGTTAGTTACTATAGTTAATATTCCGAAATGTAAAATAAGGTTCTTGCTCTCGTTCGAGTACATACTTCTCCTCTCGACTCCTACATGGCTTCGAGATGCGTTAGGTAGAGAACTATCAACCAAATATGCTATGATACGCCGAATAGAACTGTTTGTCAATTTTATACCAAGGAGCTTAGGCACTGCACCGGCTGATTGCGAGCGATGAGCTGCGCCAGATCAACCTCGGCAAGGAAGTGAGGTAAGATTAGGTACTGCTGTGGGGCGATAAAGCCACACTCGGCAACCTCTGCTAAACCGTGCGTTGTAGCGGCAAGGTCAATTGACTGGTAGTTGTGCCAGTTGGTGATGTGGAACAAGAACTCAAGCTGTTCGCGTGGCTCGCCAGCTGCTGGTGCTTCGATAGCAAACTGCTGGACAAAGAGCAGCCGACCAATTACTGGATCGACGCCAGTTTCTTCGACCATCTCTCGCCGTAGGCCATCCAATACGCTCTCACCCAGCTCCAGCCCACCGCCTGGTGTGCACCAAAAATCTCGGCCGTCGCCAGTGCGCGCTGTCAAGCGCTGGCAAAAGAGCTCGCCCTTGTTGTTAATGATAATTCCGCGTACGTTGATGTGTCTGTGCATGGTGCCTCCGTTATAGAACCGTTGATTGATAATGAATGATAGGCGGCCAGTTAGGCAATTATGGCTAGTATAGCAGCAGTGAGATGGATATCGTAAGAAGCGCGTGGTATTAACAACACAAGCGATAGCACAAAATCGCAGTTTGTTATATAATACTCGTATGGCTAAGCCGCATTACAATCATTGTGAGATACTGACGGAACCTCAGGATTATCGCCCACTGGCTAACCTATCAGCAGCGGTGCGACATGATGGTAAATATAATCGGCCTGATTCTTGTTTTTCGTCTGACCCGCTGCTGCGGGTTGCTGATGATTTATCGTCAATAACGTATGCAGTACCCGAAAAAGATCTTGCGCGCGGAGGCTCGTCGCGTCATGGAGTATTTGTTACCCATGTGCGCTATGCTGAGCAGAAACACGATATGCCCGAAACACTTGTTGTCAAACCTTCTACGGTGCCAACGGCTCTTGGTGAGTTGGCTATGACGCAGTACCTAGAGCGTGAGGGTCTTGCGCCGTTCTCGGTAGACGGACTGGTAGTTGATGGCGCATCGGAGGGCGCAGCTGCACAGGATTATAGCCGTGTTGCCCTGCTATTGTCGCGGTATCAGCCAGAAGTAGTGGGCTTGGATAGTCTTGCGTGGCATGAGATGAGTATGGATGATGTAGCGCAGTATGCTACCGAGGCAGCGACCGCATTGGCTGCATTACATAGAGTGGCAGTTGCGCATGGTGATGGCTATTTGCGTAATGTTGTGCGTGTCTCGGGCCAGCCAGCTCGTATGATTGATTTTGAACATGCAGTTAGTTTCTCAGACGTTGTTGACCAAGCTGACGGAGGAGATGAAGCAGCGCAGCGCTATATAGCCGATACGATGTCGCGTGACCTCTGTGGTATAGTTACCGATGTTGCGCAGCAGGTGCAGTTGACACGCGCAGCTGAGCATAGTAGGTGGCTTGATCCTGCGCTGAATGCATACTATGAGCAACTTGCGGTGCGAGGGCATGATCAGCTCGTTACTGCTGCGTCGGCTGTTATGGCGGCAGCGCGTCGTATCGTAAGGTAGCCTACGCGGCCACCTCTCTTGATTTTCCCATTAGCACTCGCTATACTAGAGTGCTAGAAGCGCCTTGATTGATATGGGGCGCGGTGATAAGTATAAGAAAGGGGTAACCAATGAGTTCACCAATCAAGCCAATGGCGCATTTCGTCGTGGCGGTTAAGGAGAAAAAGCCAGAGAAGACTGCCAGTGGGATCTTTTTGCCCGAGTCGGCTCAGGAGAAGTCGGAAGCTGCCAAGGTGATTGCTGTTGGATCGGCAGTAGAAGATGTCGTAGTCGACGCGCGGGTGGTCTACAAGAACTACGCAGCTACCACCATTAAGCTCGACAAAGAAGAGTATTTGATTATCAAGGACGAGGATATCCTCGCGACAGTAGAATAGGAGAACTAGTCTATGGCAAAAAAAGTATTTTATGATGAAGATGCGCGCCGCCGGATTTTGGGCGGGGCAGAGATTCTTTACAACGCAGTGAAGACAACGATGGGGCCAAAGGGCCGCAATGTCGTGATTGGCAAAAGCTACGGTGGCCCAAGTGTCACGCACGATGGTGTGACAGTAGCCAAGGGTATCGACATCGAGGATGTTGATGATGAAACACTGGGCTTTAAGGTGGGGGCAGAGCTTATCAAGCAAGCCGCCAACAAAATGAACGATGTGGCTGGTGATGGTACAACTACCGTGACGGTTTTGACTTACCATATCCTCAGTGAGGCAAATAAGCTGATTGCTGCTGGTCACAACCCAATGCTGCTGCGCAAGGGTCTGGAGCGGGCTGCGGCAGAGGTAACAGCGGCGTTGAGCGAGCAGGCAGAAGACATTCGCAATGACGAAACACGCGTCGCAGAGGTGGCAACTATCTCGGCGGGTGATGACGCAATTGGCCGGCTGATTGCTGATGTGATGGAGAAGATCGGGCCCAATGGTGTGGTGACGGTTGAGGAAGGCCGCGGCCTTGAGCTAGAGAGCGAAGTGGTCGAGGGCTTTACTGTCCAGCGCGGCTTCGTCAGCCCCTACATGGCGACAGACACGAAGCGAATGGAAGCGGTGTACGATAAGCCAGCTATCGTTATTACCGACAAGAAGATTTCTTCGGCGCAAGAGTTCGTTCCACTGCTTGAGATGATTGCTCAGAGTGGTAAGAAAGATCTCGTCTTGATTGCTGACGATGTGGATGGCGAAGCGCTTGGCCTGCTTGTGCTGAACCGCCTCAAGGGTGCCTTTAATACCTTGGCTATTAAAGCGCCGAGCGATAAGGATGTCCTCTACGATATTGCTGCTCTGGTGGGTGCAACGGTTATTACTGAGGATACTGGTATGAGCTTTGATACGGTTGGCCCCGATGTGGTGGGCTCAGCTCGCAAGGTGATTGCTACCAAGGATTTGACAACGATCGTCGAAGGGGCTGGTGCGAAGACGGCAGTCGATGCCCGGATTGACCAGATTGCCGTTGAGATCGCCAACGCCTCGAGCGACTATACCAAAAACAATCTCGTCAAGCGCCAAGCTGCCCTGACTGGCCAAGTGGCGGTGATTAAGGTAGGTGGGGCAACCGAGACCGAGATCGAAGAGAAGAAATACCGCGTTGATGATGCGGTGGCTGCGGTTAAGGCTGCCCTGGCTGAGGGTGTTGTGCCTGGTGGCGGGGTGACACTGGTTAACCTCGCGACGAGCTACACCCACGCTGGTGATGCCGATGCGTCGGTGACTGCTGGTGAGGACTTGCTCATTCACGCGCTGGAGCAACCATTCCGCATTCTGCTGACCAACTCTGGCCTCAATGCTGATGAGTGGCTGCCACAGGTGAAGGCAGCGCAGCCTGGCTTTGGTATTAACGTCAATACACCAGGCGAGCTGATCGATCTCAAAGCAGCTGGCGTGGTTGATCCTGTTCGCGTTACCAAGGAAGCACTCCAGAATGCGGCGTCCATCGCTGGCACCGCAATGACGATGGGTGCGCTCGTCGTCGACCTGCCTGAGAAGGAAGCAGCAAGCCCAGCTGGTATGCCTGGCATGGGCGGCGGTATGGGCATGTACTAAGCCTCGTTCTGCCTTGTTTTGCAAAAACCCACCACATCTGTGGTGGGTTTTTATGTGGGAAAGAATCGGTTGACAGATACCCCTAGGGGGTATACCATAGGAACATGAGCAAAGATATTACCAGACGAGCATTACACCGTATTAAAATTATGAAGGGCCAGCTTGAGGGGTTAGAGAAGCGCGTGGCCGATGATGCCTACTGCATGGACATCATCATCCAGAGTCTGTCGATCCAGAAGTCGCTGGCGTCACTCAACAAGCTGATGGTTAAGCAACATCTTGAGACACATGTGGCTGAGATGTTGGCGTCAAGCGATACGAAGCAGCGCGATAAGGCGCTCAAAGAGCTCGACCAGCTCTACGACCTGACGAACATCCGCTAGCAGCAAGCGGATATAAGAATGGAAAGGATAATGCGGTGCGCAGCACCGAGGAGTTTGTTATGGATAAAAAACAGTCACGGCACCATCATATGACTCATGGTGATCATACTCACCATGAGGCGCATGGACAGGGTGGCCATTGTGGGCATGATGCGGCGCAGTTTCGGCGGCGGTTTTGGTTGTCGCTGCTCATAACGATTAGTGTATTGGTGTGTTCACCGCTGCTGCAGCAGTGGCTCGGGTATACACTACCTGAAGTGGTGAGCCGGTATGTGCCGGCCATAAGCGGGACGATATTGCTGTGGTATGGTGGCCGAGTTTTTATTCGGGCGGGGTGGCAGGAGCTACGCCAGCGTCAGCCCGGTATGATGCTGCTGATTGCTCTGGCGATCAGTGTGGCGTATGGCTACAGCCTGCTGGTGACCAGTGGCGTGGTAGCAGGGATGGATTTTTGGTGGGAGCTCGCGTCGCTCATTACCATTATGCTCCTCGGGCACTGGCTCGAAATGGCAGCGATTAAGCGGGCAACGGATGCCGCCCATACCTTAGCTCAGCTCTTGCCTGAGACGGCAGAGGTTGTGACGGAGCAATCGATTGATACAGTGCCGCTTGATCATCTGGCTGTGGGGATGACCGTGCTGGTGCGCCCGGGTGGGCGTGTGCCAGTGGATGGCCAGGTGATATCTGGCACGTCACAAGTTGATGAGTCGATGCTTACGGGTGAGTCGCGCCCTGTTGCGAAGCAATCAGGGAGTCTTGTGACGGCAGGCACGATCAATGGCACTGGTGCGCTTCATGTTATGGCCCAGCACATTGGTGATGATACAACGTTGTCGCATATTATGGAGCTGGTGCGCCAGGCTGAGCAGCGTCGGTCGCGAACGCAGGTGCTGGCGGACCGGGCAGCGGGCTATCTTTTCTATGTGGCGCTTGCTACTGCGCTGGTGACGGGTGCTGGTTGGGCGCTGGCTGGTGTATCGCTGGGTGAAGTGTTGCAACGAGTGGTAACGGTGCTGGTTGTGGCGTGCCCGCACGCCTTGGGCTTAGCAGTGCCGCTGGTTGTATCGATCTCGACTGGGCTTGCGGCCCAGCGCGGTATTGTGGTGCGTGATCGCCGCGCTTTTGAGGCCGCGCGGCAGGTTGATGTGGTGTTATTTGACAAAACGGGTACACTGACGACTGGTCACTTGGCAGTGGTTGCAGTCCATGGTGGGGATGACGCGGCTATTCTGGGATTAGCGGCAGCGGCTGAGCATGAGGCAGAGCACCCGATTGCAGCAGCGATTCGTCACGCGGCAGCTGATCGCCGTGTCACGATACCTGCTGCGCGTGACCTCCAGACGGTGCCAGGTTATGGTGTGCAGGCTGTAGTTGATGGTGTGCCGACGTTAGTTGGTAATGCAGCCTTTATGCAGCAACATCAGATTGATCGAGACGAGATAACGACGGATCATACAGTGGTTTATGTTGCCCAGGCTGGACGCATCTGTGGTGCGATTGAGCTTGGTGATGCGCCGCGCCCTGGTGCGGCAGCGGCAGTCGCAGCGCTTCAACGCCGCGGTATAACGGTTGCTATGGTAACAGGAGATGGTGCGAGGCCAGCCGATGCAATTGCTCACCTCGTTGGTATCACTGAGGTCCACGCTGAGGTAAGGCCGGCTGAGAAGGCGGCGATTGTCATGGCGTACCAGCAGCAAGGGAAGCGGGTGTGCTTTGTCGGTGATGGCGTGAATGATGCACCAGCGCTTGCCCAGGCCGAGAGTGGTGTCGCGATTGGGACAGGGACCGATGTTGCTGCAGCGTCTGCTGGGATTATGCTGGTTGGTGATGATCCGCAGGCAATTGTCCGGCTGATCACGCTGGCCCAAGCGACGTACCGCAAAATGGTGCAGAATCTCTGTTGGGGAGCAGGTTACAATGTGCTGATGCTTCCCCTCGCAGCTGGGGTGCTTGCGCCAGTCGGGGTGGTTATTTCGCCCGCGATCGGTGCGGTGGTAATGTCACTTTCGACGATCATTGTCGCAGCAAATGCACAGCTCCTGCGCCGCACGGTGGTGTAGGCTATCACTCCTGTTATTGACAGGTCTGCGCTGTCTATGTCATACTAGCGCGCAGTATGCTTTCATTCTTAGGGAATTTTACCGCGTCATTTCGGGTGGCGCTTGTGATGTGGCCGTTTGCCGCACTTGTGTTGACACTGCCACTGTTATTAGTGCACTATATTCGCTTTCGCCGAGTGGCGTTTGGCCGGGTAGTCATGACGTATTTGGTGGTGCTTTATGGCTTGGCGCTAGCTGCCTTTACACTCTATCCGATGCCAGATAATGCGGCACGCTTTTGCGGGAGTCATCATATCCAGCCGCAGCTTACACCACTGGCGTCGATCTTTGATATCTCGCACGAGGGTGTGCGGGCGTTGCTACAGGTGGTGCTCAATATTATTTTCTTTGTGCCACTGGGGGCGTTTTTGCGGGCGATGTATCGGGTGCGCTGGTGGACAGTGGTAATGATTGGCCTGATGACGTCGGTAGTGATTGAACTGACGCAGCTCACGGGGGTGTTTGGCGTGTATCCGTGTAGCTATCGGCTGTTTGATGTTGATGATTTACTGCTCAATACGAGTGGGGCACTGCTGGGTTTTTGGTCGGGTTGGTTATTGCCAAATCTTCGCGATACGGAGCGTGGAGCAACGATGATTCGCCAGCCTGGCCTTGTGCGGCGTATCGTTGCCTTTGTTGTTGATATGACTGGAGTGGCGATTGGCTCAACGATTGTGATGGTGGCGCTCACGCTTCTCAATGTGTTGCACTCACGGCAGTGGACTGAGCAGATGCAGATGCTGACGCAGATCGTTCCGTATGGCTTTATTGCGCTCGTGCATGCCATCCTCCCATTGGTTGCCCAGGGGCGGACGCTCGGTGGCTGGCTAACGGGTATTTCGCTGGATGATCGGCCGCGGGGGTGGTTCCACCGCGTGGTATTCTATGCGGTGCGGCTGCTCTATATTGCGGTGCTGTCGATGGTGCATCTGCCCTTTGTGTCATTAATGACGCTACTTGTCACGATCGTGCTATGGTATCGGTATAAGCAGCTGCCCTATGCAGTGCTTGATCGGTACTGGCCAACGCGTAGCACGCCAACCACTGATGACGAGTAACCTATACCACCTCACACTTTACCTATTCTGGCAAACGATATAGACTAGAAGGAGACAGGTAGCAAAAGCAAGGAGGCGATATGCGGACGGCAATGGTGAAAAGTGTGCTCAGTGTCATGATGATAGCAGTCGGATGCCAGCTGATGGCACCACTGCCAGCTCAGGCTGCGGAGCGGAAGACAATCTCGGTCTATGTCAGTGATGAGAATCTCCCAAAGGTGACTGACGACCATCTGAAGATGATCGATCGGCTCATTGTCCATTTTGGGCGTATTGCAGCCGATGGACACCTAACGCTTGATACGTTGCCGCACCTTAGGCAGTCAGCCACGCTGCAGCGAATTCGGGCGGTTAATCCGCGTATCTCCCTTATTCTCTCAATTGGTGGTGGTAATGATACTGCGCGAAGTGAGTTCGATGCGATGGTGCGCCAAGCAAGTACCCGGCAGGCCTTTGTGAGCTCTGTTAAGAAGGCGCTGCAGGCTTATCAGTTAGATGGGGTGGATATCGACTGGGAATTTCCAAAGGGGAGTCAGCAGGCTGATTTAATTGCTCTTTTACGCGAATTGCGCGCGGCAACGACCACCAGCGGACGCCAGCCGAGTATTTCGATGACCGGTGCGCCAGCCAAGTGGTATGCTGAGCAAAATAAGTTTGCTGAATACCAGCAGTATCTTGACCAGATTGCGATCATGACGTATGACATGCGGGGGTTTGGCTCGTTCAAGACGCACGCTGGACACCATGCTGGGCTCTATACCGCGCCGGATGACCCGCTCGACCAGAGTGCCAACTCGGCGGTGCAGCACTACCAAGCCCATGGTGCGCCAACAAACAAATTAATGATTGGGGCGGGGTGGTATAGCCGGCGGTTTACCTCAGTTCCTGAGGTAAATCATGGGCTGCACCAGCCCGTTGGCGATGCTCAAAAGGCTGGCGAGTACCACACCACGTATGACCGGCTCGAGCGAGAGTATATTAATAAGAATGGTTATACTCGCTACTGGGACGACGCAAGCAAAGCGCCCTATCTCTATAATGCTGCGCGGCGTGAATTTATTAGCTATGACGATGCGGAGTCGATGAAGTACAAGGCAGAGTATGTCCAGCAGCACAACTTGCAAGGGATTATTGTCTGGCGCTATCTTTCTGACCCGCAGAGTAATGATGCGTTGCTGCGACAACTCGACCACACGCTGCATGGTAGCGCTGCGCCATCGTCGACTCAGCCGCAACCAAATCAGCCACAGAATACCACGTTGCCACCAAAGGTGATGCATATCTCGCAGGCCGAGCAGTCGCAGCTGGGCCAGTCGCAGCGTGACGGGGCATTGGCGGCGGCTGGTGATAATGTTCCGTTGCTCTATTATGGCGGCGCGGCGCTGGTTGTGCTAGGTGGAGTTGGCGCGGCAGTGTCTGCCAGGCGTCGCCGGCGCGCCGTGCGGCGTTGACAATAAATAGTTTAGTAAGTAAACTATTTAGAGCATGACGATAGAAGTACCCCCGAGCGCGCAGTCGCAGCGTCAAGAATGGATTGAGCATATTATGAGCTGCGTGTTTCAGCTCAAGCAGCGCCTGGCCCATGCCGCGCGCCAGACCGACCAGCAGTTTGGTTTGACGCCAGTCCACTGGTACGTGCTGAGTCTGCTGCATCGTGGGGCCATCGAGACGATGGGTGATGTCGCGGCAAAGCTGTGTGTTTCTAAGGGCGCAGCGACGCAGATTCTTGATGTGCTGGTGGCAAAAAAGCTCGTTCAGCGCACGCTTGATCCGCACGATCGACGGGTGGTGCGTCTGTGGTTGACGACGCAGAGCCAGCTAATGACCGATCACTTCCAGCAGTATATGACAGAAGCTGTTGCCGACCTCTTTGCGGCGCTGAGCGATGCTGAGCTGGCGCAGCTTGGCCAGCTGATTGATAAACTGGCTCAGGGCTACCGGGCGGAGCGAGCATGAAGTACATCTGGCGACTACTCTGGGGCTATTGGTGGCAGCTCGGGCTGCTGGTTGCTGCAACGTATGGCTCGGTGATGGCAACGCTCAGTTTGCCAGACTTTATGGCGGCGATTATTAACAGAGGCATCGTTGGTGCAGATATGGCCGTTCTGTGGCATAATGGCTGGCAGATGATTGCCGTGACGCTGGCCGGTGCAGTGGGGACGATTGTGTCGGTCTTCTTTGCGACACGGATTGCGACTGGTCTCTGCCAGCAGCTGCGCGACCAGGTGTTTGCTCGGGTGGAGGATTATGCTGTGGCGGACTTTAATCGTTTTTCGACAGCGTCGCTTATAACCCGCTCGACCAACGATATCCAGCAGATCCAATCGACGGCAATTATGCTGCTGCGCATTGCCTTGATGGCACCGATTATGGCCGTGGCTGGCCTGCAAAAGGCGCTGGCCAATGCACCAAGCCTGAGCTGGATTATTGCTCTGGCGGTTGCGGTGCTTTTGGTGGTCATTATTGGCTTGTTTATTGCGGCGATGCCCCGCTTTCAGCGCTTGCAGAGCGTGGTGGATAAGCTGAACTTAGTCGCCCGCGAGAACTTAACGGGTTTGCGCGTCGTGCGGGCTTTTCATACCGAGGCAGTCGAAGAAGCAAAATTTGATACTGTCAACCACGAGCTCACTAAGCTCAACCTCGTAGTCAATCGCCTGATGATGGTGATGGAGCCAGTGATGATGCTGGTGATGAATCTCGCGAGCGTGGCGGTGGTGTGGTATGGTGCGCTGGCAATTGGTGATGGGCGCCTAGCGATTGGCAATATGATGGCCTTTTTGCAATACGCGCTGCAGGTGATTATGTCGTTCTTGATGATCTCGATGGTGTTTATTATGGCACCACGCGCGGCTGTGTCGGTGCGGCGGGTGGCAGAGGTGCTCGACACCGAGCCGTCGATTACTGACCCTGCTGAGCCTCAGCCTCTTGCAGAGAACGGTGCGGGGCGGATTGAATTTCGTGATGTTACCTTTGCCTATCCAGGGGCAGATGAGCCGGTACTTAGCGGCATTAGCTTTGTGGCGGAGCCTGGCCAGACGACGGCATTCATTGGTAGCACGGGCTCGGGCAAGTCGACATTGGTCAATTTGATTCCGCGGTTTTATGATGTGTCGGCCGGGCAGATTTTGCTTGATGGGGTGGATATTCGTCGCCTCAGGCTGACTGACCTAGCCAGCCAGATTGGCTATGTGCCACAAAAGGGTGTGCTATTTCGGGGGAGTATTGCTAGCAATATTGCCTATGGTGCGCCTGAGGCAGATAAGGCGGCGATTGCTCATGCAGCAGAGGTAGCCCAGGCGAGCGACTTTATTGCCCAGCTCGATGATGGCATGGCGAGCGAAGTAGCGCAAGGCGGCACGAATGTCTCGGGTGGGCAGCGCCAGCGGCTGTCGATTGCTCGGGCGTTGGCCGCGCAGCCCCAGGTGTATATCTTTGATGATTCGTTCTCGGCACTTGATGCGCGGACGGATGCCGCGCTGCGCCAGCGGCTTGCGCAGGAACTGGCGGGCAAGACGGTGCTGATCGTCGGGCAGCGGATCCATACAATTGCCAAAGCAGATAATATTATTGTGCTAGATGAAGGGAAGATCGTTGGCCAGGGTCGGCACCACGAGCTCATGCAGACCTGTGCAGTATACCAAGAGATTGCTGCATCGCAGCTGAGCGAGCATGAGCTAGCTGCGCTCGAGCGGCCTGCTCCGTTTGGTGTCGCCGCGCAAGGAGGGGTGCGATGAGCCAGCAGTCATCTCCAAAGTCGCGCTCATCAGGGGTGCGCCGCGGCCCAATGGGTGGGCCAGTCGCTGGTGGTGGCACGGAGCGAGCCAAGGATTTTCGCGGGACGGTACGCACGCTGCTGCGGTATCTGCGCGCCTTTCGTTGGCAGCTGATGCTGGTGATTGGTTTGACGATTGTCAGTACACTGTTTGCGATCGTTAGCCCCAAGCTGCTCGGCAACGCGACTAACCAAATCGTCGATGATTACACGCGCCTGCGTACCTACGACGCTATCCACGAGAAGCTTCCTGCCGGCGCAGCGATCCCCGCGGGTATGACGGGTGAGCAATTTATGGCATCGCCCCAGGGTAAGCAGCTGGCGCAGGCGCTACCTGCCTCGGCTCGCGAAGCCGCCAAGACGCTCGATCTTGGTACGCGCCCCACCTTCCATTACGATGCGATCTTGCAGATTGTCCTCTGGCTCGTGGGGCTCTATGTGATTAGTGCGCTGTTTCGCTATGGGCAGGCCTGGCTTATGACCAATATTACTCAGAAGCTGACGTACCAGCTGCGCCGTGATATCTCAGCGAAAATCAATCGCTTGCCGCTGCGCTACTTCGATACACAAACCCACGGCGAAGTCCTCAGCCGTATTACCAACGATGTCGATACAGTAGGCCAAACGCTTACCCAAAGCCTGTCGCAAATGATGAGTGCGGTGGTGATGCTAGTGGGGATCCTCGCGATGATGCTGTCGATTAGTTGGCTGCTGACTGTGGTGGCGCTCTTGGTTGTGCCGCTGTCGATGGGGTTGATCGTTGTGATTACCAAGCGCTCACAAACGCAGTTCATCCGCCAGCAAGATGAGCTAGGCGAGCTTAATGGCCACATTGAGGAGATGTATGCTGGCCACCAGGTGATGCGCGCCTTTCGCGGGCAGGAGCGTTCGCTGGCGACCTTTCGGCAGATTAACCAGCGGCTTTTCTCGAGCGCGTGGCAGTCGCAGTTTCTCTCTGGCTTGATGTATCCAGTGATGAATGTGGTGGGGAATATTGGCTATGTTGGCGTGGCGGTGCTCGGTGGCTGGCTGGCGATCGAGGGGCGAATTAAGATTGGCGATATTCAGGCCTTTATCCAGTATATGCAGCAGTTCAACCAGCCGATTGCCCAGACGGCGAATATTGCCAATGTGGTGCAATCGACGGCGGCTGCGGCTGAGCGGGTTTTTGAATTTCTTAAAGAACCAGCCGAAGCACCCGACCCTGTGCCCGCCACCACGCTGCCAGTGGTGCGCGGCGAAGTGGAGTTTCGCGATGTTGTCTTTGGTTACGACACAAAGACGCCGGTTATTAAGCACCTCTCGGCTCATATTCGCCCTGGCCAGCGGGTGGCGATTGTTGGGCCAACGGGTGCGGGCAAGACGACGCTGGTTAATCTCTTGATGCGATTTTATGATATTGATAGTGGTCAGATCCTGATCGATGGGGCAGATATTGCCCAGATGACGCGCAGTAGTGTCCGGCAGCTCTTTGGTATGGTGCTGCAAGATACGTGGCTTTTCCATGGGACGATCCGCGACAATCTACGCTATGGTAACCCTGAGGCGAGCGAAGCTGAGCTGTTGGCGGTGGCGCGTGATACGCATGTTGACCATTTTGTCCGGTCGCTGCCGGGTGGCTACGACATGGTGCTCGACGAAGCAGCGACTAATATGTCACAAGGGGAAAAGCAACTGCTGACAATTGCCCGCGCTATGCTTGCCAAGACGCCAATGCTGATCTTGGACGAAGCCACCAGCTCGGTCGATACCCGCACAGAGGTGCTGATCCAGCAGGCGATGGATAGGCTGATGCAGCACAAGACAAGCTTTGTTATTGCCCATCGCCTGAGCACGATTCGTGACGCCGATCTCATTCTTGTGATGAAGGACGGTAATGTTATCGAGCAGGGCACGCACGACGAGCTACTTGCCCAGAGTGGCTTTTATGCGGAATTGTACCAGCGTCAGTTTGCGGAAGACGCCGATAAACCGACGTAGTAAACCGTATAGAGCTAACTGCGTTTGGGCCGCTTGATGCGGGCAAGTAGGACAGCCCAATCGCCATCCGTTCTTTCGAGGACTTCAAGGATTGTATAGTGACCGGTGTTTAATTTCTGATTAAGCTCTGGCAGGCCACGACCATCCATGTCATCGCGTGTGCCGTTAATTTTACGGATAACTAATTCCTCGATCTCGTAGATGACGCGACTTTTGTGCCACGATACAACCGCAACCACAACCACAACAGAGGCGATTGATATAAGTAGAGATAGAAGTGCGATACTATCGAGTAGAGACATTGGTTTGTTTTATAAGATTAATTAGTCGCTTGTTACCGCAAATCAAATATATCCAGCGCGCCAAAGTTCCCTGTTAGCATGGTACGCTCGATGATGTGCGGGGCGATTGCTTTGGAGAATTTCTTAGGGCGTGTTTTGGCGGGGAGGTCGAGCACGGTATTGAGTGCATAGACAAAGAATTGATAGCGGTGTGTGCCAAAGGTAGGGTGTGGGCCACCCCAGCCTGGCTTACCCCAGGTGGTAGTACCTTCGACGGCACCGTGAGGGAGGTAGTCGCTGCCGATTTCTGTGGTAGTAGGTGGGAGGTTCCAAACAATCCAGTGGTAGAAGCCGCCAATGAAGGGTGCGTCGGGGCTATAGCACACCACGGCGAGGCTCTGTGTGCCGTCAGGGACGTCGCTGATGGCAAGAGGCGGCCGCTGGTTGCCGCCGAAGCGCGAATAGATCTTTGGTATTTTGGCGTTGTTTTTGAAGGCGGGGCTGGTGACTTTCATGGTTATAGTATACCGTATACTGGTCATGCTCGCCAGAATAATTTCGATCAAATGGCATACAAATGGGATTTGTATATGAGAAAGCGCCAAAATGAACCAGGTCATAGCATCATAGGCAATTATTTGCTATAGTGGGCCAATAATGATCACCGACCAACTTCTCCTCACTTACCCAATCATCTCCGACCAGGTGGATGAGCGTGAGCTGCGGGTTTTGCTGCGTGAGCTCGAGCGGCTTCTGAGAGCTGGCTGCCAGGGGTCGATTGTTGAATTTGGCTGCTATGTGGGGACGACGAGTTTGTTTATTCGGCGCTTGCTCGATGCGTATCAGCACGCGGGAGTCTTTCACGTCTATGATTCGTTTGCTGGTTTGCCAGAGAAGATGGCACAGGATGCGAGCGCAGCTGGTGAGCAGTTTGTGGCAGGGGAGCTTGCTGCAACGCGCAAAGGATTTTTCCAGCAGTTCAAGAAAGCCAGGCTGCGCCCACCGGTAGTGCATAAGGGCTGGTTTGCTGAGCTTACGCCGCACGATGTGCCCGAGGATATTATGTTTGCCTTTCTCGATGGCGACTACTACCAGTCGATTATGGACTCGCTCCGGCTCGTGACGCCGAAGCTGACTCCTGATACAGTGCTGGTGGTGGATGATTATGCCAATGAAGCGCTGCCTGGTGCGGCTCGGGCAACTGATGAGTGGCTGCAGATGCACCCTAGATTCCGTTGCCGGGTGGAGGCGAGTTTGGCGGTTATTACTCGAGCGGTGTAGTAGTAGCCGATAGAGTGATTGGTAAGGTGCCACTGCATGCTCGTTTTGCCTTGCTCAGAAAATACCGTGGATACATTCACATTATTGGTAACGCTCGAGACAAACTAGCATACAAAAAAGACCAGAAACAGCGGTCGGTCGAAACCTTAGGCTTGTCTGGCCATGGTGATATTTTCTAGTATAAGGAATGACAGTGGGTGGTGTCAACATAGCTTGTTTGAGCCAATGTGACACCTGTTATCCATTGCACTTACCTCAGAACATGCTACAATGAAAGCATCAACTATAAGCCACACAGGGGGAAAAGGTGGACGATCCAATTCATATTACATCAGAAATTGGCCGGTTGAAGACAGTGCTCTTGCATCGGCCGGGTGAGGAGCTCGAGCATCTCACGCCAGAACATTTGCAGCGCCTATTGTTTGACGATATTCCGTATCTCAAGGTTGCGCAGGAGGAGCATGATCGCTTTGCGGAGCTGCTCCGCTCGCGTGGGGTCGAAGTGTTGTACTTAGATGAACTTGCCGCCGAGGCACTCGCTGACGAAGCAGTGCGGCGGCAATTTGTTGTTGAGATGCTCGTAGCGTCAAAGCAAGATAACCAACGGGCATCGCGAACACTCGCTGAGTATTTGCTGAGCATGGAGCCGCGCCAGATGGTGCGCAAGCTGATGGCGGGGGTGCGCAAAGATGAGATTAGCCTGCCGCCCGAGCAGCAGCAACTTCACACCATGGTGGCGCATGAGCAATATCCGTTTTATCTTGACCCAATGCCAAACCTCTACTTTACGCGCGACCCAGCAGCGGCGATTGGCCAAGGTCTGACGATTAACAAGATGCACTGGCCAGCTCGGCGGCGTGAGTCACTCTTTATACGCTATATTATCGATTTCCATCCACGCTTTGCTGGCAAGAATGTACCAGTTTGGTATGATCGCAGCCAACCATTCTCGATTGAGGGTGGTGATGAGCTGGTGCTTAATAACCACACGATGGCCATCGGTATTAGTGAGCGCACCTCACCAGAGGCGATTGAGCTGATGGCGACGAAGCTCTTTGCTGAGTCGAATTTTGACACGGTGATTGCGCTTGAGATCCCCAAGAGTCACGCCTTTATGCATCTGGATACCGTCTTTACGATGATTGACCACGACAAATTTACCATCCACCCAGAGATTCGAGGCTTTGAGGGGCGGATGAATATCTTCGTCTTGCATAAAGCAGACGGGCAGACCTACCCAACCATTACCAAAGAACATAATCTCGAGCAGGTGCTCAGCCAAGCCCTTGGCGTGCCGTCGATTACCTTGATCGAATGCGGTGGTGGTGATGATATCGCTGCAGCGCGCGAGCAGTGGAATGACGGTAGCAATACCTTGGCGATTGCTCCTGGGGTGGTGGTCACCTACGACCGCAACTACGTTACCAACCAAAAACTGCGTGAGGCAGGCGTCGAAGTGCTGGAAATTACTGGCTCGGAGCTTGGCCGGGGCCGTGGCGGGCCACGCTGCATGAGTATGCCACTAATACGAGAGGATGTGTAAATGAACCTACCAACCAATCTAAAAAACCGCTCATTCCTAGCCCTCAAGGACTTTTCATCAGAGGAAATCCGGCAGATGCTCGACACCGCGCACGAACTCAAGAAGCTCAAGCGCGAGGGTGTGCCGCACCGCCTGCACGAGGGTAAGCAGGTTGCGCTCTTGTTTGAGAAGAACTCCACCCGCACACGCTGCGCCTTTACGGTAGCGGCCAATGACCTTGGCGTTGCGCCGGAGTTTCTCGGTAAGGATGACATCCAGCTGGGCAAAAAGGAGTCGGTTGAGGACACCGCGAAGGTACTGGGCCGGATGTTTGATGGGATTGAATTCCGCGGCTTTAAGCACTCGACGGTGGAAGACTTGGCCAAACACGCTGGCGTACCAGTGTGGAATGGCCTAACCGACCAGTTCCACCCGACGCAGATTTTGGCTGACTTTATGACGCTCGAGGAGCATGGTGGGCCGCTGGCTGGCACGAAGCTGGTTTTTGTCGGTGATGGGCGCAATAATATGGCCAATAGCCTGATGATTGGCTCGGCCAAGATGGGTGTTGACTTCCGCATCTTAGCGCCAGTTGAGCTGCACCCGAGCAGTGAGCTGGTTGATCTCGCCCGGGCAATTGCCGCCGAGACTGGTGCGCAGATTACCGTGACGGATGATCGCGCCACGGCTCTGGAGGGAGCAGATGCGATCTACACCGACGTGTGGGTGTCGATGGGTGAGGAAGCGCAGTTCGCTGAGCGGATTGCTTTACTCAAACCTTACCAGGTGAACCGTGCCATGCTTGACGAGACGCACAATCCACACGTTAAGTTCTTGCACTGCTTGCCAGCCTTCCACGATCTCAATACCGAGACGGGGCTGAAGATCTACCAAGACTATGGCCTTGAGAGTATGGAAGTGACGGACGAGGTGTTCCGCAGTGAGCACAGTGTGGTCTTCGACGAAGCGGAGAACCGCATGCACACGATTAAGGCAGTGATGGCACTGACGTTATAACAAGTAACTGAGGCATAGGGGGCCTCACGTATGACAACACAACAAACACAACAAGAGAGCAAGCTGGGGTGGCGATCACTCACCGGGCTTGTCATCGGCAGCATGATTGGGGCTGGTATCTTCAATCTTGTCCGTAATACTGCAGAATCGGCTGGACCACTGGCAACCATCATTGCTTGGCTTGTCACTGGGGTGGGAATGGTCTTCCTCGTCCTGAGTTTTCGCAATCTTGCCGAAAAGCGCCCCGACCTTGATGCCGGCATCTATAGCTATGCCGAGGCAGGGTTTGGCAAATATGTTGGGTTCAACTCGGCTTGGGGGTATTGGATCTCGGCCTGGATTGGCAACATCGCCTATGCCGTAACGGCCTTCTCAGCACTTGGCTATTTCTTCCCGCAGCTGTTTGCTGATGGCCAAAACTGGGCTTCGGCGATTGGTATGTCAGTCTTGCTCTGGGGCGTGCACTGCCTGATTCTCAGAGGTGTGCGCACGGCGAGTGCGGTGAACTTGCTCATCACGATTGCCAAGATTGTCCCGCTGATGGTCTTCCTTGTGGCGATTATTGCTGCCTTCAAGCTCGATATCTTCTCGAAGGATCTCTGGGGGCTGGCTGGTAGTAATCTGAGTCTTGACGTTGTTCTGCGGCAGATCAAGGATATGATGATCGTTACCGTCTGGGTGTTTATTGGCATCGAGGGTGCGGTTGTGTTCTCGGGCCGGGCTAAGCAGCGCAGCGACGTCGTTAAGGCGACCTTCATTGGCTTTGCCGCCGTGCTTGCGCTCTATGTCTTGATGACTGTCCTCGCCTTTGGCGTGGCAACGCAGCCAGAGTTGGCTGGCCTTAAAGACCCAGCGATGGCGCTCTTGCTTGAGAAGGTAGTTGGGCCGTGGGGTGCCTGGCTGGTCAATAGTGGCTTGATCATTGCGGTGCTTGGTGGCTGGCTGGCCTGGACGATGTTTGCAGCTGAGCTGCCCTACCAAGCAGCAAAGGTTGGCACTTTTCCGACGTTTTTTGCCAAAGAGAACAAGGTTGGCGTGCCAAAGAACTCGCTGCTGGTGACCAACGCTTTGGTGCAGTTCTTTATCCTGACGATACCGCTGACAAGTGGCTCGGTGTATAACATTGGTATTGCGATTGCGACATCGGCAATTCTCGTGCCTTATGCCTTGACGGCCTTTTACCAGCTGAAGTACTCGGCTCTCGAGAAGCCAGAGACGAAGGGCCGGGCAGCCAATATCTTGATTGGTGTGATGGCCAGTGTGTATAGCGTCTGGCTGGTCTATGCCGCAGGCGTAGAGAACCTGCTGGTGACAGTGTTCTTGTATGTGCCGGGTATTGTGGTCTATGGCCTGATGCGCAAGCAGCAAGGCAAGAAGCCATTCACGACGCTTGAGTGGCTGCTTGTCGCAGCACTACTGGTGGCGCTGGCCTACGCGCTATTCCAGCTGCTGACTGGTGGACTGGATAAGACACTGGGTATTACGATGCCAAAGCTGTTTAACTAATGAGGAGCCATGCGGTGCGCCAAGAATAGGGCGCACCGCATGAGTATAAGAGAAAGGAGTGCGATGTTTCATTACGCGATTACCCGCCGGCCAAGCCGTAGCTTGATCAATGGTATTAGCCAGACGCCGGAGAAGGGGAAGCCAGACTACGAGCGGGCAATGCAGCAGTACGATCAGTACGTTGCGCTGCTCCGCCAGTGCGGCCTTGCGGTGACGGTCTTGGAGCCTAATGAGGAGTATCCGGATAGCGTCTTTATTGAGGATAATGCTCTGTGTACGCCGCATGGGGTGGCGATTTTGTCGCGGCCTGGGGCGGAGAGCCGGCGCGGCGAGGCGAGCTTGCCGGATTTGCGCCAGGCGCTCAGCCAGCATTATGATACGATTGAGCAGGTTGAGGCACCTGGCACCGTCGACCCCGGCGATATTATGATGGTGGGTGACCACTACTATATTGGTCTGAGCCACCGCACCAACCAGGCGGCAGCCGAGCAGATCACCGCTATCCTTGAGCGCTACGGCATGACGGCCGAGACGGTCGAGGTGACAGGGATTCTGCACCTTAAGGATGATGTGGTTTACTTAGATAACAACAACCTGATCGTTGCCAAGGCGTATGAGCACCACCCAGCTTTTGCACCATTTAATAAGTTGGTGGTGGATGACGATGAGTACTATGCGGTGAATAGCTTGTGGATTAATGGCACGGTGATTGTGCCGCAGGGCTTTCCCAAGATTGAGCAGCAGATCCGCGACTGTGGCTACCACGTAGAACTAATCGATACGAGTGAATTTGAAAAAATAACCGGCAGTTTGACCTGCATGTCGTTGAGGTTTTAGGATGAGTACAATTGTGATTGCATTGGGCGGTAACGCCCTCCAAAAACAAGGTGAAGCAAGTGTGGCTGCGCAGCAGCGAGTGGCGAGCGAGACGGCGGCTCAGCTGGTGCCGCTGATTGCGGCTGGGCATCGGCTGGTGATCGTCCACGGCAATGGGCCGCAGGTGGGGAATATTGTGCTCCATGAGGAGGCGATTAATACTCCTGAGGTGCCAACAATGCCGCTTGATACGTGCGGCGCAATGAGCCAAGGGGAGATTGGCTACTGGCTACAGCAGGCGCTGACGAATGAGTTTGCCCGCCGCGGTATGCCAAACCACGCCGTGACGATGGTGACGCAGACGGTGGTTGATGCAGGCGACCCGGCGTTTGCAAATCCTACGAAGCCAATCGGGGTCTTTTATGCTTCCGAGGCTGAGGCGCAGCAGTCGGCGGCAGGGCGCGATTTCGTCTTTAAAGAAGATGCGGGGCGAGGCTGGCGCCGCGTTGTGCCATCACCTCGGCCGCAGCGCGTGGTGGAAGAGGGTGCGGTACGTGCCCTGCTTGATGCTGGCTTGACCGTTGTGACAGCGGGCGGTGGCGGGATTCCGGTAGTTGAGAATGAAGCGCAGGGTATGGCCGGGGTCGAGGCGGTGATTGATAAAGACTTTACCGCTGCGGTGGTAGCTGATGCGATTGATGCCGAAGCCTTGGTGATTCTCACTGCCGTCGATAACGCGATGGTCGACTATGGTACGCCGCAGGCTCGTGCGATTGGCCAGACGACCAGCCAGGAGATGCACGCCTATGCCGAGCAGGGGCAGTTTGCGTCGGGTAGTATGCTACCGAAGGTGCAGGCCGCGCTCAATTTCGTGGCAAAGCCTGGTCGGCGCGCCATCATTGCCAACCTAGAGCACGCTGCAGCTGCCGTGGCAGGTGAGCAAGGGACGATTATTGTGTCGTAGGATACCGCGAGGAGAGAAACAGATAGACACTGGTGCAAAGAGCGCTGGTGTCTATTTTTGATGGCATTGTCTGTGGTAAGTATGATATAACCAGTACTTTATTTTTCAAACTACTTGACATTTCAATATACCTTGTATAGCATAGTACCAGGCAATAACAATAATATCGTAAGGAGCATCGAATGAGGAGAATCGATATAATCAAGCGAGCAGGGCGGAACCTACGCCAAGCCAAGGCTCGCACAGCACTAACAGCACTGGCGATGTCAGTGGGAGCATTTACAATTGGTTTGGCGCTGATGCTGGGCAATGGCGGCCGGGCTTTCTTGACCTCGGTGATTGATAGTGCCGGTAGTGCCTCGACGGTGTATGTGACGCACGCCCGTGATGAAAAGAAATTACCTGAATATGGCAAAAATAAGGCGGTGAATGAGAGCGGCACCCTCGTGCTGAGCGATGATGATGTTGCCAAGCTCAGCAAGCTTGATCACGTTAAGACGGTGCGGCCGTATGCGAATGTGACCCAAGTGGTGCGCTATGTAGAGAGCCCAGCTAACCACAAGCGGCTGATTGCCTCCATTAACGTCAAAAATGAAGGCAAAACATCGAAAATTGTGGCCGGTGAGTTAACGAAGACTGATGACGGTACAGATCTCGTGCCTGGCCAAGCCATCCTTGCTAAGGAATATCTGGCCGACTTTGGCTTTGACTCGGCCCAGGATGCGGTCGGCAAGACGGTTACGCTCCATGCTCAGGGGCCGGGCGGGACGCATGATACCCAGCTGACTATTGTGGCGGTCGAAACAGCCGGTATGGCCTCAATTGGCTACCAGCCTGGTGTGACGATTGCGACTGATGATGCACTGCTTATCAACCAAAAGACCAAAGCCCCCGGCGCAGCTAACCAGTACCCAAGCGTCGTGATACGAGCAGATAGCGATGATCATGCTGCTGCTGTGAAAGACGCAGTCGTGAAGCTCGGTGGTGGTACCTACCAAGCCCAGACCTTTACTGAAGCAAAGGAAGGTATGCTCAGTCTTATCAATGGGGCGCAGTATGCTCTGCTCGCCTTTGGTGCCCTCGCCTTGCTGGCTAGTATGTTTGGGATTATTAACACTATGTACATCTCAGTGCTGGAGCGAACGCAGCAGATTGGCCTCATGAAGGCGCTGGGGATGCGTAGCCGTGATGTTGGTAAGCTCTTCCGCTACGAGGCTGCCCTGATCGGTATCATCGGTGGTGCGATTGGTGCGGGCGGGGCTAGCCTGCTGAGCCTACTCAACCCCTGGATTGTTGAGAAGCTCAAGTTTGAGGAGGGTATGCAGCTGCTTCTACCCGAAGCCTGGCAGATGGTTGCCCTCGTGGCGCTACTGGCCATCCTCGGCATTATTGCCAGCTACTTACCAAGCCGCAAAGCAACCAAGCTTGACCCAATCGAGGCATTAAGGACAGAATAGCATAAGGAGAAGGACATGATTGAACTACGGCATATTACCAAAACCTATGGCAAAAAGCACAACCAATTTAAGGCACTCAATGACATTAACCTGACCATACCTGGGGGCGCCAGCGTAGCTATTCTCGGCAAATCTGGCTCGGGTAAGTCCACCTTGATGCACGCGATCTCTGGCCTCGACCGGCCACAGACAGGGCAAGTGGTGATCGGCGGGCGAGATATCCTGCAGATGAAGCCGCGGCAGGTTGATGCCTTCCGGGCACGGACGATCAGCTTTATCTTCCAGAGTTTCTTTGTCGAGGGTAACGATAGCGTGGTGAGCAACGTGATGCTGCCGCTGGAGATCGCTGGCGTGCCGCGGGCGCAGCGCAGCGCCAAGGTGAACCAGGCGCTCGAGGCGGTCGGCTTGGCCAGCAAAAAGCACAATAAGGCCAAGGATTTGTCTGGTGGGCAGAAGCAGCGCCTGGCGATTGCCCGGGCAATCGTCGGTGAGCCCAAGATTCTGTTTGCCGATGAACCAACTGGCAACCTGGATAGCGAGACGGGCACCCAGATCGAGGAGCTGCTCTTTCGCCAGCAGCGTGAGCATGGCACAACGCTGATTATTGTGACGCACGATGCGGATCTGGCTAAGCAATGTGATTACCAAGTGGTGATCAAAGACGGGCGTGTCACACGCCATAACATCCCAGGGGGGCACTGATGAATGCAACTGACTATGCCGAGGCGCTGACGACGCAGCTGCGCAAAGGCTTCTTATCGTACTGCGTGCTGGTGGTGTGTGCTAAGGAGCCACGCTATACCAGCGAGATCATCCAGCAGCTCCGTCAGGCTGACCTGATGGTGGTGGAGGGAACGATCTACCCATTACTGAGTCGCTTGCAAAAGGACGGGCTCTTGCAACACGAATGGAAAGAAAGTGAGCAAGGGCCACCACGCAAATACTATACGGCCACACCATTTGGTGCAGAGGTAACCAAGCAGCTCAAACACAATATTGCGGCACTAAGTAGTACAATAGAGAAGTTGTAAGGAGGACATGTCATGAAGGAAATTACCAATATCCACCTCGCCAAGACGCCATTTCGTGTTGAGGTCGAGGCGAAGCACGCGCTGGGAGAGTATCTGGCGTCGATTCAGCAGCGGATGCATGCCGAGCCAGAAGCAATGCGCGAGATCGAAGCGCGGATGGTCGAGCTGCTGGCCGAGCGCGGTGTGACGCGCGATGGTGTGGTGACTACTGAGGACGTCACGGCGCTGCGCGGTCAGATGGGTGAACCTCGGGAGTTTGCCAGTGAAGCCGAGGCGGGAGATGACGATGCTGCGTTGCAAGATGCGGCTGAGGCGGCTCTCGCGGACGGGGCACCCAAGCAGCTGATGCGCGATACAGATCATGCGTTGATCGGTGGGGTGTGTGCTGGGGTAGCGGCATACTTTGGAATTAGCCCGCTGTGGATTCGCTTGCTGGCAATCGTCTCACCTTTTATGACGTTTGGGACGGCGCTGCTGATCTATATCGTGATGTGGCTTTCTATTCCACCAGCCGTCACGGCGTCGGATAAACTGCGCATGGCAGGTAAGCCAGTGACGTTTGATAGCTTAAAAAAAGCCGCTGCCGAGCCTGTCAGCGGTAGCCAAGCGGCCCAGACTGCTGCGAAGGTGCTGCGCATTATGATTGGCTGTGGGGTCTTGATGATGGCGCTGGGTGCGCTCGTCGCACTGATGGTCGGTGGTGTAATGAGCGCTACTATGGTCTCAAGCATGGGCGACTTTGCTGCGCAGAGCTGGCTGTGGTTGGCGTATGGTTGTGCAGTGCTCGGCGGCGTGGCGCTGACTGCTTTGCTCTCACTTGGCGCATGGAGTATCTTTGCCTGGCGGCTGAAGCGGCCGGTTGGTATTGCGATGCTAGCGATGCTCCTCGTTGGGGCAGTTGCTATCTCTGGCCTAGCGGTTGGTGGAATGAATGCGGGGATGAGTCTCGACCGCCAAATGCGTGACGTGCAGCGCACTAAGGTAGTTGACGTGGCCGATGCCACTACAGTGCGTGTCGATGGCACCGTCAGGGTGAGCTATGGGGGCTATGCTGAAAAGCCGCGTGTTGAGATAGACTACCTGCAGATGAAGGGTGTCAAAGAACCAACAGCGACGATTACCAAGGAAGGCAGCCGGGCTATTGTGACCGTACAGCATGATGCCTGCCGTGATCGCCATGGTCTCTTCTCGACGTGTACCTACTCACCCAAGGATTATGTCAGTGTCCGCGTTTATGGGCCATCACCACAGATGATGGAGGTGGACCATCGCCCTGATGTGGTGACTGATCGGTCGTAGCTGCGATGAGGATAAACACTAAAACCCGCTTGGATGAGCGGGTTTTTTATATGTTTTTGTTTTTTGGGTAGAGGGGAAGCAGAGAAGTATGCGATGGGCCGCGTCTTGGTCAGTATGGCGATTTATGGCACCTTTGCTATACTAGAGGTATGAGTCAGCCGTCGTCTTCCCAGATTTTGAGTCCATCGGCGCTTGCGATGGTAGCGCAGCACTGTAAGGTGACGCGTGATCAGGTGCGGGTGGTGCCAATTGACGGTGCGTCAACTGGGTGCCGACGAGCTGTTGCACTGGCTGGGACGCAGTCGGTGTTTGTCAAGGAAGCCGATCCAGAAGCTTCGAACCACGCTGCGCTGGCAGCGGCTCTGAGCAAAGATGATGCGGTGATTCGGGCGCTGCAACAGGCCGGTTCGCCTCTGGTGACGGAGTTTGTTCAGTATGATGATGAGCGGGTGATCATGCTGAGCCAGGCGTATATTGCTAAGGATGGCTGGCAGTGGCAGCTGCCTGATGCGGCGGATAAGCTGGCTCGTCAGCGCTATATAGCGGCGGTGCTGCGGGCGATTGCTCAGCTTGAGCAGACCGAGCTGCCTGCGGCGGCAGCTGAGACGCTTACGCTGCATGCTACGGCGTTTGACCGGGTGGTGCAGTGTCAGGGGCTTCGGCTGCTCTGTGATGATGCGACGCGGCGTGAAGAGCTCCAGCAGACGTACCGCTCCTGGGCTGAGCAAGCCAGTAAGCCAGTGATTCGTCGGCGCTACGAGCAGGTTTGCGCTGTGCTTGATAATACTAAGCGCTTGGCTGATCTCGCTATGCTGGCTCAGCAGGTGGCCGACCAGCCGTGTGATCGGTTGAGCCATGGTGATGTACGGAGTGAGACAATTGCCTACCATGCTGCTCAAGATAAAGTGAAGCTAATTGATTGGCAGTGGGCGGCTTATGTGCCAAAGCGGTGGAGCGCAACCGAGTTCTTGCTCGATATGGCGCGCCGCGGCTACGATGTGCAGGCCTGGCAGGCTGAGCTGAACCGGCCGCTGCTTGCTGGCCTAGTAGGGTATTATGCTGTGTGTAGCGCTCAGCCTGCTCCTGAGGCGGCTCAGGCAGTGCGGCGGCTCCAGGCGTATATGGCGGCAACGGCGTATGATATGCTGGGCTATGAATAGCTAAGGACTACTCGTTGATGCTTTTATGGTTGCTGCAAAAAGATTACTCGTGCATATTGCGAGTGTCATTTTAGATGATAGGAGGTGAATATACCATGGTAAAGACGGCGCACAGTAGTCTTGGGACTGATCCAGCTACCAAGCAGAGAGAAGAGGGTGAGATTTCGTCTCAGAGTATGCAGCCACGGTATAACCAGGAGACTGAACGCGCTATTGCTCAGGCGCGTGCTATGATGGATGACACACAGCCGCTGCAGCAGTATACGTCTTTTGCTGCACTGGTTGCAGCGATTGATGCAGAATCGTGATGTGAACCATCTGATATGCTATGAGAAGACGACGATTCGTGAGCGGGGTTAGAAGAGAAATAGGTCAGGCACGTAAGAGAGGCGATAACGTGTTTTGGTTATGGCAAGTAGCAGAGTGCTGGGTTATATCTTCGTTTTCTTCATCTTCTGGCGCAGTATATGGCTTAGATAAACAAGTTCAGGTTAGTTGTTTATGAAACAAAATAATCACGTCAGAGCAGTACGGGTAAAGAGAGTATCCGCTGGTGATTTAGTTACTTTGCTTGCTCGTTTTGTACGTTTGCCCTGTCATGGGAAAGAGGATAGCCATGCAAGGAAGGAGCACGCGGTATGACTATGACCTATACGGGATGGCGTGGCCGCGAGAATATGGGTTATCTTGCTATGTGTGGGGTATATTACAGACGATGGGGGATGTAGTGGTGCAAGCAATAGTCTATTCGTCGTGCAGCGCGATGATCGTGAGTATGAGTACGCTGAGCGGCGTACGTTTTTAATTTGCTAGGCTCCTGATGATAGCTAAACAGAAGAGTTGCTCTTGTACTGAGCGGTATTTGCGTGGAAGGGTTTAACGTGCCGGAGATTGCTTGAGGCACCCGCTCGAGGCGCTAGTGTCGTGGGTATGACGCAAGGACACTAGCGCCATAGTTCTTCGAGCGAGTAGGAGTGTTCTGGTTCGTCAAGCGGTGTCCATAATGGTGCTTGGTTTTCTTGGGTTAGTGCTTGATGTGTGATAGCTATCTGCACGGCAGTGTTACAATCGATGCGCTGCCCTACTGCTCGAATAGTTCGCTGCAAGTGTCGCTGCTCTCGATTCGATGCGACGACGAAGAGCAGGGCAGGTAATGGCTGTCCTGTGACTGCCCAGCCGCCATGACGGAAGTATGAGAGGTACTGGGCAATTGTTTTGGTGATTGCCGCTCGTGGTGTACTAGCGGCGAAGATATCGAGAAAGAAGCGACGCGTCTCTGAGGCTGTTTTGAGTGACCCGAAGGCATCGGGTAGCTTTTGAGGAAAGTAGTGGTAGTGCACCATCTCCCGCGGCAAAAACACCCGCAGTGCTGGATGGCATTGCTGCAGTTGATAAGTCCACTGGTATACGGCAAGTATGTGGTCGACAAACGATTGGCTGACCTGGGCATCTCGATAGCTTGCTTTGATGAGCTGCGCTGTCACTCGAGGTCCGTTATCGATCTGCTGCAGTACCCGCAATCCTCGTGCTGTCAAATAGTAGGCTGCTGGTTTGCCTTGGAGCTTCATGTGGCTAGTATAGCGGCGTGCTACAAGACCATGGTTGCATAGAGTAGTAAGACGGGTATGTAAACTTGATCCGGCAGCAACTCCGAGACTCTTGGCAAGTAACTGCCGCGTTCCAAAACGGTATCGGTACAGTGCAATAAGAATAGAATGCTGTCGTTCTCCTAACACTGAGCGCTTATCTGCACCAAGTTGAACACGATTCCATTCATTCTCTTTCTTACTCATATACACTCATTTCTCCTTGCCTCCTCATAATCTTTCTATCTCTCTCACTACCTTTATATATTCATCTCTCTTGATCTATATTTATCTCTATTTCTATCTATCTATTTCTCTATCTTTATATCTATATCTATATATCTCTTTCTCTATATTTCTATCTATTTCTCTACTTATCTCTATCTCTATTTATTTATCTTTATCTCCTTATCTTTATATCTCTTTATTTATCTATTCTTTATCTTCTTATCTTTATCTTTCTCTTTCTCTTTCTCTATATATCTCTCTCTATACATCCATATATCCATATCGATTTCTCTCCTATTATATATAAATATAT
>CAUPVK010000003.1:0-91007 GCA_963514895.1 uncultured Candidatus Saccharibacteria bacterium
ATTCTGGTCTGTAGACGTTTTTCTACGCTGGCTGCATTTACTGTATATTGTTTGGAGCACATGATCACCAGGGCGGCGGGTTCTGCGCTTGTTGCCTTGTACTTCTATCGTCGAGTATAAGTAGCACCAGTCTTTTGCGTCAAATCAACTACGCGAAAACCCTCTAACGGTGCTATAATTGGAGTATGAATACTGTTATTCGCTTGATTGCTGATGGGCTTATGATCCCGATTGTCGCTGTAGCTCTTTTTGCACTGTTTTTCCGTGCGCCTCAAGCCCAACGCTACCAACGTTACACGCGCGTATTTATGGCAGGCCTGACGTCCTATTGGTGCGCGAAGGTCATTGGTGCGCTCTGGCAGCCCGAGACGCTCCGGCCATTTGAAAAGCTCGGCACCGACCCGGGTGCGCTCTATCTCAATAATCCCGGCTTTCCGTCCGATCACGCACTCTTTGCAATGTTTCTTACCTTAGCGGTATGGTATGTGACGCGCCGGCGGCTACTCACTGTAGCACTATTTGTTATGACGGTGTTGGTGTGCCTTGGCCGCGTGGCAGCACTGGTGCATACACCGCTCGATGTTGCTGGTGGGGTGGCTGTTGCACTGCTGGGCGCTGTATGGTACGTGCCACATCACAAAAAATTCTGGCGCAGACTAGCAAAATCGGCAAAAACATAATATAATAGCTCCCAGTAAGGAATTGGAGCTAGATAATATGGACGAACAGATATACGCACGCACCGCCGACCCAGATGAGGTGGCAGAAGCAGCGCGCCAAGCTAAAAAAGCAAAAACTGCCAAGACGGCGACCATCACCAAGACGGTGCTTGACGATGGGCTCGACCACAGCCGAGCAATCGATAACCCCTTTGCTCAGGGTGGTGTGCTCGATACATCCGAAGACACCGAGCATTTTGTGAACTTATCGTGGCCAGATATGGGGCAGATTATGATAGGTGCGGCCATTACTGGCGTGGTGACGAGTGCAGTGTTGCTGCTCGTTGCCAACCTTGGGGTGTTTGGTGCGGTTTGTGGCCTTGGTAGTGCCAATCCAGCAAGCTGTGGCACACCCACATTCTATACAGTCTTGAGCGCAATGGTTGTGGCAGTGATTGTCGGGCTTATATTTTTGGTGCAGCGCCGGGTATATCGTCCCGCTCTCGTTATGCTTGCGACGGCAGTGGGTCTCTGGCCAGTGCTCACGTGGTTGGCAGCATCGTCGTGGTATGTCGTAGTGCCAGTTATTACGATTTTGATGGCACTGAGCATTGGCGTGTTTTCGTGGATCTCGCGCCTGCGCAACCTAGCAGTCACACTTGGTGCAATGGTGGCGATCATTGTATTGATATATCTTGCAACACTGTAAGTATCTCCAAACTCCACAATAATTTGCTTGATGATTATTTGCCATGCTCAAATGAAGCGATTTCCATTCTCCCTCTTTTATGCGGCTCCCTTATCTGAATCCTTGTGCTAAATGAGAAAACACACTCATAAGAAACTGACACGCCCCGCTCACTAAAACAACATGAGTGGCTGTTTCTGGGGAAATGCTATACTAGAGATATGGAACTTTCTCTAGTGCTTGGAATTATTCTTATTGTTGTTCTCGTTGGCTGTGGTGCAGTGCTGAGTCTGCTGCTGGCGAAGCTTAACGAGCTCAAAGATCAGCAGTCGGTGGCGCTTCTCAAGAGCGATGTGACGGAGTTGTCGCGCACGATAGCCGCTATGCAGCAGTCGGTTGGAGATAAGCTCGAGCGCTCGGGCGCTGCTATGCAAACGTCAGTCCAGAAGCAGCTCTCCGAGAGTGCCAAGCTGGTGGCCGATGTGACACAGCGCCTCACGAAGTTGGATGAGACTAATCGACGCGTCGTCGATGTAGCAGATGAGCTTAAGACACTGCAAAACGTTCTGCAAAACCCCAAGCAGCGCGGTGTCTTTGGTGAGTACTATCTGCAGAGTGTGCTTGAGAATGTGTTGCCACCAGCTCAGTATCAGATGCAATATCGCTTTGCCGACGGTGAGGCAGTCGATGCGGTGATCTTTCTTGACAAGGGACGCGTGCTGCCGATCGATAGCAAATTCAGCCTCGAGAACTACAACCGGATGATCAATGCCACAAGTAAAGACGAGCGTCAGCAGCTACTCGGCCGTGTTAAGCTCGACCTTAAGCAGCGCATCGATGAAACGAGCAAATATATTCGCCCAAATGAAGACACAATGGACTTTGCCTTTATGTTTATCCCCAGTGAGTCGCTGTATTATGACCTGCTTATCAACAATGTAGGGCAGGGTGGCTCGAGCCGCGATCTTATTGAGTATGCTTTTCGCGATCGACGGGTGATTATCGTGAGTCCAACCAGTTTCTTGGCATATTTGCAGACAGTGCTGCAGGGGCTGCGTAGCCTCCAGATTGAAGAGCAAGCCAAGGATATTCAGCTACGGGTTGGCCAGCTTGCGACGCACATCAAGAAGTTTGATGAATTGCTGGGCAAAATGGGCAAGAGCCTCGCCACAACAGTTGGTCACTACAACACAACCTATCGCGAGCTCGGCAAGATGGACAAAGACGTCGTGCGCATTGCTGGCGGCGAACGCCAGAGCGATCCACAGTTGCTCGAGCGGCCTCAGCGTGGGGATGAGTAGCTGCTAGATCAATCTGACGAGCCTTGGCCTGGCGCCAGCAGGCCACAGGGTGATAAAATAGAGCCCTACGAAGATACCTCGTGTGTAATTTGTCAAACAGAGGTAACAATAATCGTAGCGAAAACCACAACATATTTTGTAATATAATAATTACACTATGCATTGCTACTGTATGCAAAAAATGACCTCTGGCAGATTGATGTGCATGATCAAAATAGACTATCTTGCTTGCAAAAAATATGGATAAAGTTATTGTCTTGTGTTTGGCAAAGCAGAATAGCTGTGATTAAATAAGAACAGCTAACGAACACAAGGAGGGGATATGTTGGCAATACGAGCAACAAAACAAGCAAAAGCCGGCTTGGCGCTTGGGCTAACCATGGCGTGCGCTGTGATGGGTACGAGCTTCGCTATGGCGCAGCCGGTATCAGCAGTCGATCATCTGCCGCGTGATATACAGGCGCATTATAAAAAAGTGTGGGGTGATGAATTTGACGGTAATAAACTCGACACAACCAAATGGGCTGTACCGACGGGTTGCTTTGACCTTGCGTCGGGTATGGAAGGGCGCTTTCGGACAGACATGGTGCGTCAGTATGGCGGCAAACTCCATCTTCTAGCGCAGCATGATAAAAATGGCAAACCATGCCAGGCCGGTCATGCCGCCTTCTCGACAGGGATGGTAAACTCGCACTACCTCAGCGACTGGAAAGACAAAAGTGTCGCCCATGCCTGGGGTCCAGGTACCTACTACGAGGCATCTATCAAGCTGCCAGAGGGTAACAAGAACAGTGGTGCTCGAGCAACCTGGGCATCATTTTGGCTCACAAGCACAACATTCAACTGGCCAGCTAGTGGTGAACTTGATGTCTTTGAATCGCGTGGCTACGACCCAAGCTGGCTGCAAGCCAATATCCATACGCAGCCACGCCAGGGGAGTAAAGAGCGTTCGCACCAGCACCAGCACGTTCTCGATCGGAATATTGTTGGCAATACACAAACTGCCTTCCATACCTACGGCGTCTTGAATAAGAAGGACGGGACGATCGAATTCTACTATGATGGGCACATGGTACACCGTGTGACACCAGATGATGCAAACTGGCCCTTTGCCAAGGCAGCCAACAAACTCTTCATTCGCTTGAATCACCAGGTTGGCGGCCTCAATGAGCCATACAAGAAGGCTAGCCCTAAGGATTACGAAGTCGCGAAAGATATGCAGGTCGACTATGTGCGGGTCTACCAAGAAAAGACTGCTGCTGATAAGCCACAGGATGCGGTGGTGAGCGTGCCCGATTGGCGTCTCCGCAACAAGCTCAATCAAGCCATTGCACAAGTGACCCATACAAAGCGCGGCGATGCACAGCCCATGCTTGCCTCAGATCTCGAGAAGCTAACCACGCTCGACCTCAGCGCGCGTGATGGTGCAGAGTCGTGGGAGAAAATAAAGAACCTTGAGGGCATTCAACATACAAAGAATCTCACCTTTATTTCTCTTAAAAACACCGAAGTGAAGGATCTCACACCACTCAATAACTTGAAGAAACTAAAGAGCGTTGAGCTGAGCTGGCCGTTGACGATTAATCGATAGATTAGCGTACTCCATAGAAAATACAGGGTAAATGCCTTGTATTTTCTATGAGAAAGGTCTATCTCTTGAATGTAATTTTTTTGCGGGTATCAATATAATAACCATCGATCGAATCTTCGCTGTTTGTCCAAGCCTCGGTGATGGGCATTGTGTACAGACGAGTTGGTGCTACGCCCATGCAGTCTGAAGGAGTAAGCTGAAATTGCTGAGCTTTACTGTTATAGATGGCGATTGCTTCAGTGAGCTCACTATCTACTACTTGATGAGCAACACCGCGACAGTATAAGCCAACGCCATGACCTTCTGGGGCGGTTGAGTCGTAAATTGTCATAAATACACGGTGGTTATGTTCGATATTTTGTGAGTGCTGAGCAGCTATTGGTGACCACCAATATACTGCGCCATCTGCATACGCAAAAAACACTGGCGTATTCCACGGCTGGCCATCCGGAGAGACAGTCGCGAGATTTGCGTAGGTGTTGCTGTGTAAGAGTGTTTGTGTCGAATGGTTCATAAATAAAGTATAGCTAACTATCACTTAATAGCTCGTTGAATTTTTGTACGTTGGTGAATATAAGCATGGGGGAGGATATGCTCTATTGCCTGCGGGCCGTTTGTAGTCAAGACAGTAATACCTGGCGCATAATCGTGAAAGATCTGACGGCATTTGCCACACATGTCGACAATTTCGATCTTTCCCGTGTCATCATTTTTACGTACAGCAACGACTGAATCGAAATCGTAAACGCCTCGATTAATAGCGATTGCCAGTGCAGCTGTCTCGGCACAGACGAAGCCAAGAAAATGGTCGATATTGACTGCAGAGATCACCTCGCCAGATTGGCAACGCAAAGCGGCTGCCACAGTGTGAACTGGTGGCGTGTGTCGCTGCTCGAGGAGTGCCTGGGCGATGGTAAAAAGCTCATTATCGTTATGCATATGGTGAACCTTGATTATAAAACGAATAGACGAGACTAAAACTGCCGCAAAAAGTCTAGCTTGCCGCTCTCGAAATGTCGCACGTCTTCGATGCCGTATTTCATCATTACCAGGCGGTCGATGCCGCAGCCAAAGGCGAAGCCGGTATAGGTATCGGGGTCGATGTTGGCTGCCCGCAGCACATTAGGGTGGATCAAGCCGCAGCCAATCAGCTCCACCCAGCCTTCACCGCTGCATACCTTGCAGCTGGGGTCTTTGCCTTCGCAGAAGGGGCAGCTCAGGGCAAACTCAAAGCTTGGCTCGGTGAAAGGGAAGTAGAAGGGGTTGACCCGCACATCAAGCTGCTTGCCGTAGTAGCTTTGCAAAAATTCCTGCAAGGTCGCAATCAAGTTGCCGATGTTGACCCCCCTCGCTACATACACGCCCTCCACTTGGTAGAAGGTGTGCTCGTGCCGGGCATCCAGGTCTTCATTACGGAAGACGCGGTCGGGTACGATGGCAGCAATGGCCTCGCCCGCATCTAAATTATGGCGATAGGTGGTCAGCACGCGGTTTTGCATGGTGCTGGTGTGTGCCGGCGCAATTAAGCGGTCGCCCTGCGCGTCTGTCTCGACAGTCATGAAGGTGTCGTAATCATCGCGGGCGGGGTGGCCTTTGGGGAAGTTGAGGCTCTCGAACATATGGAACTGATCATCGATCTCGCGCGACTCCTCCACCACAAACCCCATGCGGTAGAAGATATCAGCAATTCGCTCGACCTCTTGCATTAATGGATGCGTTGAGCCCTGGTTTGTTGGTAGTAATGGGGGAATAGCTGTGTTGATATCCATCGGCGCCGTGACGTCAATCGGTGTGCGCTCGACGGTCTCAAGTTCCTCAAGACGGCGCTCGATGGCGGCTTGCACGGCTTGCTTAAGCTCATTAACACGCTTGCCAAATGGCCCACGCTCCGCTGGGGGAAGTGATGTGATATGTCCATACAGTGCGCGCAATTCCTCGTGGCGCAGTACTTCGCGCGGGGTGATCGATTGGCTCACGGCCAGGAGTAGCTTTTGCTGGATAGCGTTAAGGTCTGTCATACTGCCACTCCGCTATTGTTGTCCATTGATAGTTAGTGCAACAAAAAAGCCAAAGGTAAGTAATGCAAGAAAGCCAACAACCAGCCACACCCCAGCTAGTGTCGTTGTTTGCTTGGTGCCTTTGAGATATTCGGATTGCTCGACGCCAGTATCACCGCTTGCTGGTGCGATGCCATCACCAGTGTGACTGCTGGCAGCTGCTTTAGCGCGGAGATCGGCCGCGATACGCTCTTGTAGCTCACTGCGCGTTTGGTCTTGTTTCATATATTGTCCCATGTCTTTAGTATAGCATTATTTGACGTAATCGACATCTGATATCGCCGACAAACAGGGTGATGTGATATACTAAAGGCGTAGTATCAACTAGTGAAGGAGGGACGTATGGCTACTAAAAAAGCCGTTTCGACCAAAAAATCGGCCGCGAAAGACTCGGCCTCCCAGCCTCAGGCTGCACCAACCGTAAAAACTGCATCGACCACATCAGCCACCAAGACTGTTGTTCATAAGCGGCGTGAGCCAGCTCTGCCGAGCAACTTGCTCAACATTATTTTTGCTGAGCTGCTTGGTACATTTATGCTCACCATTGCCGCAATTGGTGCGGCAACTCAATTTGCACCACTCTACCTTGGCCTCACACTGCTTGTGATTGCTGTGGCGGTGGGTGCAGTATCTGGCGCACATATCAACCCAGCGGTCACCTTTGGCCTCTGGACAATGCGCAAGCTCAAGACAGCGCTGGTACCATTCTACTGGATCGCCCAGCTGCTTGGTGGGGCGCTCGCTGTCGTTGTACTGAATGGTTTAAGTGGGAGCGCTTTCAAGCTCAGCTTCGAGCACTTTACTACCTTTAGCTGGGCGGTCTTTGGTGTTGAGCTCGTCGGCGCAGCAGTGCTGATGTTTGGCATTGCGGCTGCCGTATCGCGCGTGGCCGAGCTTAAGCAAACAGGCCAAGCAGTGGGGATCGGTCTATCTTTGGCTGCTGCCGCTATCGTGGCTGGTGGTTTGCTGACCCAGGTGCAGGCTTCGGTGGACACATCGTCAGTCCAAGATATCAAACACTTGCCACACGAATTGCGTGCAAAGAGTGCAACACTCAACCCAGCAGTGGCCATTGCTGCAACAGAGGCACCAGACAGTAGCTTTACTGGCGCACAAGCAAGCCGTGGCGAGACTGGCTATAGCCGTCTGAGCCTTGAGGTGATTGCTGGTACCTTGATCGGTGCTGCGCTTGGTGGCAACCTGTACCTACTGGTGGCAGGTCGCAAAGCAGAATCGTAAGCAACAAGCATCAGATTGAAACCAAGACCACTCTCTTTAGTAGAGTGGTCTTGCTATATTGGCAACTATTCGCCATACTATAGCGTATGAAAGATTCTTCCTCACCCCAAGCCGGAATTATAAAAGTAATTGCCACGCTTATTGGCAGCATTGTTGCAGTCAGCGCGATTGCCATTGCAGCTGCCTTCTTGTGGCCCGCCCAGAAGGCGGAACTACGCACAGCAGATATCAAGCGACTGGATTATGATAGCTCAATGGCGGCTATCAATCAGCAAATTACCCACGATACAGCAGAGGCTGGCCTGCGCAGTGAATGTCGCTCGTTCGCGAAGACACATGGCAAGAAAACAGCTAAAGCTATCTTACTTATCCACGGCATTAGCGGCTGCACCAGTGATATGGCTGATATTGCCAATGTATTCTACGAGCAGGGCTACAACGTCTATGTGCCGCGCGTGCCACAGCATGGCTATGCCGACAAGAAGCGCCATGGTCAGATCTCCTTCAGCGATATGGTCAACTACATGACCACGAGTGCTCGCCAGGTCAGCGGCCTTGGTGAGGAAGTTGGGGTGGCGGGCCACTCTGGCGGTGGCAATATGGCAACGTGGCTTGCGCAGTATGGTAATGGACTCTTCTCGCGGGTGCTACTCATCGCGCCATTTTATGAACCATCGGCTAGCCAGGCTCCCAAGTGGCAGATCCCACTCATGCGCAACCTCTACGGCAATAATATCCTACCAGACCGCTACAGTGGTAATGATGAGGTGAATGGCCTGTCGTATCGCACCCTAGCAAAGTACGTCACACTCAAAGAAAACTACAAAGCCAACCTCGCTGCACCAGGTCTCAAGCATGTTGGTGTGGTTGTGAGTGAAGGGGATCACGATATCGACCCAGACCTCGCACACGACATCCCACAAAAAATGGCAACCAACAACAATGCTTCCTTCCAATACAAAAAATTCCCTGCCAGCATGAATATTGGCCACGACATGACACGCCGCGCTTCGCCGGGGGTGAGCGCTCATAGCGAGGAAGTCTTCCAGACCTACCTTGCTGTGTATGAAGGGAAATGACGATGGAGGCACTAGTAGCCTTTGCTGGTTTTGGCTTATTTATTGTTCATGAGCTGGAGGAGATTGCTCGGTTTGTGCCGTGGATTCGGCGTCATGAGCATGACCCGGCATTTGCTGGGCAGATGATTATATCGAATCGCACAGCATACCCATCAACAGAGACAGTCGCCATCATCATTCTTGAAGAGTCGATTGTTGCGCTGGCTCTGCTTGGCGGTGCAATCGCCCTGCACTCACTTGCGCTGGTGTGTGCAGTTATTCTTGCAAATATGCTGCACTTGGTTGGGCATCTCGTTGATGCAGCGAAGTATCGAAGCTGGACGCCTGGTAGCGTCACGGCGCTTATGACACTCCTTGGTAATGGTGTCTGCATAGCCTATAGCTTCGTTGCTGTGCCACAGGTGATTGGCATGTCACTGATACTGACGCCTGTCGCTGGTTTACTGCTGATTGGCAATCTATCGTTTATGCTGAGTCGGTCACAGGCGATTGAGCGGTGGCGCGTGAAGCATATATAGCAATAACGAGCGTAGCCGATACGTTAAATTATAAAAACCAGCAGAACACACTGCTGGTTTTTGCATATCAAGACTATTCCGTCATATAAAAGAACATACTATTGACATTATATCGAGCTACGGTATACAATAAGAATATACGATATATCGCACTACGATACATATGACTTCGATGTACCAATCGAGAAAGGATAGTTAATGGATAAAACAACGAAACGACGGGATGACGTAAAAATTCTGCTGGCATACTTTGCTGGCTACATGGTAGGTATGACAGCATTGTCGTATGTACTGGAGCGATTTGCCGCTATATCATCGACAAGCGTGCTTGGGCTCATCATCAATGCTGTAGCAAGTGTGCTTCTGCTTGGCTATATTGTAATGAAGAAACGAGCTGAACTTGCTGCTGCGTGGCGAACTGCACGGCAGGCACCGGGCAAGAATAGCTGGTTTGTCATCAAGTATTTTCTCTTTGCATATCTTGCAACGATGCCGGTAGCACTCCTGCTTGCTGCGCTGCAGGTGACCAACCAAAACCAAACGGCGCTCGTTGACCTCTTTGGTGGAGCGCTGTGGTATGCGGTATTTATGGCGGTGGTATTTGGGCCGATCGTTGAGGAAGTTGTCTTTCGGGGAGTTATCTTTGCTCGCTTATTGCAAAAATCTCGTGTTCTTGCCTATGCAGCATCGATGGTGCTCTTTGCACTTGTACACGTGGCGCCATACATGCTCACAGGAGGAATCAAGAATGGTCTGGCGATTATTAGCTATTTGCCGCTGGCATTCTTCCTGTGCCGAGCCTATGAACAAAAGAAGAGCCTCTACGCCTCAATGGGTGTACACCTCCTCCAGAATAGCCTCGCGACGATACTCCTTGTGCTCGCAACTCATGGCTAGACAGAGTATAATACATGTCTGAAGGAAGCGTGCATGATCCAAGCAAAACTACGAAGAATCTACTCACCGATGACCGAGACAGGGTTCTACATCCTATTTTGTTTGCAGGCGGAGATGCATGGCTATACGATTGGCCAGCGTGTCAAACATATGACAGACGGCCAGGTGCAGATTAGCCCTGGCACAATGTATGGCACGCTCGCCAAGATGGAGAAGGACGGTATAATTCGCTTCGTACGAGAAGAGGATAAGCGCAAAATCTACCATATAACACCACTTGGCCAAGAGATATTGGCCTGTGAGCTGCAGCGGATCGAGCGGCTGTATAACAATAGCAAAGGAAGGAAATAACTGAATGTCACGAATCATGTGTCGGTACTACATGTTGCCCGAGTATGGGGAGGAGGAGGCGTTTTTTGCTGAGCAGCATCGGCAAGGGTATGCCCTCAAACGCTTCATTGTCCCGTTCTTTTATATATTTGAGCCATGCCCGGCGGCGCAGTATACGTACAAAATCGACTTTCAGAACCTCACTCGGCACGAAGAAAATGCGCAGTATCAGCAGCTCTATGCCGACTATGGCTGGGAATATGTTGCATCTGCCAATGGCTTCCATGTGTTTCGTAGGCCAAGCAGTGAAGCTGAGGAAGATGATATCTTTAGCGACAACGAGTCTCGCCTGGCAATGGTGAAGCGCATTAGCAAGCAGCGTATGGGGCTGCTGATGATGATTGTTGTACTGCTGTTTGCCTATATCGGATACAAACTTGTACAAACGCCAGCTGTTTTGCAGCGGCCTGAGTTCTACGGGCTAGTACTCGTTGCACTCTTTGATGGGTATCTTTGCGTGCGGTGCTGGCGTGGCTTGCGCCGGCTGAAGCGTGAGCTGATTGCCGAGCAGCGGTAGAGTCTGCAATATTAAACTTCTCTATTCTTTCTGAAGTTTTCTCCTCACACTCCCCTTGATTGTGTTAAGAGAGTACCTAATTTTGCACATGATGCTCTAGCAGAATGACCAATTAGTAATCTATTGTAATAGAAACAATAGGGGAGAAGATAGCTAAGAAATTTGAAGCTCACATTCTCAAAAATAAAAACACTGCAGCTGGCTGAGCTGCAGTGTTTTTGTGAGTGGCTAGAGCCAGCTAGATTTCGGCAGTTTGGCGACCCTCATAGAGGTTAAGGTACTGCGTGTAGACTGCCTGGTGGTAGGTAGCCATACCGCCATCGGTTGGGTCAACCATGCCGTGTCCAATGTTGAGCCGCTTCGGCAGAGTATAGTGCTGGAACGAGGCATTGTTTGCCTGAGCCATGCGCTGCGGAATGCTTACCGCTAAACCGTTATCGACAGCGTCATCATTCTCACTCGTCACTGTCGCAACGCGCTTGAGGCCCGGTGCAGCGAGGTCTTTCTTGAAGTTCTCTTTGACGATGAGATACTTGCCGAGTGCGCGGTATGACAGGCCACTGGGGCTAAACTTATCTGGCAAAATGTTATAGCCATACAATGTGCGCAGGATGGGTAGCTGCCACTTGGGGGCTTGGCTAGCTGCTGGCTCGTAGAATGGGGCAAGCAGCAACACATTCGTAAAGAAGCTATTACCATACTGTGCAAGCCACGTCGCCATATCACCGCCACCAGAGTGACCAACAATACCAAGCTCGTCGCCGAGGCCGCTCACTTGCTGTGCACTTGTCTTCATGAAGTCGGCAATATCTTTGGTAGAGATCTCGCCGTGGCGTTTGTTGTCGGTGTAGCCATGCTTGGGTACGCGTGGGACGTAGACGTTGTAGCCTTGGTTGTAGAATTCATCTGCCAGCTTTTGGTAGACGTTGCTGCAGCCACTGATGCCGTGAATCATGAGGACGGCCTTTGCGGCGCGTTTGCCATGAGTCTTCGTGTAGGTGCGGCACTCTGGGCGAATGCTGCTATCACTCTCTTCTTGCTTGATTTGCTGGTCGATGCTACTCATCGCCTCGTTGTAGTTCTTGCGGCTTATAGTAGCTGAGCGCAAATCGCTACTGGCGGCCGCTTGGCTTGGTGCTAAGAACGTCGTTGCCGCTACAAGCCCTGTCACACTCAACAGGCCAGCAACAACCCAACTCTTTAGGCTGATATAGTCTAGTTTTGTCATGTCAGTCCTCCTTTAGTACTCTCCAGTATGCCGGATTGTTGCGTCAATTGCAAACACTGGTTGTATATCTTGAAGCGAGCGCATACCAGTACGGCAAGAGTGCCAACAGAGGTCATATTGATGTAAAAACCACAATAAAACCGCATTAAGTACACAAATGCGGTTTTTGGTATATCATTGGTAGCGAGTATTAGTCGTGATTAAACTCAAGCCGCTTTAGCCGCTCATACTCATCGAATTGGTAGCTGACGCGGATACTTGTGCCAGTATCATCGGTGACGCGGGCGTGGTGGACGCCATTGTCATCGTCGTTCATCTCGATGCTCCAGCCTGGCATCAGCTCCACAAAGCCCTCCAGCGACCATGCAATGTCATCCACCTGTTGCAGATAGCGTGGCAGGCGTGAGTAGAAGTAGTCGAGTGTAATGGGCGGCACGGGCTCAGAGATATTCTCAAGCAAAAGCACTACACGGCGACCACCACGAATTGGTGAGCTGTAGTAGTAATAATCCGTACCAAAGATAGTAATAGCAGCAAAGCCGATATCGTGCGCGACACTGGCGATCACAAGCTGCTGGTCTATATCGGGCGGGAAGGTATATTCCACTTCTGGGCTAACGAGATCATTCTCTTTGTGCTCTAAGCCATACTCGCGTACCTTGTGGGCGAGCTCGACGGCTTTGCCAAACTGTGCAAGCTCGTCCGCGTAGCCCCACATGAGGGTTGGTGGCTCGACGGCGATGGATGCAAGCAGGTGTGCCTTGGCTATTACCTTGCCTGTATCTGATACCATGGCGAAGTGTTGCTTGTTGAGATCAACCTCGTAGCGAGAAGAGTCGTATGACCCAACCTTGTCCTGAAACATCGTGTCCATTAATTCTTGGCGGAGCGCGCTATAAATACAGTTACGCTGTCCCATTCGTCGAATACCGGTATGCATATTAACCTCCAGATTATGTTCTTGTATGCCTGTGTAATTGTAGCATAAGCAGGCGGATAATGTAGCATATTCTGGATAGTATAGCTATTTTATGTCAATATAACAGAGGTAACGCACTGCACTCTCGAATAACCTTGACAATACCAATAGAAGATAGATACTATATATGTATAACTATACATATAAGGAGGAGTGTGATGGCTAATAAAACAATCTATTTTTCACATAGCGACGAACGCTATATTGAAGGGACTTTGCCTGGTCTTAGTATGAGTCTATCTGCAGCACTGATGGCGGGTTATCGTTTGTTAGTTGAGCGGCAGCAAGCAACACACGATGGTTTTCATGAAGTACAGCTGCGCGTTGGCAAGGATGGCGTGTATCAGCATAAGATTTTTATGGGTCGTAAAATATACAGGACAATAGCAAAGGACAAAGCGGCTCTTCGCGAACAGCGAGTGTATCTTACGCAAAAGGGCCGTTATGTGTACTATGAGCGCAACCACGCCGACTGGAACTATTGGCCTACAGGCACGCAGCGTAGCACGCAAACCAACGACAATCCAGCGACGGTCAAACAATGGGGGCGAATGGAGGTTGTCAATACGATCGATGAGCTCGCGGCGTATATCCCAGAGCGCGCTGTGCAAAATTTACAACAGAGCCTGGAGCAGCCAGTAGAGCATCTGGATATTTGAGAGATAAGACGGTAGATAATTTCGTATCTTTTATATGTAGTAGTGTTGGTATACGACGAAAGAGAATACGGTTTGTAGCACAGCTTTACCTCGAGATGGTATACTATAACTCAGTATGAAAGTCAGCCTTAATGTTATAAAACAACTTATTAACTTTGAATTACCGCCGGTGGATGAGTTGGCACAGCTCATCAATCGGCAGCTTGGTAAGGTAGACCGGGTAGAGAACCTGGCTGAGCGTTACCGCGGTGCGCGCGTGGTGCGCGTGGTGGAGTGTGCTAAGCACCCCAATGCCGACCGCCTGAGCGTGACGAAAATTGATGACGGCATGGCAGTGCCGGATGTGCCGCGCGATGAAAACGGCCTGGTGCAGGTGGTGTGTGGTGCGCCCAATGTGCAGGCTGGTATGTGGGCCGTGTGGCTACCGCCTGCAAGCACGGTGCCGGCCAGTATCCTCGAGGGTGAACCCTTTACGCTTGATGCGCGCAAGCTCCGTGGGGTGCTGAGCCAGGGTATGCTGGCCGCGGCTGATGAGCTGGCAATTGGTACCGACCACGAGGGGATTGTAGCACTGACGCCGCGCGACCTGCCAGCGGGTAAGGCTTTGCAGCCAGGGGCTGACTTTGCCACGCTGTTTGGCCTGGATGACTATGTGCTTGATATCGAGAACAAGATGTTTACCCACCGGCCAGATTGCTTTGGCCAGCTGGGTGTGGCGCGCGAGATTGCCGGCATCCTCCAGCAACCATTTACCAGCCCTACGTGGTATAGCCTGGAGCAGGTATTTGGCGATGCCGATAGTGTGTCGCTCACGGTTTCGAACGATATTCCGCAGCTTGTGCCACGCTTTATGGCGGTGGCAATCCGCGGTGTGCAGGTAGCACCCAGCCCGTTTTGGCTACAGTGCCAACTGGTGGCGATGGGGGCAAAGCCTATTAATAACATTGTGGATGCAACCAATTATGTGATGCTAATGACGGCCCAGCCAACCCATGCTTATGATTACGATACACTCCGCGGCGGGCAGCTTGGCGTGCGTATGGCGCGGCAGGGCGAAACGCTGGCACTGCTGAGCGGCAAGACGATTGAGCTGACGCCAGATGATATTGTGATTGCCGATGGGCAGGGCCCGGTGGCCCTGGGCGGTATTATGGGTGGCAGCCGCACTGAGGTATCGGCCACAACCACCACGATTGTGCTGGAGTGCGCCACCTTTGATATGTACGCAGTGCGCAAAATGGCCATGCGCCACGGCGTGTTTACTGATGCGCTGGCCCGCTTTAATAAAGGCCAGTCGCCCCTGCAGAATGCGGCTGTACTGAACCGGCTGATCGGTATGGTGGGCGGCGAGCAGGCGAGCCACGTAGTCGATATTAAGCCATTTACGAGTGAACATGGTGGGATTCTTGATGAATATTTTGCAGGGAAATACGAGCCTGCAACCATAGATATAACGAGTCGATTTATTAATCAGCGGCTTGGCTCTCACCTTACCGAAAACGACATCTGCACTTTGCTCAATAACGTCGAAATCCACAGCCATGGCCCAGAGAAAGAGCTTGGCTATATCTGCCTGCAGGTGCCTTTTTGGCGGACAGACCTAGAAACGAAAGAGGATATTGTTGAAGAAGTTGGCCGGCTGCACGGCTTTGATACTGTGCCGCGCCAGCTGCCTATGCGTCGTATTCAGCCAGCGCGCAAGAACCCCCGCCGTGAGCTAAGACGCGTTGTGCGCGAGGCACTGGCCAGGGCAGGTGCCAACGAAGTGCTCAGCTACAGCTTTGTGCACGAGCGCGTACTGAGGGGCGCAGGCCAAGACCCAGCCCAGGCCTTCCGCCTGTCGAACGCCCTCAGCCCAGACCTCCAGTACTACCGCCTGAGCGTGCTGCCGAGTTTGCTCGATAAAGTCCACGCTAACATCAAGACAGGGCACAGCGAATTTATGCTGTTCGAAATCGGCAAGGGTCACACCAAAGCACGAATGGGCAAGGATGGCCTGCCAGCTGAGCAATCGCTGATTGATCTTGTGTATAGTAGCAAAAAGCCTCGGGCTGGCGCCGCCTTTTATCGGGTGCGAGCAACACTGGACCAGCTGGCGCATGATAGCGGTCTGACTCTCGTGTATACGCCAGTCACGGCAGCTCAAGATGATCCAGTGTATGCACCTTTTGATAGTAATCGCTCGGCTCATATCTGGGTGGAAAGCAGCGAGGCGGCTGGCCAGCCCAAGCGGCAGCTTATTGGTGTGGTTGGTGAGCTGCGCCCAGCAGTAGTGAAGCATTTCAAGCTCCCTGATTATACTGCAGCGGCATCGCTTCGCCTTGATGTGATGGAGCAGGTATGGCGCGATACGGTGGTGCACTACCAGCCAATTAGTCGCTACCCTACCACCGCGCGCGATATCTCGATCCAAACAAGTACAGAGGTTACCTATAATGAACTCATGCAGGCAGTCTCGAGCGCTATGACTCGGGCTAGCGAAACATACCCAGATGTAACGATCCGCGATCTCACGCCGCTGAGTATTTACAAAGCAACCCCTGATGCATCACATCAAACCACCACATTTCGCCTAACACTATCGAGTAGCCAAGCAACGCTGAGTGCTGAGCGTGTCCGTTCGATTATTCGGACAGTGTTTGCACCTGAGCAGCATGTGCTGTTTCAGGGTGTGGACTTTGGCGAATGAGGGTGATGCAAGCGACGCTGTGGTAGGCGATTACGTAGACGGAGAAAGCTTCGCCGCGTGGGCCGACCAATCAGCACGCCAAATGACGCACCAGCCGCAATGGCAATAGCGATGAGGACAGCACGCACTAGCATGCCTGCCTCGCTTGAGCCAGTCGTCACGACGCCCATGAGCCCATTGTAGAGCGTGACACCTGGCACAAGTGGAACGATTCCGGCATTGACGATGGCAAGGCTGGGCATATGCCACAAACGGGAAGCGGTTGTCGCAATAAAGCCAATTACCAAGCCTGCTGCCGCACTGGCCGCAATAGCAGACATGCTCCAGCTAGTAATGGCGAGGTATATATCGTAGCCAAGCATGCCAGTTGCACCAGCTAGGATGATGCCGACTGGCTGAGTGTGGTTGCCGAGGGCAAAGGTGGCAGCAATAGCAGCTGCTCCGATATACTGATACATCGTGCCAGTCAGCTGCAACTGGTCGGGCGTGGCAACAAATTCAATCCCAAAACGCCGCGCTGTATACAGGCCAATCATCACACCGATCACCACGCCCATTGTCATCATCGCCACTTTGAGTAGTCGACCCGTTGCCGTCACGTAATATTCGTCGATCGCATCCTGGAAGGCACCAACGATCATCATCCCTGCCACTAAGAGTACAATACCGCTCACGGTTATGATGGTTGGGTTGATAATACCAAGAACATCGAGGTAATGGTTGGTGGCAAGCCACGTGATGATGGTTGCAACCAATGTAATAACGCTTGCTGCGATGATTTGCGTAAAGAACACAGGAAGAGCAATGCGATTTAAGCGGCCTAGCAGCCACATAATCGTCACACCCATCACAAAAGTGGCAAAAATCACTGGTAGCGACGCTGTATAGAGCAAGGCTGAGCCAGCACTGAGTCCACCACCTGCCAGATAAATTACCCAAGGTGGATAGCGTCGTGGTTTGGCAAGGATGGCATCGAGCTCGCGCTCGGCAGCATCGAGGGTGAGCGCTCCCTCGGCAATAGTAGCGGCCAGGGTCTGGAGACATTGCATATGTTGGTAGTTGATCTCGCGCGGTGGGATGGTGCGCAGAAGCGTCAGTGGCTCGTAGTCGTTACCTCTGTCTTGCGATAGAATAAGCTGCGATGAAATCACGTCGATATGCACTTTGCGAGTACAGTAGGTGTCCGTAATACTGAGTGCCATATGGACGACATTTTGGGCTGGTGTGCCCATTGAAATGAGCTGGTCGGCAATGCTCATTGCCAGGCGCAGAGCGCGCATATTGGGTGTGAGGGCGCCATCAAGCTTCTCGACTGACGTTGGCTGTAAGGTGGCAGTACCGCCAATAGCGAGGCGGGCAAGCAGGGGCGAAAATAAGGTATGGAGACGGTTCATCGCTTTTTAGTATACTGAGAAAAATCGTCATTGCAAGAGGCGTGTTGGCCGATGGTTGTTCGCGTGGTGTTTCTGCGCAGCACAAGGTGATGGTGGGTAATAGTGCTGGCGAAATAACTGCAGTGCAAACGAACCAGCATTTATCGTCGTGACCTCTGTTATCTAGTAGTCATACTGGCAAGTGTGCTATACTGGGCAAGATAGATTAGTCGATGAAACAAGAGGAGTTATGGCAACAACCAAGACACAACGCTGGATTATTATTGTTATTTTGGTCGCGACGATTGTCGGGACGCTGGGGTCATTTGCGGCAATGATTCTTGCCTCGGAGAATTACAAAAATGACCAAGCCAAAGCGCAAAAGGCACAAGAAAAATACCAGAAACTCATGAAGGACTACCAAGCCAAGACAGCTGCTCAAGCACAAGAGTTGTCAAACAAATATTACCCGACCTTTAGCCAATATACGAGTCGAGTTGGGGAGTTTGATCGCGATAGTGTGAAGGAGCTCTCTAGCGAAGATCTAGTAGTTGGTGATGGTGAAGAAATCAAGGATAATACGGCATTTGCGGCCTACTACATTGGCTGGAATCCGAAGGGTAAGGTATTTGACCAATCTATCAAAGACGGTAAACTTGATGCACCATTTGCCGTTGAGGGTGGGCTCAAGAGTGCGAGTGTCATCACTGGCTGGAAGGAAGGCATCAAGGGGATGCGCCTTGGTGGAGTGCGTGAGCTAACCATCCCTTCCGACAAAGCATATGGTGAGAAAGGCCAAGGCAATGACATTCCCGCCAATACACCACTGAAGTTCGTCGTGATGGCAGTGCCAAAGCCAGCTACAATCGATACTTCAGAACTACTGAAGGCATATCAAGAAGGCCAAGGAGGGGGTAACTATGGACAACACTACCAATAACAATAAACCAACCCAGACACCAGTCTACGACGTTGTCATGATTGGCGCGGGGCCAAGCGCTCTGGCTGCTGCGGTATATACGACGCGTGAGAACCTGCAGACGGTATTGTATGAAAAAGCAGTAATTGGTGGTCTGGCAGCGATTACCGATAAGATCGATAACTACCCAGGTTTTGCTGATGGCGTAGCAGGCCTCGACCTCGCCGAGCAGCTGCAGCGCCAGGCAGAGCGCTTTGGGGCGCAGATTGAGCTGGGTGAGGTGTCGAGTCTCCGCAAAGATGGCAATGATACGATTGTGACAGTTGACGGGCAGGATGTGCGTGCTCGTGCGGTATTGATTGCCACTGGCAGTGCATATAACAAGCTTGGTATCCCTGGCGAAGATGCATTGTATGGTCGCGGCGTACACTACTGTGCCACCTGCGACGGTGCGTTTTATAAAGGCAAGCGACTGGTGGTGATCGGTGGCGGAAACTCTGGCTTGCAAGAGGCGATGTTCTTGACTCGCTTTGCGGAGCATATTGACCTCCTAGTGCGAAGCACGATCAAAGCGAGTGAGATCCTCCAGACCGACCTGCAGTCCTTTATCGAGCGAGGACAAATTAGCGTTCATCTTCATACCGAATCGACCGAAATTATAGCAGAGGACGGCAAAGTGACTGGTGTTGCAGCCATCAGTAATGGCCAGCCAACTACCTTCGCCTGTGATGGGGTGTTTGTCTTTGTTGGCCTTAAGCCAAATACGGGCTTTTTGCAGGGTACGCCCGTCCAGCTCGATGAGCGGGGGTTGATTATTACCAATGAACATCTTGAGACGACGATGCCTGGCGTCTTTGCCAGTGGTGATGTGCGTAGTGGCGCAACGATGCAGATTGCTACAGCGGTGGGCGAAGGTGCGACGGCTGCTTTGAGTATCCGTGAGTATATTCAGCAGCACAAAGCATAGAATAGACAGCACTAGTGTGGGATAGCTAAGAGCCTAAATCTCAAATCTCAGCTCCTGAGTAGCATCCCCTTTCTATCTAACAAAGTAAAAAATCAGTCGTAATGGCTGATTTTTTACTAGTGTGAAGACGAAGTCGATACGCCTAGAGAGGTATTTGATCATATAGAGTACTCTTATTGAATAGAGCAGCAATATTTTGACTTCTATATAATCTTGTCAACTGCATTGAAGGGCTACTGTCTGCTCTTTTTGGTCGCCTTTTTCGATAAATCCTCTAGGCACTTACCCGATTATTGTTCCTTTGTATCAAAGTGGATAGTGGTAATATTCGTCCACAGAAAGGAACGGAGAAGCTTAGCATCATCCAAATGAGGCGTTAGTTTGATTCAGATAATATTCCTCATCTCGCACGACAGGCGTACTGTGTTTTATCAGATAACTTCATATATTATTAACTAAAGCGCTGTAGCTCAGCAAGAAACTTATCTGGATAGTTAGTGACGACGCCGTCGATGCCGCGCTCGGCAAGCTGCTGCAGGGCACCTGGGCGATTAACTGTATAGACGTAGGTAAAGAGATTCGACCGGCGTGCAATCTCTATCGCCAGTGGATGTGCATACAAGCGATGAAACCCTACTGCGGTGAAGTCGAGCTTGCGCTGGTAGGCCAAAAATGCAAAGGGATTATTGCGGTGAAGTAGGGCGAGATTGGCCTGAGGCGCAAGCTGCCGAAGTTGCCGAAGCTCGCGTACGGAGAATGACGAGAGTAATACATTATCCCAATCATCTGGCGATGTGATGTAGCGGGTGAGGAGTTGATGCGTCGGCTCGGCGCTACCATGCCCTTTGAGCTCAATATTGAGTAGCACAACGCCAAAAAAACGATCTAGCACTGCGAGGAGCGATGGAATAGGCTGCTCACTGGTGAGGGCCTGCAACTCGGTGTACGTCAGGTGGCTAATTGATTCATTTCGGTGGTGGGTACGGAGCAGGCGATTATCATGTGCAATCACAGGAACACCGTCGCGCGTCAATCGCACATCTAGCTCAAGCATATCTACGCCCGCCGCGACACCCGCTGCCATAGCGTCGATAGTGTTCTCTGGTGCGAGTCCAGCCGCACCGCGATGACCAATGATTAACATGCTAGCAGTATTATACCATCAAATGGGTTGGTGATGAGAATTAATGTACCTGCAGAGCAAGGTTGCACTGCCAGTGCATCTTCTTTTGCTATTACCGAGTAGATTTTGCTAAAATAAAACAGATAGCAACAGAAAGGAGCTAATACAAATGGCAGATTTTAATAAAGTACTGACGCCCGGCGACGTTGACGCTGGCATTGTCAATGTGGTGGTAGAGATTCCGCAGGGGAGCTACCATAAAATTGAATGGGATCGCGACCTCGCAGTGATGAAGCTCGACCGGGTCGAGCCAGCAATTTTTGCCAAGCCAACCAACTATGGCTTTATTCCACAAACCCTAGATGAAGACGGCGATGAGCTCGATGCTCTCGTCATCACCGACCAGCCACTAACGACCGGTGTTGTTTTGGAAGGTAAGGTGATTGGCGTGCTGGAGTTTGTAGACGATGACGAGGTGGATGATAAGGTGATCGTTGTACCAGCAGATGACCGCAACACAGGTGATGCAATCAACTCGCTCGAAGATATCCCTGCTGCAACCCTCAAGCAAATCGAGCACCACTTTAACCACTACAAAGACCTCAAGAAGCCTGGCACTACTGTAGTGAAGGGCTTTGGTGACACCACGCGTGCCAAGCAGATTATTCATGAATCTATTGCGCGTTGGAATGAACGCTAGATAGCATGCTTAAGTAAATACAAAATACCCCAGTGGGGTATTTTGTATTTTTACTCCAACTTCTAAAATTCTCTAGGTTACTATAAGCAGTTAGTACTTGCACAATATTGCTTTATCAAGAAAGTCAGAGGCTCACAGGCTGGTTATCACAATAGGCTACCCATATCTGTTGGATAATAATGGTGGTGGAGGGAACCTGGAGGCTTGAATTCAGATGCTCAGTAACTATTTAACTAAGCAGTCTTTTATCTCAACTATTTATTCTTTGACTTTTTCGAAGCAGCGTCAGGCTTACCGATTGGCATAATTTTATCCGTCAGATTGATGGCGCCATTCACAGCTTGGACGCGAATCTTGTTAAGCTGGAGGCGGAGCTTGTCGCGGGCGTGACTAGTGGTAACGAGCTGTGCCCAACCTGGCTTGGGGTATGAGAGTTTGCGAGTGAGGACTTCGATGACATCGCCATTCTCAAGTGGCCGCTCAAATGGCTCCATCTTGCCATTGATCCGGAAGCCGTAGGCATGCTTGGCGATATCAGAGTGGATGGCATAGGCAAAATCGAGTGGTAAAGCTCCTTCAGGGAGGTTGTAGATATCGCCCTTAGGAGAAAAAACGAAGATGCGATTGCCAAAGAGGTCGATTGATAGCTGCTCGCGAGGGATATCCTCGCCAGCGCGCAGGCGAGCGGCGATTTCTTGCAATTGTGTAATCCACTGCAGCTGAGCCGGCAGGTTTGACACACCGCGCTTGGAGTCGCCCTTGAGGTACTCCTTGCTGTCTTTTTGTTGTTGGTAGTGGAAGCTGGCGGCAAGGCCACGCTCGGCGTATTCATGCATGTCACGCGTGCGGATCTGGAACTCGACGATCTGCTTGTTGGGCGTAATGACCGTTGTATGGAGGCTCTGGTAGCCATTTGGCTTGGGGATGGAAATATAGTCTTTGATACGAGCGATCATCGGTTGGTAGAGCGAGTGGAGGATGCCCAGCACTAAGTAGCACTCTTCCTTAGTGTGGACAATGATGCGTAGTGCCATCAGGTCATAAATATTATCAAGGCTACCGCGCTTTTGGAGTTTGCGGTGCAGGCTATAGAGGCTCTTGACCCGCCCATTAATCTCAAACTCGAGCTTCTCGTCCTTGAGTGCTTGCTCGACCTCGAGGCGGACGACGCCAAGCTTGCGAGTACTTTTGCCCAGGCGCTGCTTCATGACCTTCTCGAGCCGCTTGTATTCTTTGGGGTCAAGGTAGCTAAAGGCAAGTTCCTCTAGCTCCATCCGCACGCGCCCCATACCTAGCTGGTCGGCCATGGGAGCGAAGACCTCGAGTGTCTCGCGGGCGATCTTTTGCTGCTTTTCGGGCGACTTGAATTGCAACGTCTGCATATTGTGCAGCCGGTCAGCCAGCTTGATGATGATGACGCGCACGTCCTGCCCCACAGCAATAAGCAGCTTGGTAAGGTTGTCTTTTGTCTGAGGGAGATAGTGGTCGAGGTCACGCATACCAGCCCGGGCTTGACTCACCTTCGTCACGCCATCAACGAGGAAGGATACGTCATGTCCGAAAAGCGACTCAATGTCGTCTAGTGACGTCTCGGTATCCTCAACGGTGTCGTGAAGAATACCCGCGATGATGGTGTCGCTGTCCATCCCCCAGTCGATCAAGATAATTGCAACGCTCAGTGGATGGGTAATGTAAGGTTCACCACTTTTGCGCTTTTGTCCATGGTGCGCCTGGGTGGCGAAGTCGATCGCATGGTCAATTTCATACAGCTGATCTTCGCTATAGAGGCCGCGTGCTTTTGTGAGGACGTCTTGTTTGGTCACCATAAACCTAGTATATACTGCCAAGAAGAAAAGTGCTATTGCCCTTGACCATTCCACCTGCTATAGTGATGCTTAAATATGCTTATGCTAATGGAGGGAGAAATATAATGAGGCAAAGCAGGGCGGTATGGTGGATACAGCGGAGTCAGAAGGGTTTCACGCTCATGGAGCTGATGATTGTCATCGCGATCCTGGGCTTACTTGTAACTTTGTCTATGACGGCGTATTCGGGCTATCGGCGGCGCTCAGTCGATGTCGCAACGCGTGCGGCAGCCACCAGTGCACTTGAGGCGATCAAGACGCACCACGCCAATGCCAGCGCTAGCGGTGCAAGCTATAGCACTAATCTCGAGCAAGTTGGTTACCGTCCACCAAGCGACACAGCCGTGCAGGTTACGCTGAGCGCTGATGCTACCAAATTCTGCGTCCAAGCCACCGACCGTCATCTCACCGACATTCGTTACTACGCTACCGCTGGCATGGCACGGCCGCAGGCAGGGAGCTGCCCAGCAAATATTTGAGAATATGATATAATGTAGTTATGTACTTAACCCAATTGATACGAGACTATGCTAATAAAAACCCTTACCTAACAAGAGCTGACCGAGCAGAAGTGACGCTATATAATGATGCAGGTGAATGGGCTGTGGCTGTCGAATATATTTGTGCGAGATTGACCGATTATTTAGTAGAAGAGCGCAGTGCATTATCTCAGCAAGAATTGGATGAGTTAGTGTCGTTAGTTGATGCAACGAAAAGTTTGGAAAAGTTTGATGACGCTTTCTTAAATGATGTTAAGGAAGTGTCAAATACCTACTCTTCACGCACGTCGGCCTAACACTCCCTCCTTAGCTCTCGCAAACGTGAAAGAACGCCGTCGCCGTCTTTACAACACACGTCAGACGCCGTATAATGTCTTGCATGGCTGTCATAGCACCAATTATTTTGAGTACAAAAACTGATGAATACAAAGCTGCGGTAGAGCATTTTATGCCGTTTGCCAAGCGGGTTCATATTGATATTTCTGATGGCGTATTTGCGCCCCGTCAAACGGTAGGGATCGGCCAATTGTGGTGGCCTCAGTCGTGGACGGTTGATATTCACGCTATAGTGGCGCGCCCCAGCGTGTATGTTGAGAAACTGATTAAGCTGCGGCCCAGTACAATTATCTTTCATGCCGAAGTCAAAGAAGATTTGATCCCTGTCTTGCAGCAGGTCAAGCAAGCTGGTATTCATGCTGGTGTGGCCCTGCAGCGTACGACAGTGCCCGAGACGGTGGCGTCGTATATCGAAACAGCCGACTATGTGTCGATCGTCAGTGGTAAGCTGGGTGAGTTTGGTGGCAAAGCGCGAATGATGCAGCTGGAGAAAATCCGGCTAGTGCGGGCTATTCACCCTCGGGTCGAGATTGGCTGGGATGGTGGCGTGACGGTAGATAATGTCTTCCATATTGCTCAGGGTGGTGCTGACGTGATTAGTGTTGGTGGAGCGATCAATCACGCCAAAGACCCGCAAGCGACGTACAACAAACTCCTTGCTGAGATGAATCGCCAGAGTGTGATTTAAGGCCCCGGCTATGCTACACTAAGGAGCGTGACGCACATACCATTTCAGCTACGTTCCGTCTATCAACCGACCGGTGATCAGCCACAGGCGATCGCCCAGCTACTTGGTGGCCTGGAAGCTGGCCAGCGCGAGCAGACATTGCTTGGTGCAACGGGTAGCGGTAAGACCTTTACGATGGCAAATATTATCGCTCAGCGTGGCGTGCCGACGCTTGTTTTGGCGCATAACAAGACGCTCGCGGCGCAGCTCTTTAGTGAATTCAAACAGTTCTTTCCAGACAATGAAGTACACTACTTTGTTAGTTATTTTGATTATTATCAGCCAGAAGCATATATTGCCAGCAGTGATACATATATCGAGAAGGACTCAGCCATCAATGAGGAGATCGACCGCCTCCGCCATGCAGCGACTGATGCATTACTCACGCGCCGCGACGTGATTATTATCGCCAGTGTCAGCTGTATCTATGGCCTAGGTTCGCCAGCCGATTATTATGAGCTATCCGTCACGGTGCGCCAGGGCGAGCGGCGCGTTCAGGATAAATTTTTGCGCCAGCTGATGGATATCCAATACCATCGCAATGATATCGATTTTGCACGCGGTGCCTTTCGTGTCAAGGGCGATGTGGTCGATGTCTTTCCGGCAGGGCAAGAGACAGCCTATCGGGTGGAATTTTTTGGAGATGAGGTGGATCGAATTACGCACATCAACCCGCTCACTGGCGAGATTCTCGATGAGCCAGCGGAGTTTACCATCTTTCCGAGTAGTCACTATGCAACACCTAAGGAGAAAATTAAGCAGGCGATTGACCGGATTCGACAGGAGTACGAGGAGCGTGAACAGTGGTTTGAGACGCACGGCAAGCTGCTTGAGGCACAGCGCTTGAGCCAGCGCACCAAGTACGATCTGGAAATGCTCGAGCAGACTGGCTTCGTGAAGGGGATCGAGAACTATAGTCGCTATCTCACCAACCGCGAAGCGGGTGAGCAGCCAGCTACCTTGCTCGATTACTTTCCTGACGATTTCTTGATGCTGATCGACGAGAGTCACGTAACCGTCCCCCAGGTGCGCGCGATGTATAATGGTGACCGCGCTCGCAAAGAAGTGCTGGTGGAGCATGGCTTCCGCCTACCGAGTGCGCTAGACAATCGCCCACTGCGCTTTGATGAATTTGATAAACATATCAACCAAGTGATTTACGTCTCTGCTACTCCTGGCGATTATGAGCTAGAGCGCAGCCCTGCTCCCGCTCAGCAGGTGATTCGCCCCACTGGTTTGCTCGACCCAGAAATCATAGTTCGCCCAACTGAAGGGCAGGTAGATGACCTCATTGCAGAGATTCGCGAGCGCACCAGCCAGCAGCAGCGCGTGCTCGTGACAACACTCACTAAGCGGATGGCTGAGGATCTCTCTACTTATCTGACCGACCTCGGCATCAAGACGGCTTATATTCACAGCGAGATCGACACGCTCGAGCGCGGTGATATTCTACGCGATCTGCGCATGGGCCTGTATGATGTCCTGGTAGGGATCAACCTCTTGCGTGAGGGAATCGATTTGCCAGAGGTGAGCTTGGTGGCGATTATGGATGCCGATAAAGAAGGCTTCCTCCGTAGCGAGCGTAGCCTCATCCAGACAATTGGCCGGGCAGCTCGCCACGTTGAGGGCAGGGTAATTATGTATGGCGATAGTATCACCGACAGTATGCGCCGAGCGATTGACGAAACCAAACGCCGACGCGAAATTCAGCAGGCATACAATCGCGAACATGGCATTACACCGCGTGGCATTAATAAAGCGATCGACGAAGGCCTGCGCTCCATCATCCCGCAAAAAGAGGATGACGCGCCCAAACTTGACCTGCGTAAAATCCCCAAGGACGAATACAAGAGCCTTATCAAAGATCTGACTGGCCAAATGAATCTCGCCAGTGCCAATCTTGAGTTTGAGCGGGCGGCCGAATTGCGAGATCTGATCGCCGAAGTGAAGAGTAAATTGTAGAGCAGTAGCTGAGTAAACCTACGATCGGCACATGCACAGAGTGTATACTATGATGTAGTATGCCTATACGTGATACTCACGCCCTGCCAGAACATGTGATATATTTCTTGGCGACGATCGATCGTCGACCGAAGTTTATCCGGTGGTTAACTCTTATTGGACTTGCTATATGCAACGTTATACTGCTCTGCCTGCCAGTGATATTCTTTATCGTTTGTTATTGTATCGTGTTTTGGAGGACGCGTGGTTATTACAAAACAGTTGAGTTTCAAAGTGTCAAACAGAGGCTTGCCAAGCAAATACAAGAATACAACGACTTCAACGCCTTTTTACCCGAAACCAAGCGTTTTATCCGTCAGCAGCAGTCGAGGCTTTCGCATGCGCATGTGAAAAATAGCACACTTACGGTATATAAAAATGCGCAGCTTGATCCATATCGCTATATTGTAAAATATTTTTTTGCGCAGCGCACAATAAACGAGGAGACAGTGCAAATACTCGAGCAAATCCTCCAGAAATACGACACAATCAAAAAGACTGAGGAAATACTGCGAAGCGAATACAACGAAATTATGGACTTCATTGATGCCAAAATGTACGTTGGAGCCTATATTTTCAAGAAAATGACAATGAAGCAGCTTGGGTCGAATACATTACCTAAGTTTGAAAAGAATTATTTCCTCGTATATTCATTTAAGTACAGTTCGCCCGCCAAGCGCAATAACTATTCGTTTGATATCACTCTTACAGAGAAAAAGCTCCAAAAATTGGCAGAATATCTCAGCCAGCAGATAGCATATCGCAAATCTGCGCGGTTTCAGCGTCAGCTCATGACGCCAAAGCTTAGACGATTTATCTTGCGCAGAGACAACTACAAATGCCAGAAGTGCCATGTCTCGCGCCGGGATGAGATACACCTCTTGCTCGAAGTTGACCATATTGTACCAGTGTCGAAAGGCGGTATCACGACCGAGCAAAATTTGCGAGCACTCTGTTGGCGCTGCAATCGAGCTAAGGGTGATAAGCTGGAAGTAGCCTAACATTAGCATTGTACCCTGTGCTACCCATGCTTCTTGCTGACGCATTACCCGTTGCTCATTGATATATAGCGATTCCACGCGCCAAATGTGGTACAATATATCCATAATGAGTAGTATTACCACTGAAGATGTGCAGCACCTTGCACAATTAAGTTCGATTAGTCTTGGTGATTCAGCCGACGTTGCCGCGCTGCGCCAAAACCTCGAGGATATCCTGCATTACATCGAGCAGCTATCCACCCTCGACACGACTGGTGTCGAGCCAACCTACCAAGTAACTGGCCTGACTAATGTATGGCGGCCTGACACAATAGATGCCAGCGACGTATCGCGCGAGCAGCTATTGGGGCTAGCCGCCGAGCAGGCAGATAAGTGTGTAAAAGTACCGAAGGTGTTGTGATATGAATATTACAGAGAGAGTTGCTCAGATCAAACAAGGCCAGACATCGGCTACCGCCCAGGTACAAGCGGCTTTACAACGGGCGCGTGATGCTAAGGAATACCACGCCCTGCTGAGTCTGACAGAGGAGCGGGCACTGCAGCGGGCACAAGAAATTGATGAGGCGCTGGCTCGGGGCGAGGACGTTGGAGTGCTGGCTGGTGTGCCGTTCGTCGTTAAGGATAATTATCTTGCATATGGTGCACCAAGCACGGCAGCTAGCAAGATGCTTGAGAATTTTGATACGCCTCTTCAGGCAACAGTGGTAGATAAGCTTGAAGCAGCTGGGGCGATCTGCATTGGTAAGAGCAACCTCGATGCCTTTGCACATGGTGGGAGCACAGAGAACTCATACTTTGGCGCTACGCACAATGCTGTCGACAAGACGAAAGTTGCTGGTGGCAGTAGTGGCGGCTCGGCTGTAGTGACGGCGCTCGACATTGTGCCATTTGCCTTAGGAACAGATACGGGAGGCTCAATTCGCCAGCCCGCCAGTTTCAATGGCGTGTATGGTATCAAGCCAACCTACGGCACAGCGAGCCGCTATGGTGTCGTGGCAATGGCCTCGAGCACTGATACGATGGGCTGCTTTGCGCGCAGTGCTGAGGATATTGCTGTGGTAATGAACGTCATGGCTGGCCAAGACCCGAAGGATATGACGACGCTGCCCGACTTCTTCGCGCCCGCAACCGAGGCACCGCAACAACTGAAGATTGGTATCATCAACGAAGCAATGGGTGATGGTGTTGATGCGGAGGTGCGTCAAGCGATCAGCCAGTATGCCGATACCCTGCGATCACATGGCCATACCGTCGAGACAGTTAGTATGCCGATGCTTCAGCATGCCCTTGCTATCTATTACATCGTTGTGCCGGCTGAGATCTCAAGCAACCTGGCGCGCTACGATGGTGTACGCTATGGCCATCGCGCTGAGGGAGTTAAGACACTGGCCGAGCTTTATGGTCGGAGCCGCGACGAAGGCTTTATGCCAGAGAACAAACGGCGCATTATGATCGGTAGTTACGTACTCAGTAGTGGGTATTTCGACGCGTACTATCTCCAGGCGCAAAAGGCGCGGACATTGCTCATCAACGAATTTAACGCCCTGTTTGAGCAATACGACATGCTTCTTTTGCCGACAGCGCCAACTCCTGCCTTTGGTCTTGGTGAAAACAGCGACGACCCACTCAAGATGTATCTCGCGGATATCATGACAGTGCCAGCCAGTCTGGCGGGGTTGCCAGCGCTAAGTGTGCCAGCAGGGGTGAGCCAGGCGGGTCTGCCAATTGGTGCGCAGTTGATCGGCCCCATGCAGAGTGATGCAACGCTGCTTGCCCTGGCAGCTCAAGCCGCTACAGAAAGGAGCGCCTGATGTCTGGGGGTGTGACGATCCTTCTGGTGGGTATTATTATCATTGCTGCAATCTTGGCTGCTGTTGTTGCCCTGACGCGTCAGGGTGGCAAGGTGCTCAATGTCGAGAAATACCAAGCGCGCTGGCTTGCCATTGAGAATAGCCTCGACAAATCCAACATTGGCACGTATCAGCTGGCTATCTTCGAGGCAGATAAGTTGCTTGATCTTGCTCTGCGCGAGTGTGGCTTTGCTGGTGACACGATGGGTGAGCGCATGAAGTCAGCCCGCGAACAATGGAGTAATAGCAACCACGTATGGGGTGCTCACAAGGTGCGCAACAAGCTGGCGCACGAGGCTAATGTGCGGCTCTCGCGCGAGATTGCCTTGCGGGCATTAGCCGCGTATAAACAGGGGTTAAAGGATTTGGGAGCGATATAATTATGGCAGTTTCTCACGATGTTTTGCAAAAATATGAGGTGACGATTGGTATCGAATGCCACGTCCAGCTGGCAACCGACACAAAACTCTTCAGCCCAGCAGACAATGACGCCCGCGATGCCGAGCCTAATAGCAAAGTCCATCCAATCGACTTCGGCCTGCCTGGTATGCTGCCAGTGCTGAATCGCCACGCTGTCGATCTTGCGATTCGGGCTGGCAAGGCACTCAATGCGCCCATCGCTCATGTTTCGCGTTTCGACCGTAAGCATTATTTCTATCCAGATCTACCGAAAGGCTACCAGACGAGCCAGATGTATCAGCCGATTATCTTGGCGGGCTATGTCGATGTGCCACTTGATGATGGCAGTACCACGCGCGTCCGGATCGACCATGCTCACATGGAGGAAGATGCCGGCAAGCTAACACATCACGATGGTTACTCATTGGTCGACCTCAACCGAGCAGGTACACCACTGATCGAGATCGTCTCACAGCCTGATATTCACTCAGCAGCCGAGGCCCGTGCCTACGCAGCAGAGCTTCACAAGCTCATGACTTATGCTGGCGTCACACACGGTGATCTCTACCATGGTAATATGCGCTTTGATGTTAATATCTCAATCGCGCCAAAGGGTTCAGATCAGCTTGGTACACGTGCTGAAGTGAAGAATCTCAACAGCTTCCGCAGTGTAGAAAAGGCAGTGGAGTATGAATTTGCGCGTCAGGCAGCTTTGCTCGAGCGCGGTGAGCGTGTTGTGCAAGAAACCCGTGGCTGGAGTGACGATAAAGGCATCACCACGAGCCAGCGCAGCAAAGAAGATGCCCAGGACTATCGCTACATGCCCGACCCAGACATCCCGCCGATCGTCTTGACGGACGAAGAGATTGCTCGTGTCCAGCAGGACGTGCCGACGATGCCGGGCGAGTACCGTGCGCAGTGGCAGAGCCTTGCGCTGGATAGCTCGGTGGTTAATACGGTGCTGAATCATCAGCCGCTTGCTATCTTGCTCAATGATATTTACCCGCTAAAGCACAATGTTGAGTCCGTTTTGCAAAGCCTTGGTGTCGATGAGCTGGTGTATCAACGGCTTGTCAAGCGGATCTTCAACTGGTTTGCCTCCACGCCAGAAGAACTGATGGATATGAGCAAGGTTGAGTCTGGCTTCGTTGGGCCGCGGCGGCTCTTACTGCTCTCGCAATTGGTGGAGGATAATAAGGTGAGCTCGACTGGTGCGAAGGAGCTCTTTCTCGATCTCTTTGACGAGCAATATACTGGTACAATGCCTGAGGCAATTGCCGAGGCAAAGAATCTCCTCCAGGTATCAGACGAGGGGGTGATTGGCACAATTGTCGATGAGGTGATGAATGACCCAGCCAGTGCAGCGTCCATTGCCGATATCAAGGCCGGCAAAGATAAGGCAATTGGCTACCTCGTCGGGCAAGTCATGAAGCGATCCCGCGGCAAAGCCAATCCAGCTCTGGCGCAGAAGCTGATTCGCGAGAGGTTGAAGTAATGAATCGGTGGCGTTATATTGGTTGCCAGACTAATTTTATAGCAAATCTGGCAAAATGACAGATACAGAAGGTTTATTCTTGGCATATGAGCAACTAAAGTATATCCAGAGAGGTGAGCAGTAATGAAGACATTTACCCGCAGTGAGCCAACAACAGTGACCCCAGTAGGTGAGCGGTTTAAGCAGTCGGTGGTCGTGAAGCATTTTCAGACGGATGACGGCTTGACGCATGAGTTTACAACGTTTTTTGCTGAGGATAGTTGTGCTGCGCCAGTGATTGCTCTCACGCCAGAGGGTAAGGTGGTAATGGCATATCAATTTCGAGCAGGGCCCGAGGCATGGCTGTATGACTTCCCGAGTGGAGCTGCCTTGCCCGGCGAAGACCCAGAAGTAGCAGCGCGACGTGAATTGGCAGAGGAGACAGGGTACGTTCCGGGTGCGATGCACTACTTGGGGGATTGCCACGAGAATGGTTACATTAATGGCAAGAGTCCAGTTTTTCTCGCGACTGATTGCACGTATAATCCACAGGTAAAGCAGCTCGACCAGACCGAACGGGACCAGGGAGCTCAGACGCGTCTCGTCTCGATTGATGAATTGTTTACAATTGCTAAGAATGGCGAGCTTTGCCTTGCAGGGCCGTTTGCCTTAGCATTTGAGTATCTAAATAACCGACGACAGGAGGAATCATAATGAAACGACCAACAAAAGCAATCATCGCCGCCGCGGGTTTTGGTACGCGGTTCTTGCCTCAGACGAAGGCCATGCCTAAGGAGATGATGCCGCTGATCGATAAGCCGATCATCCAGTATGTGGTGGAGGAGCTCGTCCAGGCAGGGATTCGCGATATCATTATTGTGGGGAGTGCCAACAAGCGGGCAATCGAAGACCACTTTGATGTGCCAAATGAGGATCTGCTAGCTAACCTTCGGGCTGGTGGGCCGAAGAAACAGCCATTGATCGATACCGTCAAACAGCTCTCGGAGATGGCAAACTTTATCTACATCCGCCAAAAGGGCCCATACGGCAACGCGACACCACTAGCCTGCGCAGCACATCTCATCAACCGCGACGAGCCCGTCATCTATACCTTTGCCGATGACTTCATTGCTGCCAGTCCAAGCCGCTTCCAGCAGATGATCGCTGCATCGCAAGAGCTCGATGGTGCAGTACTATCGTGCAAAAAGATCGTCGATGATGCTGAGTTTGATCGCTACGGTGTTGTGGCTGGCCAGCAGCTATCAGACGGTGTTATTAAGATGAGCAACATCGTTGAAAAGCCAGGCAAGGCTAATGCGCCATCTGACCTCGCTAGTGTCAGTAGCTACATTTTGCCTGGCGAATTCTTTAGCTATCTTGAGCATGCGAAGGAGCATTTTGATGGGCATGGCGAGTTTACCGTCCAGCCTATTATGCAGCGGATGATTGATGACGATCACGCGTTCTTTGGTGTGGAGATTACCAACGGTACATACTATGACACTGGCGATAAGCTCGAGTATCTTAAGACCGTCGTAGATTTTGGCCTCAAAGACCCAGTGCTTGGTCCAGAGTTTGCAAAATACCTACGGACTCACTATACTGATACCCAGGCATAGTATATATGCTACTAACATAAAGGAGATACCGCATGGAGTGGGCCCAGATATTAGTTATCATGTTATCGGTATTGCTAGCGCTACTGCTGGTGCTTGCGATCGTCTTGACGATCATATTGATTCGCATTACCCAGCGGATTAGTGCTGTGGTCGAATCAGCTGAACGCGTGGCAGCAAACCTCGAGGCAACGACTGATAATATTACCCGGGTTACCTCGCCGTTTTGGCTAGCCAAGACCGCTGTGTCTTCAATCAAAAAATTGTTTATTACCAAACGTAATCGATAAAGGAGGGACATAATGTCGAAAGGTAAATTTGTGCTTGGTGCAGCAATTGGTGCTGCCGCTGGCGTGGTGGCTGGGCTCTTAACAGCGCCAAAGTCAGGCAAAGAGACGCGAGCCGACCTCAAGAAAAAGGCACGTGAGCTCAAGCAAGACGCTACCACAAAGGGCGACGAATTGCGTGCCAAGGGTGAGAAGGCATACTACGATGCACGTGATGCCGCTCGTGACCTGCACGACCGCAGTGGTCGCGCTCTGCGCAGTGCTCGCGATGAGTTTGCAAAGGACAAGAAGTAGCCGATAGGCGACAAAGGATGCGGTGAATATTCTCCTTATAGGCAGAATGCTCACCGCATCTTCGCAATTATAATTATTATGATAAAACAATCATCTCCACCACAGTACTCATCAGATGAGTCGGTGACTCGTGAGCAACATGACCGCCCTGGGCTAGCTACCGAGCTTGCGCAGCAGGTTAAACAAGCCAACGAGACCGATGCACGCAAGGCTATCCTCGAGGATTTATTTTACGATTTTCATCGTAGCCGCGCAGAAGTCTACAAAATGAACTTCATCCGCGGGATATTTTTTGGCCTAGGGAGTGTGCTTGGCGGAACGATTCTTGTGGCGCTGTTTGTTTGGCTGCTCAATGCTATTGGTCTCTTGGTGCCAGGCTTGGCAGACTTCATTGATAGTGTTATTAAGGTGATGAACGCACGGCACTGATATGCTATACGGGGGCAAGGCTCCCCATTTATTCTGCAGTAGATCGTCACACTCCACTAGATGGAGTGATGAACGACTGGCGCACGCAACGCGAGAGTAGTTGAGTTTGTTTCTTGTTAATCACAACGATGGAGTGTTGGCCTTATCGCTCGTTCATTTGCTATACTAAGGAGGTATGACTTCTCACTCATCAGCTTTGCAACCATCGGATTTTGTTCACCTGCACAACCATACTCATCACTCACTGCTTGATGGCTTAACGAAGATTGGCGACCTTGTCAATACTGTCAAAGAGTATGGCATGACAGCAGCAGCCATTACCGATCACGGGACAATGAGTGGGGTGCTTGACTATTACAAGACGGCGAAGGCGGCGGGCATCAAGCCGATCCTTGGCATTGAAGCGTACGTTGCCGCTCGCTCACGCTTCGACCGTGACCCTGCTAAAGATAAGATGCGCTACCACCTAACGATCATTGCGATGAATAATCAGGGGTACCATAACCTGATGCGACTGAGTACGAAGGCAAACCTAGAGGGGATGTACTATAAGCCACGGATCGACCATGACCTCCTAGAGGAGCTCAACGAAGGGCTGATTGTCCTAAGCGGCTGTGCAAGTGGTGAGATTGGTGAGGCGCTGCGTTATGACGACTACGCCAAGGCGGTCGAGATTGCTCAGTGGTATAAGCGTGTCTTTGGCGACCGCTACTATCTGGAATTGCAAGACCATGGCCACCCCGAGTCTAATACGCACTGGGATGTGCAAGCGAAGATTAACGAGGGCCTGCGCCGCATGGCTGAGGAGCTAGACATCCCTCTGGTTGTGACGTGCGATGGTCACTATCTGACGCACGACTTTCAAGACGCGCATGAGATATTGCTCTGCGTGGGGACGGGCTCATTCTTGAGTGACGAAAAGCGGATGAGCCTGAAAGACTTTGAACTCCACCTGACTGACCCGCGCGATATCATTGCTCGCTGGGGAAGAGAGCTGCCCGAGGCTATTACCAACACCAAGCAGATTGCCGACCGCTGCACTGTCGATATCGAGCTGGGTAAAATCCTCATCCCAAAGTACCCATTGCCTGAGGGCGAGACGAGCGAACATAGCTATTTGCACAAGCTGGTGTATCGTGGCTTAGCTCAGCGTTACAATGGTGCAAAACCCGAAGATACTGCTGATCAGCTCCCCGAGCAGATTATCCCTACCTTGGCTGATGACGTGCGCGAGCGGGCTAAGATGGAGCTAGGTGTGATGGCAAGCATGGGGTATGAGGGGTATTTCCTCATCGTGCAGGACTTTATCAACTGGGGTAAGAGCCAGGGGATTGTCTTTGGGCCAGGCCGGGGCAGTGCCGCGGGGTCGATTATTGCGTATGCGCTTAATATCACCGATCTTGACCCGCTCAAGTATGGCCTACTTTTTGAGCGGTTTCTGAACCCCGACCGCATTAGCATGCCTGATATTGATGTCGACATCCAGGATACGCGGCGCGATGAGGTAATCGACTACTGTGCAAATAAATATGGTCACGATCACGTCAGTAATATCGTCACCTTTGGTAAGATGGCGGCTCGGGCGGCGGTGCGTGATGTCGCACGTGTGTTGGAGGTGCCGTATGCCGAAAGTGACCGTCTAGCCAAGATGGTACCACCACCTGCCCAGGGGCGGCACATTCCGTTGGCGGTCAGTACCAAGGAAGACCCTGACCTTAAGCACGAGTACGAGACGAACCCGACTGCTAAGCAGGTCTTTGATTATGCTATCCAGCTAGAGGGAACGATTCGCAGCCATGGGGTGCACGCGTGTGGTGTGGTGATTGCGCCCGACGAGCTCGTTAAATATATCCCGCTTGAGCAGGCGCAGAAAGGCGTGGTGGCGACGCAATTTCCAATGGGCGAGGTAGAGGATCTTGGCTTGCTCAAGATGGACTTCCTCGGCCTATCGAACTTATCGATTATTAATAATGCAATGCGGATCATCCGCAAAGTCTATGGTGATACGATCGACCTCTCCACGTTACCACTTGATGACGAAGCAACGTACAAGCTCTTTCAGCGGGGTGACACAACAGGGGTATTCCAGCTTGAGTCGGCTGGGATGAAGCGCTATTTGCGCGCGCTCAAGCCGTCGCACTTTGAGGATATCATTGCTATGGTGGCGCTGTACCGGCCAGGTCCAATGCAGTTTATCGATAGTTTTATTCGGCGTAAGCATGGTGAGGAGGAGATCACCTACCTCCACCCGGGGATGAAGAGCTCACTTGAGAACACGTATGGTATTTTGGTCTATCAAGAGCAGTTTATGCAGATCTCCAAGGAGTGGTGCGGCTTTACTGGTGGGCAGGCCGACACCCTGCGCAAGGCCGTTGGTAAGAAAAAGATTGACTTGATGAAGAAGGTTAAGCCGGAGTTTGTTGAAGGAGCAGTGAAGGTCGGTGGAGCGACGCGTGAGATGGCCGAGACATTTTGGACGCAGCTGGAAGAGTTTGCCAATTACTGCTTCAACAAGAGCCATGCAGCGTGCTACGGGCTTATTGCTTACTGGACGGCATATCTCAAGGCGCACTACCCCGATGCCTTTATGGCAGCCTTGATGACGAGTGACCACGATGACGTCGACCGGCTAGCCATCGAGATCACCGAGTGCAAGCATATGGGCCTGACGGTACTCAACCCTGATGTGAATGAATCGTACGAGGAATTTGCCGTGGTACCGGGCAAGAAACAGATCCGCTTTGGTATGGCAGCAGTAAAGGGTGTTGGCGTGGGCGCAGTGGAGGAGATCGTCAAGATGCGTGACCGCGATGGGAAGTTTGCGACGGTGGAGGACTTTGCCAAGCGTGTTTCGACGAGCAAGTGCAACAAGCGGGTGTGGGAGTCGCTCATTAAGTCGGGTGGCTTTGATGCGCTGGGCGATCGCTCTGACCTCCTCTTTAATCTTGAGAATGTCCTTGCTTTTGCTAGCAAGCTGCAGAAGGAAGCGTTGAGCGGCCAGACCGATCTCTTCGGTAGTCTCGCTGATAGTTCTACAGAGGTCATGCCGTCGATTGAGCTTAAGCCAGCGCCCGTCAAACACACTGACAAAGAGCGCCTGATGTGGGAGCGCGAGCTGATTGGCCTCTACATTAGTGCTCACCCGCTCGACCATTACGACACATTCTTTGCCGAGCAGACCGTGCCACTGCGCAACGTTTCGCCGCAGATCGATGGCCAGACAGTAACGATCGGCGGCCTCGTGACGCGTTTGCGGACGATTGTGACGAAGTCGGGCAGCAAGATGGCCTTTGTGGGGGTTGAGGATAAATCCGGTGAGAGTGAGATTATCATTTTCCCAAACTTGTACGAGAAGCTGGCTGGCCAGCTGGAGCAAGATGTGGTAATCACTGCCAGCGGCAAGGTGAGTGCGCGCGACCGGGATGGCAACCTTGGTGATGAAGCCAAGCTAATTGCCAATGAAATCACCGTCGTGACTGATACCGACTTAGCCGAATACCAAGCAACTGGCCGTACAATGTCCGCGCCGACCGGCCCAGCAGCCGCACCACGCCGCCGGTCATCATCGCAGAAAAATACCCAGCGCTCAGCGCGAGCATCGACAGGTACGACAGCACCGTCAACGCCACATGCTCCGCCGCCCAAACCGCTTGATACACTCCCAACGGTCTACGTGCGGGTCAAGAACCCCGATGATATGACTGCTCTCACGAAGTTTAAGCAGCTGTGTACACAACACCCAGGCCAGCACGATATTATTATGATGCTCGGTGATGACAAAACATCAGCGATCCGCCTGCCATTCCGGGTCGACGTGCAGCAGCAGCTGCAGGATGAGCTTGCCCAGATTCTTGGTAGTGACTGCGTTGTTGTTAAATAATGCCGTCTCCGCGAGAGGGGTGACTCGCGCCACCCTGGGAGTCTGCGTGCTGCGCGTGTAATATTTTACTTCGAACAGTAGCGTCTACGACCAGGGCGGCGCGAGGCCAGATACTTGCAAGGCGAGCGAAATAAGCTCAAGCACAAGCAAGCTGTAGGCGGTGGCTTGGTCATGCCACCTGCTGCTAGTATAACCCGATATTTGCCACAACGCAAACAAAATGGGTACATATGACACTGTAACTACCCAGCGCTTGTGAGTGCATAGAGCGCAATACCCGTCGCGACCGATACGTTAAATGACTCCTTTTGCCCTTGCATTGGAATCTCAATAATGTCATCCACGAGCGCAAGAGTCTCGGCCGGAATACCATGGACTTCTTCGCCAAGTAAAAGGACGAGCTTGTCTGGTGGCTGATACTGCGAAAGATTAACAGAGGTAGAGGCTTGCTCGAGCGCGACAATGCGATAGCCGGCAAACTGCGCCAGGTCGAGCTCTGGCTGATAGTCGAACGGCACAAGGGCTTCGGCACCAAGTGCTGTCTTGTGGATCTGCTGGGTAATTTTCTCGCGGATATGCGGTAGGCGTGAGTCGGATCGCACTGTTTCTTCAGGCTGGTAGGCACAGTGTGGTGGGGTTGGCTGAAGGGCAAGATCGGGGTAGGGGGTGTAGCCACTGAGGATGAGCCGCTGCACACCAAATCCTTCGCAGGTGCGAAAGATCGATCCAACATTGTGCGCTGAGCGAATGTTGTGCGCGATAACGATAATCTCTGGCATAGTTGTATTATACCTGAAGTGCCTTGAACTTGCCCCCTATATTTACCACGAGCTTTTTGTTACACTAAGAAGGATGAATGAAGATGAAGTACAACAACGTCGTCGCCAGCAAGATGAGGCGTCGACCGAGCAACGCTCGCGCATTCTTGGCCTCAAATACCTTGATATGCGCCCTATCGAGGAGACGCTGCCACTAGCACGCGACCTAATGACGATCGAGGAGATGCACAACCTCTATATGCTGCCGCTGACTGATGGCAATGAGCAAGAATCGTACCAGTTTGCTGTCACGACACAAACACCCCAGTCGGTTATCCAGCGGACGCGGCGTACCTATCAAGACCAGGGGTTGCCTGTCGATTTCTATCTGATTAGCCTCAGTGCCTACCGCGTGCTGATGAACCGCTTCGACCCACCGAAGAAGATTGTCTATGATGATATCAAGATTGCCAAAGCGGGCGACAGCGAGACCATTGCCGAGGTGAGCCAGACACTTGGGCGAGTCAGTAGCGAGGAGGTTTTCGACTTTTTGATCAACCAGGCGGATATGCTTGGTGCGAGCGACATCCACATCGAGAACGAGCGTCATGATATCCGGATTCGTCTCCGTGTCGATGGTGCACTCCATCCCGTAGCGACGATCAGCCGGAGTCGCTACCGCGTGATCATGGGTGAGCTCGCCAGCCGAGCTGGTGTGTCGAGTGCTTCGATGGAGCCGCAGTCAGGTCACATCCAAAAGGACGTGACGCATGGCAACGCAACGCACTTGCTCAACATCCGTGTTGAGACTGTGCCAACCATGTACGGGCAGGATGCCGTGCTGCGTCTCTTTAACTTCGACGAGAGCTTGCTCAATCTTGATTTGCTGGGTATTCCGCCTAAGCAGCGCCAGCAGATTGATGAAATTGTGAGTCATCCGCGTGGCCTTGTGCTGATGGTCGGACCAACGGGCTCGGGTAAGTCTACCACGCTCTATAGTATGCTCAATGCCCTCAACACGACCGACCGCAAGATCATTACGCTAGAGGATCCAATCGAATATGGCTTGGCTGGCATCTCGCAGATCCCGATTAATACGAGCGCCGGTGGGAGCTTTGGCGAGGGCTTGCGCAGTGTGCTCCGTCTCGATCCAGACGTTGTGATGGTGGGTGAGATCCGCGATGTCGATACGGCGCGCACAGCTATTCAAGCGTCTATTACTGGTCACTTGGTGATGTCGAGCTTCCACGCCAATAGTAGTAGCGCGGCCTTTAGCCGAATGATCGACCTGATTGGCGTAAACCCGATTTTTGCCAGTGCTATCCGCCTCGTGGTGGCGCAGCGTTTGGTGCGGCGGCTTGTGGATGAGACCAAGGAAGCCTATGAGCCAGATGATGCCACGCGGAGTTATGTCAAGCGAGTCCTTGCTGATATTCCTGAAGAGGTAGAGCATCCCGATCTCGACACCTTCAAGCTCTGGCGGCCAGTACCGAGCGATGATGCGCCATTTGGCTACAAAGGCCGCATGGTAATTATGGAGCAGCTTATCGTCACTCCAGGCATACAGAAGTTCATCCGCGGCGACTTTACTGATGTCCACCCAGACGTCATCGAAAAAGCCGCTCAGCGCGAAGGTATGCTTACCCTCGAGCAAATTGGTGTCCTTGCCGCCCTGCGCGGCGAGACAACGCTCGAGGAAGTTGGGCGGGTGATATAGCACCCGTGGTGCACGCTTGCTGCATATTCTCTCATGAGATTATGCCTGTACACCAAGTGAGGTGTGCTGCCTCATAACTTTGACGCCTGTCATATATTCTGCTACGATAATAGCACATGTTAAGGCCGAATCGATTATCGAGCGAACACTACCCTTCGCAAGAGCCGCCCATGGCGGAATGTAGCGAACAAGAGCTGACCGAGAAAGGGGCGTGTATTTATGCGGCATTTGATGTTATGAATAGCGTCTTAGGGAAGATGGGTGGTAAGGCAGCGCGCACCGGATCTTTTAAGAATGGTCTTGCTATATCTCTTGATGATGCAGTGGCAAGCATTGGTAAGTATCGAATTGACCCGCTCAATCTGACTGATCTCATGTCGCGTATTTATAATAATAACCCACACGATAAAGACGCGTGGAAATTTACAAACCAACGGCTATACCCAGAGGCAAAAGAACGGTCAAAAGACTTGGTAGTGCACCAGTATGAAGAAGTTGTGCTGGAGCATTTAGCGGCAATAGAAACGATATTTCTTGGTGATAGTCGAGGGGTCGACTGGAGTGGCCAGTACGATGTATCAGTACCGACTGTCAAGAGCTGGCGACGCAAAAAGCAGCTTGATCCGCATGCCGCAACAGAGGTATATCAGCAGTTTGCCCAGCAGGCTGTCGAAAGAACAACCCAGCAATTACGCTCAACGATAGACGCAGGTCGTCACACGCTCGAGCAATACGAGCTGAGCCAGGCAGAGGTCGATGATGTATGCAGTGCACAGACCCCGTACCTCACAGCCTTTGCGAGCGCATACGAGGCACTATATACGCAGGCAAAACCAGTCGCCAACGCCCACCAGTATTTCCAGCTTGTTTATAGCAAAAGGTTATATAGACTCAGTCAGCATATCACTACCGAAGCGCCGGTCATCAAACAATTGCAAAGACAAATATATCAATGGTACGATCGGCCAGACCAAGAAATAGTTGATGATCTTGCTCTTGAGTGTGCCGATCGGCTCTGGAGTGACGATCTGGAGCAAGCGATTCATCAGCAGCTCGCTACCGAATCGGATAATGCGGTCATCGATGCGTTGCGCTGGCTCGAGCAACAGCTTGATGGTTACCAACCAGAGCGCTGCCAGGCCGACCACGCGGCCATTACACAGCTTGACGAACCGCCACGTGAGACAACTTCGCAAGCGGCTGAGCCAGCTCACAAAGCAGTGCGCCATAGCAAACCACATGAGCAAAAACAAGCAATAACAGAGGTGCAGCTGGATGCGACGATTGCTCCGTGGCTTGGGGAGGATGGCGAGCGCTTACCACCAGTTGATGTACTTGTCGATAATGGGTCTGGAGTGCTTGTGCTCGACTGCCGAACGAAAACAGCCAAAGATATCGAGCATCAGATGGCTGGCTACGAGACAGAAGAAAAGCAGCGGGGTATCGTGAGTGAAGTGCTCGGCAGGCTAACGCATTATGCCGATGCAGCGCTCAACGAGCACGGTCTCAAGCAAACGCACGCAATGAGTAGGCTTAATGATATACGCCACAGCTCGCCATATAAAGCGCATACGATCTGGTATAACAAAACAGTCAGCCGAAATGTGATCCGTGTCTATGTTGCAGATGTCGATGTTGGTAAAATGGCGAATCGGCGTCTGCGATCTCAGCTAAAAAAGCACGGAATCAAGCATACCCTGCTCTTTGTCGGTGCGTGTGATAAGCAGCACCAGCTTGATATGCTGCAACACATTACCCAGCAAGATCGCAAACGTATCAGAGGTAATGGCGCTGGGTCAGTCTAATACTACCAAAGTAGATAGTATCCAATGCAAAAGGCCGGCATATGTCAGTATCGGCCTTTGCAGAGTTTCTATGTGATGATCGACCTAGCGAATAACCTTCGCTACAGCCTCCACGACGCGCTCATCAAATGGTGAGGGGATGACGTAGTCTGCGGTGGGCTCATCGACCAGCGCTGCCAGCGCCTCGGCGGCGGCGAGCTTGTGCTCATCGGTGATTTTTTGCACGCCATTATCGAGCGCACCGCGGAAGATGCCCGGGAAGGCCAGGGCGTTATTGACTTGGTTGGGGAAGTCGCTGCGGCCAGTGGCAATGACGGCAGCGCCAGCTGCTTTGGCGCTATCTGGCATGATTTCTGGCACTGGGTTGGCCAGGGCAAAGATAATTGGGTCTTTAGCCATCATCCCGACGAGCTCTGGGGTCAGCAACCCAGCGCGCGATACGCCAATGAACACATCAGCATCTGCCATGGCGTCCTCCAGCGACCCCTGCTGCGCGGCATCAACATAGGCAAGCAGGGCGGTTTTTTCGGCGTTGAGGTCGGTGCGGTGGCTACCGACGATGCCTTTGCTATCAACCGCCACGATATGCCGAGCGCCGTAAGTATGCAGTAGCTTAATAATAGCAGTGCCAGCAGCGCCAGCGCCGACCACGACAAATTTGCTATCAGCCAGGCTGCGGCCCGTCAGCTTGGCGGCGTTGATCAGCCCAGCCAGTACCACCACAGCCGTACCGTGCTGGTCATCGTGGAAGACGGGGATATCGAGCTCAGCCTTGAGGCGCTCCTCAATCTCGAAGCACTTGGGCGCGGCGATATCCTCGAGGTTAATCGCGCCAAAGCTCGGTGCGATCGCCTTAATGGTAGCAATAATCTCCTCTGGCTGGTGCACATCCAGCACAATTGGCACGGCATCGACACCAGCAAAGTGCTTAAACAGCAGCGCCTTACCTTCCATCACTGGCATCGCAGCCTTAGGGCCAAGGTCGCCTAGGCCCAGAATGGCCGAGCCGTCGCTAATCACCGCTACGAGGTTATTCGTCCAGGTGTAGGTGGGTAGAGTAGTGGGGTCATCTGCAATTGCCTTGCTGACTGCACCCACACCAGGGCTGTAGTAGCTGCTGAGTTTATCACGGTCAAGCTCATCGCTATCGCGCAGGCTGGTGGTGATTTTGCCCTTATATTTTTTATGTAGGTCGAGTGCGAGTTTGTTATAATCCATAGACTATAGTATACCGCACACAGGCAAGAAAGAGAAAGGAGTAATACAAGGACAAACAGCCGTTATTGCAATACTTTCGCGCCAAATGCTATTATATGATGCATGATACAAACCGAGCAAGGAGCCCTGCATAGCCCCAGCGGCTCACCATACGGAGTGATAATGAAAAAATTTATAGACCAACAGCCATCACCACATGAGACTAGTGCTAAGAGTCCGCTTGAAAAAGTAACGACAGCGATTGCCAAAGATAATGAGCATCACAGAGAAGTCATGCTGGCCCTTCACGACGCAAATATCTTAGAGTACGAGGAGGATATCTATAATCAGGAGGCTCTGCCGACGATCAAAGCCGATCAGCAAGAAGCGCTCGAGGAGTTTGTGCGGACTGGCGACAAAAGCGTAGTACCAGCAGGCGTTCTCCAACGCTACCAAGAGGAGCGAGCGAGCTGCGAGGCTACTCTTACCGAAATAGCCGAAAAAGAAGAACAGCCAATGGAGAAGGGCGGCTACAAAACAGAAGGTAAGATAGCGAAGATTCTGGCCGATCTTGGTCATGCGGCATTGACGCCCAATAAAGCAGCAAAGCGGGTTGATGAAATGTATGAGGCAACCCCGCTTGGCAAAGACGTACAGCAGCGGCGCCAAATCGTTAAAGATAGGATTGGTGAGATCAACGCTGAGCTGGCATATTATATGGGCCTCACGGAGCCACCCTTGGCGGTTATATCTGACGAAACAGCAATTCGTATCTGGGGCAAAGAGGCGGTCGAGAAGGCGCAATCGGCTGGTGAGGTGGACGAGCCTGGGTATATTGATGTCTTCCCTGATGGTGATCGAACATCACGCCTAGGCAGCAAGCGGGGATATGGTAACCGTGCTACACCAGAGTTTATCAAAAAAGACGCCAGCCAGCGGCTAGCGGAGGTGCTTGTGGGGTCTGCTGGTGAAGCGTGGACAGTGCAAGAGCTAGGTGATGCAATTTATGATCCAAGCAAAGTGCAAACAAAGCTCGAGCGATATAGACGGGCAAATGCCTTGCTGTATAGTGCACAAAAATCAGATAGCCCCACTATGATCATTACAGAAGAGCTGGAGCGTAGTGATCTTGTACTCCAGCGCGGCCAGCGATACCTCATAAATGAGCATGGCCAGCGAGGCTATTCAACCAATGTCTACCGTGCGGTGTCGGCAGACATTGCTATGCAAGGACTAACAGAAGAGATGCCAGTAGGTGGCCGCGCCAAACAACAGATTCGTTGGACGCTATATGGCACTACAGCTGCAGCGCATGAAGCAGCCAACATTACTCGCGGTGAGGCGTTACCAGCCGCTGGTAGTGCAGAAAATAAAGCTTCGGTCAGCAGCGTGCCATACGTCGACTATACGCTGGCAAAGCGAGCACTCGAGGCTGCCCGTGCTGCCGCTGACCGTCAAGCAGCAGAAGCCAAAGAGCGGCAAGAAGCCCTCCGCGCTGCAGAGGCCGCACTCAGTGCAGAAGTGCGCGTCCAGATCGAGCAGCTTGTGGAACTTGCACAGCCACTGATCGATAGCTTGCGAGAAAATAGCGCCGACGATAATGCAGACAAGCAGGTATTTCCTATTCAAGATTTGCCCGAGATAGGGAGCCAGTGCGCTTCTGAGCACGACCTAGAGATATTCCTCAACAAAGCTCGGCAGGCTGGGCTCATCAACAAAAAACAGCTGCGCAATCGTGCGCTACCGTCTGCTGGCGAAGCGCTTGTGCTTACCCTCTATGCATACGACTCGCAGACGATGTATGACCTAGTGCGCAATGATGCTGCCAAGCGTGTGCTCCAGCATAAACTCCAGCACGCGTACGACAACAGAGCTGCACAGGTAGTGAATGGCCGCGAAGGTGGAGCAAGCGCAGCCCAAGAAAACACCACCAGCTAAACTAGTTGCTATATATACCAAAGTGCGGTATAGTTTAGATTATAAATCCAAAATAGGCATCATCCACCAGTGATGATACAGAGAAAGAGGAGGAAAGAATGCGTAAAAGATATGATGATTTGGGAGGTTTTGATAGACTACTTACTGCTGCTACTGTAGCTGCGTTGGGTGCTGGTGCTTTGGTAGGCTGTGGCTCTTCTGAAGAAGCACCACGAAACGCAACACAACCAACTCAACATGCTGCCACTGTCGAAGCAACATCGTCAGCAACAACACCAAGCGCAGATCCATCCATCGAAGCGCCAGCACGCAACAAGACCCCACAGCCTAAGCGATCTCACTCTACCGACAAAGCAACGGAGATACCATCTTTCCCAGCATCTCCAACCCAATCGCCCGAACAACAATCAGCAGAAGAGCTTTTGCCTGGCGAGGAGAAGCTGAGTGATGAAGAAAACCAAGCTTTCCGGAAGGAACTAGACCAAGCCTTGAGCAATGGAGATGAAATCAATATTGGGCGCGGTATCTTTATTATTGAGAGGGGTGACGCGCCAGACCAGAAGGGTGTATCGCTCTATACTGCGATCTCTAACCCTGTGGTTGCCAATGTGGGCAAAGGAGTAACTCAGCCTGTATCAGCCAATGAACCAGTAGACTACTATGTTTACAACGCGAAGACCAAGCATTGGTCGAAGCTTCACAAAGAGAAGATTCCAAACTATTTTGTAATAGATAGGGATGGTAATGAGCAGCCAGGGTTGCAGCTTCAGCGAACACAGTTCTGGGAAAAGAAAGACGGGAGCGATTTAGGAGACGTTATCCATCGTAGTGAAGATGGTCTGAAAATGCCAAAAGAAGGTAACTACGTGAAGGGTAAGACGGAAGATATTGCCACACCTAGCAATTGCTCCAGTTCGAGCAGAGAAAAGGCGGCTAGTGCTGCGGTTGAGTCAACGACACACTCTCGATAGAGTGGGCAAAAACAAATACCTCTCCTCTTGTCATTTTTTGAGGAGAGGTACTTGAGTAGAAATAGAGCTGGTGCATAACACACTAGTCCAAAAATACACTTCGCACCTCTTCTCCCTGCACACAAAATATGGTACAATCAATAACTGAATTGTCATCTAATAATTAAATAGAGAGAAAGTCATGAGTTTTGCACTGATCCAAAAAGTCAATGACCAGCAGAAGAAGCCTGCCGTTGTTGATGTGCGGAGCGGCGACACGGTCCGCGTCCACCAAAAAATCAAAGAAGGCAACAAAGAGCGCATCCAGATGTTTGAAGGCGTGGTAATCCGCACCGACAACAAGGGTCAGCACACCAGCCGCATTACCGTGCGTAAGATTACCAGCGGTGTGGGGGTAGAGAAGTCGTTCTTGCTGCACAGCCCACTGGTTGAGAAGGTCGAGGTGATGCGCCGCGCTAAGGTACGCCGCAACTTCCTGAGCTACCTGCGTGGCCGCAGTGGTAAGTCGGCTCGCCTGACTGCCGTGCAGTTTGACCGCGAGGCGGTTAACAACGTGCATGATGCTCATGCCGAGGCTGAAGCTGCCCGCCTTAAAGAAGAGAAGGCCAAAGAAGCTGCCGAGAAAAAGGCTGCCGAAGATGCCAAGCAAGCTGAGCTAGACGCTAAGGCTGCCGAGGTTGCCGCTCGCCACGAAGCTGCGTAGGATAGCCTCTATAAGAAAGCTTTTACATCCGCCTCTATGTCAGGGGCGGATTTGTATTAGGAGAGCTACGCTATTAGTCTGTTTTGCCTTGAGTGCTTGGCTCATGAGGTTTTGGTGGATAACCTCTCCTGAGCACCGAAAAGGAAGAGTCTGATATATGGATGAGGTATAGAGATAATACGCACAACGTATTCGCTGCAATAGCGATACCATGATACGTTACAAGTTTGTAGCAGCTAGATTGTATCTGATGTTATACTAGATAATATGAGTATCTTTACCATTGTTTCGATTGTTATACCAATTGTCTTGGCGAGTAGTATACCACCTATCTTGCAGCATCATGGCTATGCGCATGAGCGGCGCTACCGCTGGCTCCTGTATTTGGCGTGTGGGTTGTTCTTTATCTCGTGGTATGTGCCATCACCGTTGATCGATGGGCAAGACACGGCATTTAATACCCACTTCATCGGTGGTGGGGTATTTACTGGCTGCCTGTGGCTCTACCTCAAGCATGCGCTGGGGTGGCATCGCTCCTGGCTGATGGAGGCATTCTCGCTATTCGCGCTGGTGTCGGCGCTTGGCTGCATGAATGAGCTATTTGAGCTGCTGGTGGCGAAGACTGGCGTGGCTCGCTTGCCGCTGGATGACACCAATTGGGATATTGCGGCAAATACTACTGGGGCACTGCTTGTTTGGCTGGTGTGGCTGGCTGTAGTGGGGTGGCAGCGGTTTGTTCGCCGCGATACGTAGACAACTGAACGACTTGGCACAAGAATAAAGCCACCGCTTGAGGGTGGCTTTTATACTTCGTATACGATATGTTATTACTTTGTCTTGCGAGATTCTGCTTGCTCGGTGAGGATGGCGCGAATTGCCTCGAGGTTTTCGTCGATCGCGGCCACATGCCGCCTGATCTGCTTGGTACGCCGGCCCTGTCGGATAACCCAACAGATGCCACAGACGAGCAAGACAAAATACACGACGTTAAGTGCGACTGCTAGTATGAGGAGTGGTGCTGACCCGGTGATTTCCATGGTGGGTATGAATGATCCTTTCGTGTTATTACTATGACGCTATACAGTTTATTTGTTCTATCTTTTATGTGGTGGATGCTGTGGCACACATTGCCAGGTTGGTTGAGCTTGCTGACGGTCGACGATGGCACGTGTGCCGTGATAGCGGGCTGTACAATATGCCTGCATATTGAGGCTGCCCTTGGGTGTGAAGGTGAAGCCCGAGAAGAGCGATATCGAGTAGGCGAGATTGTAGCATGACCACCCGTATGGATTGCTCTTATCAAGCGTATACGCACCTGTATGGTGCTGATGCGTACACACCTCGTGTGGCTGTATGGTATACACTGGCACTGCTGCAGCTGGCCCGGTGGGGATGCCAGCACACCCAGGAATGGCACATACAATCACTCCGGTAGCAAAAAGCGTGTGCCAAAGCATTTTTGTCATATTCCTCCTTATGATGAAGTAATAGTTGCTAAGCCGAGGGTACGCCTTGATTGTAATAGATTAGTTATGCTCTCGCAACAGAAAATAGGCGAATCAGCAAGCAATATGAATAAAAACAGAGATAAAGGTTGTATATTATACATCATATACTGCACGCGGTACTCAATAGTTTGGTATGGTTGCTGGTATGGCGCGGCACTGAACTAGTCCGCGGCTTGGTAGTATACATGGCGCTATGAAATATGAGACAATCGTAGTATGATACTCGGGATTGACGAAGTTGGGCGCGGGCCATGGGCGGGCCCGCTGGTGGTTGGCGCAGTGGTGTTGGGTGGTGCGGCGATTGATGGGTTAGACGACAGCAAGAAATTAACGAAAAAACGCCGTGAAGCGCTTGCCCAAGCTATCCAAGAGCAGGCAGCGGCGTATGCGCTTGGCTGGGTAAGTGCGGCAGAGCTGGATGACGTAGGGATGAGCGAAGCCCTCCGCCTAGCAACGCGGCGAGCGGTGGAAGCAGTGCAAAAACAATGTCGCAAGCAAGCTATTGCGCTCACGGAGATTGTGATCGACGGCAAGGTGAATTTCTTGGCTGGGACAGCACTAGAGAGGTACGTCACGATGCTACCTAAGGCGGATGCATTGGTGCCGAGCGTATCAGCGGCATCGATCGTCGCCAAGGTAGCGCGCGACCAGTATATGGCTGCGCAAGATGCATTCTACCCTGGCTATGGCTTTGCGGCGCATGCTGGCTATGGCACGGCGCAGCACCGGGCAGCGATTGCCGCCCATGGAGTGACGCCACTGCATCGGTTGAGCTTCAAACCACTCCGGCATTACCGTAATGATAGTCCTCGCCCAGCAGACGAGGCACATACTACTCAGCAATCCGACACAACAACCACACGTGGCCATGCTGGCGAAGCGGCTGCGGCAGGTGCTTTGCAGCGGCGCGGCCATCAGATTGTGGCGCGCAACTGGCGGACGAAATATTGTGAGATCGATATTATCTCGAAGTGTGGTGATACGCTGTATTTTGCTGAAGTGAAGCATCGCACGGATGATTATGCGGGCGATGGCCTCGCGGCGATTACCCGCAAGAAGCGCAATCAAATGCACTATGCCGCACGGTTCTATGCGCACCACGAACGCATCACTACTATGAATCTCCAGCTTATCGCGATTGCTACCAGTGGCAGTCCACCGCGGGTGGTGCGGATTGAAGTTGTTGAGTAGTGATGGTTTTGTGACTTAAGCTACATAGATCTATAGCTTTTTCTGTGCGATTACACCTTCTCACTGCTTCACTCGGTAGAGTGCAAGAGCGCATTGTTTTTCTGACAGGTTAGCTTGCATTGGCAAAAAGCGAATAGTACTGGGAAATGCAAGTGCACGGTTTGCGCCTCGCTACACCTTCGTGAGCGCTGCTACAACTGCTGGGCCATCGCGCTCGATGAGCTCAACGCGGGCGGTGATGTCTGTAATGCCCATATCAATCACGCGGGTGAGGGCTGGCTCATTGCGCAGTGGTGCAAAGAAACGCTGATATTCACTCAGCTGCTGGCGTGAAGCGAGGATGTTGCCGGCATAGCGAGGGAAGTAATCGAAGCTCTTGTCGCTACCAAAATGCTGCTCGATCCATGGCCAGTTATCTTGCAGCCATTGCCACGTAGCGTCACGTGCATCGCGGTTGCGCAGCAGGTAGACAAACCAAAAGACGGTATCTTGGGTGCGAACTGTCTCGGTATCCATCATAAGGGTGAGCAGTTTGTGAATACTCGCGGCGTCGCGCGTGCTCGTTACGGCGCTGGCGATATCTTGGCGCAGGTCGCTGCTGGCAGTTGCCCGATAGTGCGCCAGAAGCTCATCAATCAGCGGCTGTGGCTGCTGGCTATGGCGGACAACACTACTGGCAATCAGGCTGCGCAGCTCGCTATCGAGAGCCGATAGGCCGCCTGCTGCATAACGCTGCTGCGCCTCGGCAATCACCGCAGGCTGCTCGCTGTAGAGCATGTGCGCGATGATCGTCGATCGCAGCTTGGTGTCGTTCTCAGGCTCGCCAGGGCACGCACTCCAGCCAAGGCGATCATAACTCTGCTGGGCAAGCTGGCCTACGAACTGCCGCAGTGCCTGCTCGGCAGCGCTATGCGGCTCAACGAAGAGCTTGAGATGGGCAATCACTGACGACATCACGCTCCAAACATGCTCATCTGTCTCATTGCGATAGGCATCGAGGAGAGTGAGTAAGCTGGCGCTCGATACGCGGCCACTCCGCGCTAGCAACAGCTGTTGGGTGAGCAAGAGTGAGCGATCGACGACAGATAGCTCACCGCGCCGCACTTGGCCGAGCAAGCGCTCTAGCAATGCGTAATCATACTGTGTAATGAAGTGCGAGACATTGCCATGATTGAGAAGGACTGGCTCATCCAGACTACGCTCTACTACTGTGCGCTGTGTGGTGAGCAGTGCTGGAATAGCTGGTGATGAGCTATGAAGGGGGATCTGCCAAGTAGTGTCATCGGCTGCGTGTGGGCCAATAAAGAAACGCTGTTGCTCAAGCATGAGCTGCGAGCCGCTATGCGAGACTGCAACGACTGGGTAGCCAGGAGTGCGAATCCAATGGTTCATCAGTGCGGCAACATCGCGTCCGCTGGCTTGACTCAGCGCGTGCCATAGGTCATCACCCTCGGCATTGCCATAGGCATGGGTGGCGAAGTATGCCTGCAGACCAGTGCGAAAGGCGTCTTCGCCCAGCCAGTGCATGAGCATATAGAGGAGGCGCCCACCCTTGGCGTAGACGATCGCTCCGTCAAAGAGCGTGCTAATTTCATCTGGATGATGGACGGCTGTTTGGACTGGTTGCACGCCATCAATCGCATCACGGCCAAAGGCCAGTGCGCCCTCGTGGTTACAAAAGTCCGTCCACACGTGCCACTCGGGATGGATGGCATCGACCGCCAGATATTCCATCATGTTGGCAAAGCTCTCGTTGAGCCAGAGGTTATCCCACCACTTCATCGTGACGAGGTTACCAAACCACTGGTGACTGAGCTCGTGGCTAATGACGGTAGCAATGTACTGCTTATCGGCGATGGTCGTCGTGGTTGGATCGGCTAGCAGGGCAGACTCACGGTAGGTGATGAGCCCCCAGTTCTCCATTGCGCCACTGCTGAAGTCTGGTACTGCAACGTGATCGGATTTCGGCAAGGGGTAGGGCGTGTCGAAGTATTCATTAAAGAACTCAATTGAGCGGATAGCATGCTCAAGAGCGAAATCAAGGCTCGCAGGAGCTTGCGCTGGCGTAGCCCAGACGGACACCTCTACGCCGTCTTTCGTCTGACCAGTGATGTGCTGCAACTCGCCCATCACGAGAGCCACGAGGTAGGTACTCATGCGCGGCGTTTGGGTAAAGGTAGTGATGAGCCGACCATCTGCTTCCTGCTGTAACTGGACGGGCATATTGCCAAGCACCGTGATGCCCGGCTCAGCTGTGACGGTTATATCGAAGGTCGCTTTGGCGGCAGGCTCATCAATACAAGGGAATACCTCGCGCGCATGATGACTCTCGAACTGCGTCATAAGCAATTCTTTCTTCGCACCGTCGTGCTGATAATAACAGGGGTAGAGACCATGGAGTGAGTCAGTGATTGCTGCTTCGTACGCGAGAGTAATGATATGAGTGCTGACACTTAGCGTTGGCAGGTGTAGCGAGATCTCGTCCTCATTATGCTCCACAGAGGCTGGCTGGCCGTCGATCGTTGCGCTGGTGATCGTGAGGTCTTTGGCGTGTAATTTAATTGGCATATCGGCCTGCGTCGTCTCGCCAGTGATCGTCACGTGCCCTGTGAAGTGCCGCTGCTGACGATCGATATCCAGCGCCAGCTGATAGTGAGTTGGTATAAAAAAGTCGATGAGATGAGTAACCTGTTGCATAAAACTAGTATACCGGAATGTGCATGAGCCCGCCACAAATTGACCCTATGCTATGATATAGCTATGGAATATCGCCGTCGCCGCGTCATAACGATGTTTTTGCTCGCTGGTATTGTCATTGTTGCGCTCGCGATATATGCAGCGTGGCAGTTAGCGCAATCGAGCCACTCGCCACAGGGTAATGGCGAGGCGCTAGTAGCACTGGAGGCATTGCTCGTTAAGGGCCGTGCGCCTAAGACTGGGTATGCGCGTAGCCAATTTGGCGCGGGCTGGGCAACGATGAGTGGCTGCGATACGCGCAATATCATCCTCGCGCGCGACCTCAAGCAGGCGGTGGTGAGTGGTAACTGTAAAGTAGCGAGTGGTCAGCTCGACGACCCATACACAGGCAAGCGCATCACCTTCCAGCGGGGGAGCGGCACGAGCACTGCGGTGCAGATCGACCACGTTGTTGCTCTCAGTAACGCTTGGCAAACCGGTGCACAGCAGCTCAGTAGCGAGCAGCGGCAACAGCTTGCTAATGATCCACTTGAACTTCTGGCGGTTGATGGCCCGGCCAACCAGCAAAAGGGTGATGGCGATGCTGCGACGTGGCTGCCCAGCCATAAGCCGTTTCGCTGCCAGTATGTTGCCCGGCAAATTGCCGTCAAACATAAATATCACCTCTGGGTCACCACAGGCGAAAAAGCTGCCATGCAGCGCGTCCTCGCTACGTGCCCTGGGCAGGGAGTGCCTGGCTAATGCAGCCGAAGCTTATCGTATTTGATCTTAACCATACCTTGATTCGCGACAACTCCTGGCGCAATCTCAATCTCGCCATGGGCATTACCCCAGAAGAGGATGCTGCCTTGATGGCACGCGCCGCCCGGGGTGAGATAACTGATGCCGAGGGTCAAGCCTGGCTATTGCAGCGCTACCAGCAGCGGGGCGACTGCCACAGAGAGGCGGTGCAGCGTGTCCTCAGCCAGTACACCTATATGCCACATGCTCAAATGGTCGTTGCGGCGCTCCAAGCGCGGGGCTACCGCGTGGCCATCAACTCTGGTGCGATGGATATCTTGGTGAGCATGGTAGCAGAGCAGCTTGGCGTGGTGCTTTGGCGCGAGAGCAATCATTTTATATTTGATAACCACGACATGCTGTGTCGGATTGATGCGCCAGATAACGATGCAGCAGCCAAGCTACAGCAGCTCCGCGAGCTAGCTGCCGAGCAGCAGGTCTCGCTGAGCGACTGTCTGGTTGTGGGCGATGGAGCGAACGACGTATCGCTCTTTGCTGCGACGGGTAATGGAGTAGCCTTTGCTGGCTCACCCGCTGCTAGGTACGCACGATGGGTTATAGCTGATCTCCGTGATATGTTGACGATTGTTGAATAAGAACCTCCGCCATTCCATTTGACATCCTTCGCGCTATTCGCTACACTGATGGGTAGATATCCGGCCAGCAGGTCGGAGTTTTTCATAGAAAGGAGTAATGTAATATGGAAGACCTGAATATCAAGCAGCTTGCACTGGCCTTGCGTACAATCGCAGACGAGAAGAACTTGCCTGAGGAGACTGTCCTGGGTGTGATCGAGCAAGCAATTGCTGCCGCATGGCGCCGCGACAATGGTGAGCGCGACCAAAACGTTCGGGCAGAGCTCAACCTCAACGACGGTACAGCCAAGGTGTTCGTCATTCGTGAGATCGTTGAAGAAGTTAACTTCCCATCGACAGAGATCAGCCTAGAAGAAGCACGGGTGACAAACCCCGATGCCGAGCTAGGCGGTACCGTTGAGGAAGTGCATAATGTGACGAGCTTTGGCCGTGTGGCAGCCCAGACTGCCAAGCAGGTGGTGTTGCAGCGCTTGCGCGAAGCTGAACGCGAGGTGGTGCTTGCAGAGTTCGAAGACAAGATTGGTACCGTTGTGACGGGTATTGTCCAGCGGGTTGAGCCACGCGTCGTGCGCGTTGAACTGGGCAAGGCAACTGGCATTTTGCCGCAAAGCGAACAGATCCAAGGTGAGCGCTATGTGCCAGGCAGTCGCATTAAAGTATTTATCAAGGACATTGAGCGCGACAATCGTGGTCCACAGCTTATCCTGAGCCGTGGCAACGAAGCCTTCATTGAGTATCTCTTCCGTCAAGAGGTACCAGAGCTCGAGACAGGGGCAGTTGAGATTAAGGGGATCGCCCGCGAAGCAGGTCGCCGCACTAAGCTCGCTGTTCTGAGCACCGTGCCAGGGATTGACCCCGTCGGTACCTTTGTTGGTGGGCATGGCACACGGGTCAATGCCGTTGTGAATGAAATTGGCGACCAAGAAAAGATCGATATCATTATGTACGACGAAAACACCGATACGTACATTCGCAACGCCCTCAGCCCTGCCGAGGTAGTGCGGGTCGAGATCGACCGCGAGCACAAGCACGCCAAGGTATATGTGACGGAGGACCAGCAGTCGATCGCGATTGGCCGTAGTGGGCAGAATGTTCGCTTGGCAAGCCGCCTTACGGGCTTTGAGCTTGATATCGAGACAGCAGCAAGCCAGCCAGCTGAGCGCAAGCCACGCAAGAATATCGAGGATGATCTCTTTAGCGCCATTGAAAACCAAGCGTAAAATTGCAAAGCGCTGCGACACGCTAACCCTGCTCATAATAGAGCAGGGTTTTGCGTATTATTAGCACTCCACCTTGACGAGTGCTAATAAGCAGCGTATACTGAGTAGGATGGCTTTTTTAGCCACAGATTTTGGAGGACGACATGGAAGATGATTTTGCAGATTTTATTAGCCATTTGAGTGATGATGCTCGTCTGAGCGTTCAGTATGCTGATGCAATTGCCCGTGGGTATGGCAACCCCTATATCGGTACCGAACACTTATTGCTTGGTATTCTGAGCCAAAGTGCCAGCCTCGGTACCAAGGTACTCGCCGATGCTGGTATTACGCTGCGCCGGGCGGAAGATTCACTTCACCTGCAGCCGCTCAAGAATATTACGGTACGGACTGGTGGGGCAACTGGCCTGTCCGAGACGGCTCTATTGACACTTCGGATGGGGTGGGAAATCGCGAAGGAATATGAGCATGATGAGCTCGGCACAGAGCATATTCTCTATAGCCTACTGAAGCAAAATAACGCCCGTGCAACTGTGTTACTACGCGAAATGGGGGCAGATACCGAGGCGATCGTCCGCAACCTCGAAGCCCACTTTGATGATATGCGTGAAGAAGAGAGTCGCGGTGGCACAAGTACTCGCACCGATACGAAGTACCGGCCAGCGCCGCGGGGTGGCAATGCGCTGAGCAAATACAGCATTGACCTAACCGCCAAGGCAGCCGATGGTGAACTTGATACTGTGGTAGGGCGAGCACGTGAGACCGAACGCCTTGTAACAATTCTCAGCCGTCGCACCAAGAATAACCCTGTCTTGCTGGGTGAGCCAGGGGTAGGTAAGACGGCCATCGTTGAAGGCCTCGCGCAGCGGATTGTCCGCGAGGATGTGCCAGATAATTTGCTCGACAAGCGAGTGGTTATGCTCGATATGACGGCGATTGTCGCTGGCACTAAGTACCGGGGGCAGTTCGAGGAGCGGCTAACGGCGCTGATTCGTGATATTACTAAGCAGGGCAACATTATTGCCTTTATCGATGAATTGCATATGCTCGTGGGGGCAGGCTCGGCAGAAGGCGGGGCGATGGACGCAGCCAATATCCTCAAGCCAGCGCTAGCCCGAGGTGAGTTACACCTCATCGGTGCGACGACGCTGGAGGAATATCGCAAGCATATCGAGAAAGACAGCGCGCTGGAGCGCCGCTTCCAGACAGTGCTCGTTAAGGAGCCAAGCGTGAAGGATACGGTGGCAATCCTCAAGGGGCTTCGCAGCTACTATGAGAAGCATCACGGAGTGAAGATTAGCGATGATGTGATCGAGTCAGCGGTGTATATGAGTGACCGCTATGTGGCCGATCGCTTTATGCCTGACAAGGCGATTGATGTGATTGATGAAGCAGCAGCTCTGGTACGCGTGAAGAAAGGACATAAGCCAAGCAAGCAGCGCGAGTATGTTCGTGAGCTCAAAGCACTGAATGAGAAAATGGAAGATGCCGTAGCAGCAGAAGACTACGAGCGCGCCGCTCTCTATAAGCAGCGTATTAGCCAATTGACTGACCAGCTTGAGCAAGCACGTCGCGAGCAAAGCCGCAAAACTCCACTGGTACTCACCGAGGATAATATTGCTCATGCCATTGCTGTGATGACACACATCCCGGTTGAGAAAGTCCGCACAAGTGAGGCGAAGCTCCTGCGTAATCTTGAGAAACACCTTGGCAAATATCTGATTGGTCAGGAAGAAGCGGTCGGCAAAGTTGCTCGTGCTATCCGGCGCAGTCGTAGTGGGGTGGCGAGCAGCCAGCGGCCGATCGGTAGCTTTGTCTTTATGGGGCCAACTGGTGTCGGCAAGACCGAGCTGGCGCGCGTGCTTGCTCGTGAGGTGTTTGGCTCGGATGACGCACTGATTAAGATCGATATGAGTGAGTTTGGTGAGAAGCATACCGCGAGCCGACTTGTTGGTGCGCCTGCTGGCTATGTAGGCTACGACGATGGCGGCAAATTGACAGATAAGGTGCGGCGGCAACCCTATAGTGTGGTGCTGTTTGACGAAATCGAAAAGGCTCACCCCGATATCTTCCAGATGTTGCTGCAGCTCCTTGAAGATGGCACACTGACTGACTCGACTGGCCGTGTTGTGAGCTTCCGTAACACGATCATCATCCTTACCAGCAATCTCGGTGCAGACAAAATGCAGCACAATCGCAGCCTCGGCTTCCAGGCCAAACTAGCCGACGAGGACGATACAGCGCAGCAACAGCGACGCAATGAGTCATATACTCGTGAGGCACTGGAGCGATTCATGCGGCCGGAGTTAATCAATCGGTTTGATGCAATCATTACCTTCCGCCCACTTACTAAGCCAGAGGTTGGGAAGATATTCGACTTGCAGATTGCCGAGCTTAATCGGCGTTTGGCTCGTCAGAGCCTTGCCGTTAAGGTGTTGCCAGCGGCAAAGCGACGGTTGATCGCTCAGGGCTACAGCCGCACCTTTGGGGCACGGCCGCTGCGGCGCACGATTGAAGATGAGCTGGAACATCGCCTTGCAGAGGGAATTTTGGCCCGTCACTACGCCAAAGGGTCGGTCTTGACAGTTGGAGTACGAAAAGGGGAGCTGACGATTGACGCACGTAGCGAAAAGGCCTAAGCGCCTCCTCTCGACACTGGTCGGCCTGGTGATGATCGGTGGTATGGCCTGGGCTGGGCTGACCTATGGCCCGGAGCTCTACGATGCTGCAGTGGCGAGCCGGTACCAGCCCGATAGTGCAATGCAAGCGGTGATTGATCAGCTTGAGCTGACCGATAAAGGTCGGCAGCTGCTCTATGCGAGTCAGCCACAATTGCAGGACAAGACTGAGTTTAACAAAAGCTGCAAATCGACAGAGCGCACAGCCGCTATCCTTGGTTGCTACCACCTGCGCCGGATTTACGTATACAATGTGCAGAATCAAGAACTGACTAACGCCGAACCCGTCACGACAGCACACGAGTTATTACATGCCGCGTATGAGCGGCTTAGCCCAAGCGAACGACAGCGGATCGACAAGCTTATCGAAGCAGAGTACGCCAAGATCAAGACCAATCCGATCATTGCCTCAATGGTGAAGTATTATGATCAGGCCGAGCCAGGCGAGCGTAATAATGAGCTTCATTCTATTATTGGCACGCAGATTGGTACAATCAACAGCGAGCTAGAGCAGCACTATAGTCGGTATTTTCGTAACCGTGCGGCGATTGTCGCACGCAGTGATGCTTACCAAGCTGTCTTTGACAAAGTCGATCAAGAAGCCAAAGCGCTCAGCAAGGCAATCAACCAAGAAGCTACCCAGCTCCCCACTGACCAAGCACAGTACAAAGAGATGGCTGAGCAGCTGTCGGCTGATATTAAAGTGTTTAATGCGAGAGCCCAAAATGGCGGCTTTCGCGATGATGCATCATTCCAGGCAGCACGCAAGAAGCTCTTGGCACGTCAGCGAGCGCTTGAGGCACAGCGGCTAGCGATTAATCAGCGCGTTGAGATATATAATGCGAAGATCACTCGGCTCAATGCCTTGTCGGTACGCGCTAATGAGCTAAACCAAAGCATTAATGGCATTGAGCAACCTAAGGAGCAAGTGTAATGGCACGAGCTCGCACGATGTTTGTTTGCCAGCAGTGTGGTGCGCGCTCACCAAAATGGACCGGTAAGTGTGAACAATGCGGCCAGTGGAATAGCCTCGTTGAGCAAGCGCCAGCTCCAATGGGTAAATCGGCTGTGGCACGCAGCGCTGGCCAGGGTACGTTGCTACAGCCGCGGCCAATTACCGCCGCTGCAAGCCAGGATGAACCAGCGGCACGACTTGCAACGGGTATTGCTGATCTTGATGTAGTGCTAGGCGGTGGTATTTTGCCTGGTGGAGTACTTCTTCTGGCGGGGCAACCAGGCATGGGAAAGAGCACCCTCTTGCTCCAGGTCGCGCATGCGGTTGCTCGGCAGCAAGCAGTGCTCTATATCAGTGGTGAGGAGTCGGCTGGGCAGGTGGCGCTGCGGGCGACGCGACTGGGTGCCGACCAGCACGAGGCATTGTCGTTTGCAGCGAGCACGAGTGCTGATGATATTGCGGCTACCATCCGTACCGGCCAATACCAGCTGGTAATTGTCGATTCGATTCAGACGCTGAGCCTGGCTGAGATCACTAGTGCGCCAGGCACTGTGAGCCAGATTACTAACGCCAGCAACGCTATCATTCAAGCGGCCAAGCAATCAGGGACGGCGGTAGTGCTGGTGGGCCATGTGACGAAGGAAGGGTCGATCGCCGGGCCCAAGGTGCTTGAGCATCTCGTGGATGTGGTGCTGCAGTTTGAGGGCGATCGCTATGGCGGCTTTAAGGTGGTGCGAGCCATCAAGAACCGCTATGGTAGCACGAATGAAGCAGCGATTTTTGCTATGGGTGAGCACGGACTGACAGTAGTAGAGAACCCTTCAGCTGCGCTGCTTGCCGAACGCCAAAATGCTGATGGATCAGTAGTGCTTGCTACCCTTGAGGGTAACCGCCCCATCCTTGTCGAGATCCAAGCACTTGTCAATCCAACCCATTTCGGGTATCCTAAGAGGACAGCCAGCGGATTTGACCTCAACCGACTTAACCTTTTGATCGCTGTCCTCGAGCGGCGCACCAAATTGCAATTATCCGATAAAGATATCTACATCAACGTTGTCGGTGGACTCAAGTTGGCTGATCGGGCGGCCGACTTAGCCGTCGTTATGGCAATTGCTAGTGCTGCTGCTGGCCGACGCCTTGATGATGGCGTAGTAGTGTTTGGCGAGGTGGGCCTTGGCGGTGAAGTGCGCAGTGCCCAAGCGGCCGAGCGGCGCATTGCTGAGGCGCAAAAACTCGGCTTCACCAAAGCAATTGCTCCGCATTCTGGTCTTAAGACGCCCTTTGTCCATGATGTGCGCGATATCCGCAGCGCGCTCATTACCTATCTAAAAACATAACAAAAGGAACAATATGCAATTATCTACTATTGTGTTGCTTATCATCACACTTATTATCCTTGGCGAAGTTAGTTATCTTCTGGCTAGGCTACCGCGTAACACACTCAAAACGAAAGGGCGAGCGCTGTTAGTCGATACGTCGGTGCTAATGGATGGCCGCATTACGGCCGTTGCCAAAACAGGATTTATTGGTGACACGCTGGTGATCCCACGTAGTGTGGTGGGCGAGCTGCAATTTTTGGCAGATCACGCAGACAGCGACAAGCGAGCTCGTGCTCGTTATGGCCTTGATGTCGTAACAGAGCTGCAGGCAATGGATGAAGTTGAGGTAGAGCTCTTGCAGGATGGCAGCAAAGCACGTGAGGGAGTTGATGAGCGATTGCTAAGCCTAGCCAAGCAGCATGGTGCATGGTTGCTCACAATCGATTATAACCTTAACAAAGTCGCTGCTGTGGAAGGGATTGGCGTGCTCAACATGAATGAGCTGGCGCAAAGCATCCGGATGGCACATTTACCTGGTGAGCACCTGACACTGGCGCTCCTTCAGAAGGGGCAGGACGCTCATCAGGCGGTTGGACATTTGCCAGATGGCACGATGGTGGTTGTGGAGCAAGCCAGCAGCCAGCTGGGCCGCACCTGTGAAGTGGAGATTATTCGCAACCTTCAGACCGCTGCAGGTAAGATGATCTTTGCCAAGCTCGTCAAAAAGCCAGTAGTTCAGCCAGCCAAAGCGCGCTCAGTTGAAGCATCATCAGGAAAAGCAGTAGCGCAAGAAGAGTCAGCTACTCAACCATCTACTCAGCCTAAACTAACAAAGACTTCGCGCTCTCGCCAACCAGCGCGGACTCGCGCTACCACAGCTCCAGCAGAAAAAACAGATAAGAAAAATGACCAGCCAGCCTCAAGCCAGCCCCAGCGAACGGCGCGTGTGGCTCATGAGAAAACAAAGCCAGCAGAGCAACCACAACCAAAGCAGCTAGCCAAGCGTACCTCTCGTGCGCGAGCCGCTACGGTTCCGAAGTCTCCGCAGGCTGCTTCATCCCCTCAATCCAGGCATACCAAGCAATCAACAACGAGCCGCACCTCACAGGTAGCTAAGCAAGCTGCCTCCAAAAAACGAACCACTCGCTCATCATCACGTCGCCGTGTTGACCACGAAGCGGCGCTGCTTGATTTGGTAAAAAAGCAGACGGATTAGCGTTGTTGCGAAGCTAGCAGATAGTAAAGAGATATTGTTTAATTTTTGATACGGGATTCTCAGGGTGTTATACTGATGGTAGTAATGCCATGAAAGGGGAAGCAATTATGTATACCTATCGAGACTTTCTCACTACCACCCTTACCACCGCCGCGAAGATTGCCGTCGCAAACTTTGGCAATCTCTCTCACTCGGTCAAAGCGGGAGATCGTAACCAAGTCTTGACAGAGACCGACCTGGAGATTGGCCATTTCCTGACGGACGCAATTCGCACAGCATACCCTGACCATAATATCATCGACGAGGAGCTGGGCTGTATCGATAACGGGTCGCGCTACACCTGGGTGGTTGACCCGATCGATGGGACGAGTAACTTCGCGGCGGGGCTACCACAGTATGGCATTATGCTTGGGCTGCTCGATCACGACACACCAGTGGCTGGTGGCATAGCCCTGCCTGCCTTTGGCGAGCTCTACGTTGCGACCAAGGGCGCGGGTGCCTGGTGTAATGGCCAGAAGATCCGTGTCTCGCACGAAACCGACCTTGCTAATAGTCTCGTCGCGTATGGTATTGACGGCCACCCTGAGGATCCAGCCCGGACAAAGCGCGAGGCTGAGCTACTCGGTGCCATCATCCTCTCGATCCGTAATCTCCGCTCGTCTAATAGTGTCGTCGACCAAGCAATGGTTGCGAAGGGTGCCTATGGTGCCTGCGCCAATCAAACGAGCAAGATCTGGGACAACGTCGCGCAGCAGATCATTATTGAGGAAGCAGGAGGTGTCTATACCGATATTGCTGGTAGCCCCATGGATTACCATGACGCCCTGAACCGCTCTCACGAGAACTTCACCTGGCTGGCGGGAGCGCCGGAGCTGCATCGGCAGTTGGTGAGGGTAGTGGAACCTTTATTGCTTTCCTTATGATCATAACGTCTCCGTATGATCGTGAGTCCCAATTATGTCCGGTGAAGCTGGAGAAAATGTAATGAAGTGCGGAGTGTAAGCTGATTGCGCGAAGGCATGCTGTGAGAGATAATAGGCTAAGGATGTATCTTGGATGAGCTAGAATCGCGATGATGGACTCCAAAGCAGATGTTTCTATCTTTAATCGTAAGCTCTAAATTTCTTGATATTCCCATTATGGAGATGCCTAATCCCCCGATATCTTATTCGAAGGGTGTAGGCTACTTCTAGGGGATAAATAACAAGCTTGGAGTAGATATATAATTCTATATTTAAACTCCACTATAAAAAATCCTGCACATACAGTCGCAGGGTATTTCATTGTTCTCTACAAACGCACTAGCTTGTTCGCTGGCCGTGAGCGGTGTTTTTGTCACTGTAGTATACGCTGTCTGTCAATGTGGCAGTCACTGTGAAATTTTTGCCAGCAGAGGAGGGGATAGAGACGTTGGTATCGCCATCACTATTAACCTGGCGCGTACCAACGAGCTGGTCACCTACCTTCACCTCTAACTGTTGGAGTGGGTGACTACCCTGCCGGTAGTATACCGTCGCCGATTGCCCACTCGAGCTTACGGCGACGGAAACACTTGGTTTAGAGTCGGTACAGTGATGCGTGTCGTCATTGCTGGTCGCATCATAGCCATCTTGAGCTGAAACAGTCTCTTTGCCTGAGGAGTCCTTTGACCGAGTGACAGGGATGTCAACGCGGGCTGACTCTGGCGTGCAGCTTGTGGCCTTTTTCTTAGATACCCGATCGAAAGACATTGTGTTGCTGCTACGGTTAGAATTCTTATTGTAATACGATGGGTAGACTTCATTGTTGATTCGCTGGATGCCACTCGGTGCAGAGAACCAATCACTGTACGAAGCTTTGTTTTGGCTAACATAGTATTGCGTGGCATCAGCCATGGTGTAGTCGAGCAGCATAGCGGGGATGAGTGAATTACCATTACGGAGTGGTGACGTATCAGAGTTGCCCAGCCAAACAGCCATCGACAGTGCTGGGGTATAGCCGACTGTCCAAATATCCTTTGCTACCACTTTGCCATTAACCTCGGAGTTTGATGTACCGGTCTTGACAGCAGTCTTCGCCTTGAGGCGGTTCATTTGTGGCATGTAATCTTGCCCACCACCGAGGTTGGCCCGTGCACTGGAGTCGCCCAGGATATCGTTGACGATGTAGGCAGCTTGCTGATCGATCACTTGTTTGGTAGAGGCTGTGTATTGCTTAAGGACTTGGCCAGTACTATTGGTTACTTTGAGAACGGTTGATTGCGGGGTGTAGGTACCCATCCGTGCCAAAGATGCGATGGCATTGACGTGGTCGACGAGGCGTGTACCACAGCTCCCGATAGCGCTTGATAAACCAGCTTGGGCGTCTGCGCCCTGGGTGCAGTAAGCACTGTCGCCCATCTCGCGAATGGTCTGCCAGGTGCTGCCGCGCCTATTGCGCTCGTTCTCTTGCATAGCTTTGATGGCGGGGATGTTGCGTGAGCGAGCGAGAGCTTGACGGAGGTTAATGTTGTTTTGAAATTTACCATCAGCGTTTTGTGGTGTCCAGCTACCAAAGCTAATCTTTGAGTCGGAGAGGACAGAGCCGCTCCCGTAGTTGGTCTTGCCATTGCCCTTGTTTTGGAAGAGCTGAGCGTAGACCAGTGGCTTGATGGACGAGCCAGGCTGGATAAAGGCGGTGGCGGCATTATTTTGACCAAAGACAGCATAGTTAAAGTCTCGACTCCCAACCAGCGCTACTACCTGACCTGTTTTGTTATCCTCAATGGCGGCTGCGCCATTGGTAAAGCCAGCATAGGTTGCACAGTTGGTATTACCACAGTTAGAGTTCGTGAGTTTGCCATTAAACATACTTTGCATACGACCCTCAAGCTTACCTTGGAGCGTTGAGTCAAGCGTGGTTGTGACGGTGAGGCCGCCTTTGCCGACTGTTGACTTACCCAGCTCTTTTTCGAGCTGATCTCGCACCATCAGGACGAAGTGCGGCGCTTTGATGTCAGCATATTGCTCAGCCTTTGGTTTTACAGTGTCAAGAATGGCGACTTGCTTTGCTTCCTTGGCTTGCTCTTTAGTAATGTAATTCATCTCAACCATACTATCGAGCACCTTATGCTGGCGCGCAATAAGGGCACTATTGCCTGGTACATAATATGGGTCGTAGAGCCCAGGACTGTTAGGAATGCCGGCAAGCAGCGCTGATTCGGCTAGCGTGAGGTCCTTAGCTGGTTTCTGGAAGTAAGTGCGCGCAGCCGACTCAACACCATTACGACGGCCACCATACGATGCTTCGTTGAGGTAGAGATTGAGGATTTGATCTTTGTTGTACATACGCTCGACCTCAATCGAGAGGATCACCTCCTTGATCTTGCGTGGTATACCATCGAGGCCGCGTTTTTCGATTTCGCTCTTCTCGAAGAAGGCTTGCTTGACGAGCTGCTGCGTCAATGTTGAGCCACCCTGTACGGCATTACCCTGAGAGTTGCTCAGGAATGCGCGAGAAATACCAGCCAGGCTAATACCGTGATGGTTATAAAAATCACGGTCTTCCACGGCGATCGTCGCCTTCTTGACGTAATCGCTAATCTGGTTGCCATCGACCACGAGCTTGTAGTCGCCGTTACCTTTATCCTCCCAGAGGAGCTGGCCACTACGATCAAGGTATTTGGTAACGGTGGTCTGGACGCGCTTGTCTATCTCGCCTGGGCGAATTGCATCGAGGTCTTTGCGGTAATAGGTGAAGAGCCCGGCAATAATAAGGGCGAGCACGAGGAAAAACCCACCAACTATCTTGAGGATGGCATAAGCCCCACGCTTGCTAAATAAAAATTGTGCCACCCGGCGTGGATGCAAGCGATAGAGTAGCCTTTTGAGAGGCTGCTTGGGTAGGCTTGCCAAGTACTCTGCTCTGCGGCGGGCTTCGGCGTCTTTTTTGGTGCGGCGCTTGGCTGCAAGATTGGAGTAGACGCTAACTCGATGTGATAAATTATTTTTGACCACGATCTCTTATTCCTCTAACACACGATATTCCTCTGCATTATAGCATTATATAGGTGGGTAGGGCTAGTCTTTTCCTACGGCGCAGCCCCACTACCTCGCGCTATTTCGTGCTAAAATAAATAGCAATACATGAGCATAAGAAAGAGCAAGAGTGGAGTATATATGACCTTAGCAGAAGAACTAACCTGGCGCGGATTCATTAACCAAACGACGTTTGCTGATATTAATGACATCAACGAACCACGCACTTTCTACATCGGCGTTGACCCGAGTGCACCGAGCATGACGATTGGCAACTTGGCTGTCATGATGCTATGCCGGCACTTCATCGACCATGGGCACACACCACTATTGCTTGTGGGGGGTGCAACCGGGATGATTGGCGACCCAGACGGCAAAAAGCAAGAGCGTGACCTGCGTAATGCCGAGACGGTGGCGCGCAGCGTTAAGGGCTTAACGGCGCAATTTCGGCAGATATTTCGTGGCCAGGATTTTGCGGTAGTCAATAATGCCGATTGGTTCGCTCACGTTAATTATGTCGATTTTTTGCACCAGATCGGTAAGCACGTGAGTATGACGCAGCTACTCGACCGCGATTTCGTGCAGCAACGGATCGGCGAAGGCGGGGCAGGCATTAGCTATGGTGAATTTAGTTATGCATTGATTCAAGGCTATGACTTCTTGCATCTGTACCGCGAGAAGGGTGCGACGCTGCAATTGGCTGGTGCCGACCAATGGGGCAATAGCGTGACAGGCGTGTCGCTCATTCGTAAGCTCGAGGGCGGTGAAGCTCATGTCTTGACGGCACCGCTCGTGATTAATAAGCAGACAGGAGTGAAATTCGGCAAGTCGGAAGGTGGTGCAGTTTGGCTTGACCCAGCGCTGACGAGTCCATACAAATTCTACCAATTTTGGCTTAACTGCGATGACGAGACGAGCGAAGACTTGATCAAGATCTACACGTTGCTTGATCAAGCAACTATCGAAACATTAATCGACACTCATCGTGCTAACCCTGGTGCGCGCACCCTACAAAAGACACTCGCACGAGAAGTAACCGATATCGTCCACGGCCATGAGCGCCGCGAGAGTGTGGAGCGGGTAACCAGTGTGCTCTTTGGCGACAATGACCTATCGACACTGCGCGAGGAAGATCTTGATGCGCTGGCCGACGAGATCCCAACCGTCTCACCTCAATCAGTAGTAACCGCTCTGGTGGAGGCTGAGGTCTGCGCTAGCAATGGCGAAGCACGCCGCCTCATCAAAAACAATGCCATTAGCCTTGATGGTGCAAAAATCACCAGTGATCAACCAGCGACGAGTCCAAGCTTGATCAAAAAAGGCAAAAATAGCTTCGTGCTTGTACGATAGATGGATGTTGCCGATGGCTTGTGCTCGGTAGAATGGCAGCGACCGACTATTCTATTATGTGTTTGTCATATTTTATGGTATGATAATGGCACATTAATTAGCTACAAGAGGAGAATTTGTCATGAAAAAATTGATCGCATTTGATCTAGACGATACTTTGGCAGTAACGAAGTCGCCCGTGAGCGACCGGATGGCGGCTCTGCTGGGGCGCTTACTGGAGAAGTATGATGTATGTGTCATCACTGGTGGAGACTTCAAGCAGATCCAAAAACAGGTGACCAGCCGCCTTGATGTATCACCCGAATTACTGGCTAAGTTTCACGCTATGCCGACGTGTGGTACGCGCTATTATCGTTTCGACCCGCACGCAGGCGAGTGGCAGTTGCAGTATGCTGAGGATCTGACGGATGAGCAAAAGGCACAAATTGTGAGTGTGCTTGAGTCGACTGCACGGGAGATGGGGATCTGGTGTGAGCACCCAGCAGGTGAGATTATCGAGGATCGTCAGAGCCAGATTACTATATCTGCCTTGGGTCAGCAGGCCACTCCAGAGGAAAAATACGCGTGGGCAGAGAAATACAAGGATATCCGGCCAATTTACCGCGACAAAGTAGCGGCACAGCTGCCTGGTCTCGAAGTGCGTATTGGCGGCACTACCAGCACCGACATCACCCGCCCTGGCATCGACAAAGCCTATGGTATGAAGAAGCTGCTTGAAGCTAATGGGCTAGAAAAAAGCGAAGTCCTCTTCTTTGGTGATAAGATCGAAGAAGGCGGCAACGACTACCCAGTCCGCGCGATGGGTATCGACAGCATTGCCGTCGATGGCTGGGAAACAACTGCCTATGCATTGGACGGGGTTTTGGGCGTCACGGAGTAAAAACCTTTACTTTCATACACTGACCAAAAGAGCGAAAACTTGCGGTATATAAAAATACTCACCTAGCAGGGTGAGTATTTTTATAGTGAATAACGAATAAACTAAAGTTACTCTTTGCTGAGCTTCTTATAACAAAACCGCGCAAGCTCTGGCGCAATGGCGCTGTATGTCTTGCCAGCGAGCAGACCTCCAGCAATGAAATCCTCCTGTGTGACGTCGGCAAGGGTAATGCCTGGTGGAGTAAAATCATCCTTCTCGGCTTCTGTACTAAACTCAAAATCTATCAACACAAGCCCAGCGAGATCCTCGATAAACACATCAACTTCAGCAGGTGCACCATCGATCACGACGCGGTAGCGGTCCTTTGCAACGCGCTTTGCACTGCAACGTGAGAGTGCTGCGAATTCTTCCTCCGTCAAAGGGATGGTTTGCTCAATGTGCTCGGACGCATCACCTGCTGCAACGGAGGTCTTTTTGGTGATTTCATATGTTTTGCCGTTTTGTCTGAGCCGAAGGTGAGAATGCGCTGGTGTGTCTGGGATATAAATATCAACAATGCGAGTTGGCTCGGTTGTTTTGATTTCTTGCGGCAGCTCTTTTGCGAGGAATGTGCGCTCTCGTTCTAACTGTTGGCTCATTGCTTCTCCTTTACTATATCAGTAAGTTTAGGTTATTATCTTGCTTGTTTCGTCTGTTGGGGCTATCAAGCATTCATTACGCTCAATAGATTTTATTCTTGGTGTAAAATTATATTTGAGAAATAGAACACTTCTATAGAATTCTTGAGGGAGGATGCGAAAAAAGAAAGCGCCATGCTCCAAATTATAAAAAAGTGCCGCAAGAAACGGCAACACAACAAACCCATGATGGTTGGTGCGGATGAAAGGATTTGAACCTTCACGCCACGAGGGCACATGCTCCTAAGGCATGCGTGTCTACCAATTCCACCACATCCGCATAGCAAGGCTATTATACCAAATGAGCTGGTGTATCTGCAACCTTAGCTGCGTCCATCAGCTCGGCGGAAAAAGGTGAGGTGTGCGTTTCCATAACTACGATTGTCCACCACAACAATGTCGTTTGCTAATTTTGGCCCCTCACCTATTCCTGTATGTGATAATACCATAAATCCGCCTGGTTTGAGAAGGGCAAAAAGTCGGCTAACTGTTGTAAGCTGGAGATCATGGTAGGGCGGGTCGGCAAAGATGATATCGAAGGCTCTATCATGGTAAGTACCAAGCCATGGGCCGACGCCAGCCTTGATTGCAGTAGCAGATGAATCAGCACCAAGCGCTGCGATATTCTTACAGAGGATGGTGAAGGCGAGGCGGTCACGCTCGACAAACACTGCCTGGCGAGCTCCACGGCTCAACGCCTCTAGACCAACGGCACCAGTGCCCGCAAAGACATCGAGGACGCGGGCATCCTGCACTGCATTGCCAAGCGAATTAAACAGCGCATTGCGCACTCGCTCGCCCATTGGATGGGTACGGCGATTATCTGGTGCATCGAGCCAACGCCCGCCATAGCGTCCAGCAATTATTCGGACTTTCATAATGGATAAGCCTCACATAGTGCACTGTACCACGCGAAGGTAACAGTGCGAATAATCTCTGGGATGAGCTCATTGCGCGTCTGCAAGGCTAAGCCCGTTGTCCAGCCATTACGCCAAAAAGTGTGATACATATCAAGTGCATACACCCGCTGCACTGCTCGCAAAAAGACTGTCTCCAGACCGAGTTGCTCTGCCTCAGCTACCCACTCGGGTGATGGGCAGGTGTCTGCAAAACGGGCAGTGCGCATCGAGGCGGCCACGCCAAGCTCGAAGAGAATATGCGTCGCAAAGACGCCTTTCGCTCCCCAGTATTCCCAGTTTTTGTTGATGGTATCGAGCCCCGTCGTCCCGTGAATGAAGTTCTTATCTAAGACGGTAAGGCGCTCCTCTTTGGGGCGACCCCAGAGTTCCTCGATTTTATCACTCAGCGGATAGTGATGAGCCGGCGTGAGGCCATCGACGATAGCGTGCGACATCCACGCTGCCTCAAAGGCGGCACGCACTGTGTTGTTTTGACGTAGTGCTTGAACAAGATTGTAATGATGATCGAGAATCATAACGACGAGGTCGCGGTCGTCTGGCTTGGTAGGGTCGATGTAGTGCCAGGGTTCATCGACGCTGGGGCTTTTGCGTTTGATACCGTCGGGACCATTATTGCCCTCGAAATGGAGAATGTCGCGCGAGCTCGGGAAGTGGAGAATGGCGACATGGTGGCTACACATCTGGCCAAGGTCACGCCGTGCGAGCTGGTCGATTCGCTGATGAACACCAACCAAGTGCCCCGACTGGTCTCGAAAGGTTGTTCCACTGTACATATCTCATATAGTATAGCAGATTTTGGCGTGGCTGAATCGTTACTATGGATGTGTTTTGTTGAGATTATCCACGTTTCATTATTTTGATGGTATTCCATGCTACTCAGTGGGGTGTAGCGAGCTGATGCTATGCGAGCAGGAGGGGTCTGATCGATTTTGCTTGTCCACTCACTCTTACGTTTCTTCTCTGAAAATACTACGTATACCTAGTATTTTTCACACTATATAGATTTGATGACTTTATGTAACAAACAGTAGCTGCACTTCATTAGATGAAATGATGAAAATTTACTATAAGGAGAAGGTTTGGAATGTGGGCGAAATACTCTAAAGTGACATTCCCAACCCTAAATGGGCGAGAACGGAGAAAATGAAAAAGGCAGAATTATAAGCAATTAATATTACCTCAGCTTAATTAAGTGTCGTGAGTCGTTGATTGCGTTGCACCGCTGCCTGGAGCTCTGGGTAGTGATCAAGCGAATCACCGCTGGCGATAAAGGTTTGCGCTGCTTTTTGGGCTCGGGCGATTGCCTTGCTGTCAGCTAGGCTCGCAATGCGCAGATTGAGCGCGCCATGCTGAGCTTTGCCATAAATTTCGCCCGGACCGCGGAGCTGCATGTCGACTTCTGCTAAGTGAAAGCCGTCGCTAGAAGCCTCCACTTCGCGCAGACGCTGGCTCGGCCTGCTGTGGTTGTTAAGCAAAAGATAGCAGTAGCTCTGGCGTGCGCCACGCCCCACTCGGCCACGCAGCTGGTGGAGCTGAGCAAGACCAAATCGCTCGGCATCCTCGATCATCATCACTGTCGCATTTGGCACATCAACACCAACTTCTACTACTGTGGTACTCACGAGAATATCATATACATACTGGTGAAATTCTTGCATCACTCGTTCTTTGTCGGCAGGCTTCATCTTGCCGTGAAGCAAGCCAATTCGCCATCGGCCTAAGGTGCTACTCTTGAGGTGGCGTACGGTTGCTTCAACACTGCGCGCGTCATTGTCTGGGTTGTCATCAATGAGGCTGCAGACGACATAGGCTTGGCTGCCGGCCTCGAGCTCCTTCGTGACGCGTTGGTACAGGGCTGGGCGCGAGGCGGGAGAAATAATTTTGGTAATGATCGGCTGGCGACCGGCAGGGCGCTGGCTAATGATGCTAATATCGAGCTCGCCATAGACGGTCAGGGCAAGGCTGCGGGGGATCGGTGTCGCTGTCATAGCAAGGAGGTGCGGCATATGGCCAGATTTATCAAGGAGCTTCTGGCGCTGCGTCACGCCAAAACGGTGTTGCTCGTCGATTACCACAAAGCCAAGCCGTGCAAAATTCACCGAGTCTTGGATGAGTGCGTGCGTTCCTACTACGACATCTACCTCGCCGCGTGCAATTCGCTGCATAAGCTCACTACGCGTAGCACCGGTTACGCTGCCAGTCAGCAGCCCAACTTTGACGCCAAAGGGCGTAAGTAATGCATCGAGCGTGGCGGCGTGCTGACGGGCAAGAATCTCTGTCGGTGCCATCAAGGCGGTTTGGTAGCCAGCACTGGCAGCCTGGCGAGCGGCCAGGCCAGCGACCACTGTTTTGCCACTACCCACGTCACCTTGGAGGAGGCGATTCATTGGTGTACTACGCTGAAAGTCTTGCAGGATATCCCAGGCTGCTCGGCGTTGATCGTCTGTGAGAGTAAAGGGTAGAGCACTCACAAATGACTTCACGATAGATTGCTCAAACGGTATAGCATAGCCTTGGAGCTGAGCATGCGCCTGGCGATTGAGCTGACTAGCAAGCAGCAAGCTAAAGAGCTCCTCAAAGGTAAAGCGCTGGCGTGCTCTTGCGACATCCTCTGATGTGGTAGGGAAATGCATCGCAAGCAGCGCCTCGCTCCGGCTCATTAAGCCTTCGCGTGCAACAATGTGCGAGGGGAGTGTCTCGGGCAGCATTGTTATCAGTGGTCGTAGCTCAGTAAGTAATTTGCGTACTAACTGGCTCTTGAGACCACGCACGGCGTGATAGATAGGTAGGAGGTTGGTATTGTGGACGGCAAGCTCTTTAACGCGTTCGGCACTTGGGTTGGTGAGTTGGTAGCGGCCATTCTTATATTCAAATTGTCCCCGAAAGTAACATTCATCCCCACTCGCAAGCTGCTGCACTCGATATGGCTGGTTAAACCACACTGCATTGAGCTTGCCCGAGCCATCTGCCAGTACTGCTGTGGTAATGCGGAGACCACGCCGCACCGTGCGCGTGCTGATTGATTCGCAGCGCGCCGTGATCGTCACATTGCCTGGTGTCAGTGTTGCGATTGAGCTCGCCGCAGTAAAATCATCGTGCTTGCGTGGCAAAAACATGATGAGATCATTGACAGTCAAGAGCCCAGCCTGAGCCAGTTGCTCAGCTGTTTTTGGCCCAACGCCTTTGATCTGGGAGAGCTGTGTCGATAAGTTCACATTTTTATTGTACCGCACCTGGTGTAAACGCGCTGCCCTGTGCTATAGTATAAGCAGTAAGCTAACGGGGGAAATGTGAGTAAAATTGCAAATTATTTACGCAGTCATATTGCCGGGTCTGTTTCGACTCGGGCCGATTGGCGTGCGTCAGTCAGTGCAGATGCCGGTATTCTAGCCATAACACCAGAACTTGTGGTAACACCACGCGTCGTGAGTGATATTCGCAAGATCACCCGTTTTGCCTGGCAAATGGCTGAGAAGGGTCACACGATACCAGTCGTCACACGCGGAGCTGGCTGCGGTGCGCTGGGTGGTGCTGTAGGGCAGGGGATACTGCTCGATACGACAGCTCTCGACACGATCTTTGAGTATGATGGCAAATCGCAGCGGGTTCGTGTCCAGCCAGGTGCACCAGCGCGCAGTGTAGCGGCAGCGCTGAGCATGCATGGTGCTGGTGTCGGGCCGCTGACTGGCCAGCGAGGTACAGTTGGTGGAGTTATTGCAGCTGGTGCACACGGAACGCTGCTAAGCCGAGCGACCGATCCAGCCGAAGCGATTGACCAGATCGAGGTTGTGCTTGCCAATGGCGACGTCATGCAGACAGAGCGTCTCTCGCGGCGTGAGCTCAACCAGCGCAAAGGCTTGCCTGGGTTTGAAGGTGATATCTATCGTGGTATCGATGCGATTATTACTGACAATGCAGCGCTGATCGAACAGATTAACCCCAATGACACATCTGGTTATAGTGGTATTGCACGGGTCAAGCAGCCCGATGGGACGTTTGACCTTGGGCCGCTCTTTGTGGGGAGCGAGGGCACGCTGGGGGTTATTGATGAGCTGATTCTCAAGACAGAATTCTTTAGCTTTCGCAAGACAAGGGCAGCTTTGGTATTTCGGAGTAGTGGCGATGCTCAGGCAGCGATTGATAATATTGATGCACTTCAGCCAGCACAACTCAGCTATCTCGATGCAGCGATTTTTGAGCAACTCCGCCGTGATGGCAAAAAATATGCTTTTTACGAAGCGGCTGCCCAGCAGTTTACACCACAGGCAGTTTTGCTCGTGACGCTTGATGATTTTAATAACCGGACACGTGCTCGCAAGCAGGCCAAGCTTGAGCAACTGCAATCTGCGGGCGAGACGATCGTCACCATTGCTGAAGATGACGATGATGAAGATGTAGCGGCGGGGTTTGCTGCGCTCGATCAGTATCGCTGGCCTGATGCCGCGCATATTGGTGCGCCGCGCTTGTTTGAGGGGTTTTATGTGCCGCCGCAGCGCTTCGAAGAATTTGCTCGGGCGCTCGCGCCACTTGCTCGTGCACTGCAGTTGCCGCTGCCCCTTGCTGGTTATCCTAGCCTGAACCTCTACGGTATCTACCCCCGCTTCTCGCTGCGCAAAGTGAGCGATAAGCAGAAGATCTTTAAGCTCTATGACGAGCTCACCAAGCTGCTTGCGCTATACGACGGTCATTTGGTGATGAGTGGTGGTGAGGGTCGGCTCAAAACTCGTTTTGTGCGCGCCACGCAAAACCCAGACCTTACAGCTCTCTACCAGCAAATCAAGCAGCTCTTCGACCCTCACGGCATTCTTAATCCTGGTACAAAAACCACCCTGCAAGCCCGCACTATTACTGCAATGCTACGCAATGAATATACGGTAGATTGGCGATAAAACTTTGTGGAGGAAGTGTATTTGCTATTTGTCGCAATTGATTTCTTTGCCACACCTCAATAAAATAGAGGGAGAAAGAGGCTAATGAGTATGAGTGTCGATCAACGAATAATATCCCGTAACCCCGCCACGAACGAACCGATCTGGTCTGGAAGTCTTGCGGATGACGCTACAATCGCACAAGCTGTTTCTACCGCAACACGCGCACAGCACACATGGGAGGCGACACCGCTTGATGCGCGCAAAGACATTATTCGCGCCTTTGCCGATCAAGTGACGACACATAGCGAGGATGCTGCACGCATTATTTCACAGGATAATGGCAAGCCACTCTGGGAAGCGCGCACTGAAGTCAAGTCACTTGGTAATAAAGTACAGGCGGTCTTCGACGCCTATGATCAACGGGCTCAGACAGTTACGAAGCAAGTCAATGGACGCCAGTCGGTGACGCGTTATCGGCCTCATGGTGTTATGGCGGTGCTGGGGCCATACAACTTCCCAATGAGCATGCCAAATAGCCATGTCATGCCTGCTCTTCTTGCTGGCAATACTGTGATTTTCAAACCGAGCGAGAAAGTACCGTATGCTGGTGAGTACTATGCGCAACTCTGGCAACAGGCCGGACTGCCAGATGGGGTGCTTCAGGTTATTCATGGCGATGGAGGCGTAGCACAGAAGCTCATTGCACACCCTCAGGTAAACGGCGTCCTTTTCATCGGTAGTCGAGCGGCTGGCGTGTCGATCGAAAAGCAGCTTGCCGGTGCACCAGACAAGATCTGTGCCCTCGAAATGGGTGGCAATAGCCCACTTGTCATTCCCACAGCTTCGAATGAAGATGGTGCAATGCACGATGTGCAGCCTGATTGATGAATTAACAATGGGTGATTATGCTCCCGATAATGATGGGTGGCGCTGGATGTAAGAGGTGATGGGTGTTGCAGATTGACGACAACTCAATAATTCCCTATGATCAGACTATGCATACATTTCGCCATAAATACCTGACTGTCATTCTCCTATCCCTTGCATTAGCAATACTATCGCTTGTCAGCAATATCTACTTTCCTCAAGAAATGGAAGGGCAGTTGCAGCTATACTCTTGTATCCGCAAGATATTCAGCAAGCTATTTAATGCAGGTGTCGTCTGGGCGGCGTTGCCATTCTTGGCAGGGTGGAGGTCTCAAAGCTTGGTAAAAGCGGCGATCAGTGGCGCTGCTATTGCAGAGCTTACACTGCTACTCCATTATGGTATCGGCTGTCTTATTGGGGTGTATGGCCCCACGATATTTATGGCGAATTCATTTTGGTTTATTGCTGCTCTTGTGCTATGTGCACCACTGGGGGTGTGTGGCTGGATTGCAGCTTTGCCAAAAAAGCCATCGCGTATATTCTGGTTTATCCTGCCGATCGGGGCAATTCTCGAGCCCATTGTGACTCGAAAACTAATACCATACTCGATAGTTCGGCCATGGCCTGAAGCATATTCAGATTACATTAGCGGTGTAGTGCTGTTGCTTGTTGGTGTTGTTGGTATTCTCCTGTGTTTTCAGCGAGGCAGTTACTTTCGTTTTATGCGCACGCATGCTTAGTCATCTATTGATACACACGAGAATAACCCACAACACGAATAACGCCCACCGTGGTGGGTGAGCGTTGTTCAACATCTGGAACTAAATCCCAGCCTATTTTGGCCGGGATAGATTTAGATAAGAGCTTGCTTGGTACGGATGAGAGGATTTGAACCTCCACGCCCCGCAGGGCACTAGCACCTGAAGCTAGCGCGTCTACCAATTCCGCCACATCCGCAGATATACGCACGGCAGGCTCTCACGCTGTATTGTATACGAATTTCGGTCCTGCGTAAAGAGTTTTGTGATACAATCAGGTAAATAAACTGTGGCGGGTCTGCCACTATTTTATGTTATGTAAGGAGTAATGATAATCCTTTTGCCCCTTCTTTCTCCCCCAACTTCTAAAAAAAAGGGTGGGTTAAACACAAAATTAATGAAGCTTCAAAGCGCAATGGCGCTGCCAACTCGGGCAAAGCTGAAAACAAGCAGTGTGCTGAGGTGTGCCAACGGGTGGTTGGTGCGCTGGGCGCAATTGCCATGCGACCGAGTGAGAGCCTCACACTGTATACGGCAAGCTGCACGCTGTACGGCCTTGCTATATCATCACGCAGTGGGTGGTCCACACAGAGTGAGCTTACCGAAGAGAGTATCCGCACTATTCGCGAGATCAGTGGCATGACGCAGCAGCCCGTTGAAGAAAATAATACCGATGCTATAGGGATAGCAGCATAATATCACCAATGAATACTATAGAGCCCACCTCTACATTAGCCGACCGTCGCAATGTGGTAGACCGCTATAAAGGGCTGCCTCACCAAGCGATCGTTGCCGATCTTGATGATCATGGCTCGGCACTTCATATTGCGATTGATAATGTGGTGCGCGATTTCAACATGGGGACGATCGTCCGCAGTGCCAATGCCTTTGGGGTGCGGCATGTCCATATCATTGGCCGGCGGCAGTGGAATAAGCGTGGTGCGATGATGACGGATACATATCTACACGTGCATTATCACCAAACGGTTGAAGATTTCTTGCAGGCTATTGCTGACCGGCCACTCATTGCGGTCGATAATGTTGCCGGTTCACGGCCACTTCACTCGGTCGCGTTGCCGCGTAGTGCCGTGCTTTTGTTTGGGGCAGAGGGGCCTGGTATCCGTCCCGAGCTGCTTGAGCGGGCTACAGGTATTATTGCAATTGAACAGTTTGGCAGTACGCGTAGCCTCAATGTCGGCGTAGCAGCAGGTATTGCGATGTATGCCTGGGTGCAGCAGCATCGGCTACGCTTGGGCCAATAGTAGAGATTCTACTCTCTTTACTCCTTTTCAAACATAAGGTAGCGAAGGAGTATGTAGCGCTGCGTGGCGCTATAGAGCGGTGAATCTGGCCAAGGGCTTGTTTTTCCATGCCGTTTATGCAAAAATAGCAGTAACTATGACAAAACTTTCATCGGAATCATATCGGGGGGCGCGGGATTGGTATCCGGAAGATCTTCGCGTACGCAAATACATCTTTCAGACCTGGCGTCATGTCGCCAAGAGCTACGGCTACGAAGAATACGATGCACCACTGCTTGAGCCAGTTGAAGTGTATGCCGCCAAAAGTGGTGACGAGTTAGTAAATGACCAGACGTATCAGTTTATTGACCGTGGCGATCGACAGGTAGCGATCCGTCCTGAAATGACACCGAGCGTAAGCCGGATGATTGCCAAGCACCGCCAAGAGATCGCCTATCCAGCGCGTTGGTTTAGTATTGCCCAGTTTATGCGCTATGAGCGACCACAACGGGGGCGAGAGCGTGAATTTTGGCAGATGAATGTCGATATATTTGGTGTTGATAACATGCAGGCCGAGGCCGAGATTATCGCGCTTGGTAGCCGTATCATGAAGGCCTTTGGCGCGACGGACGACATGTACACTATTCGCATCAACAATCGCCAGTTGATCAACCTTATGATGGCGCAGTTTCTCGAGCTCGATGCTGTGCAGGCTCAGCTGATGATCCGGCTGTTTGATCGTAAGAATAAGATTCCACCACAGGCCTTTCGCGATCAGGCGATTGAGATCTTTGGTGAGGCAGCAGCACCGGTCGGCTTGCAGCGGATTGCTCAGCTCCTGACAGCACGTACTATGGCCGATCTCCCCGAATCGATTCGCGATAGTGAGGCGGTGCGTGATGTGCAGCGGCTCTTTACACTACTTGAGCGTAGTGGCGTAACAAATGCTATTTTCGATATCACGCTCATGCGTGGGTTAGACTATTACACGGGTACAGTGTTTGAATTCTTCGACACTCATCCAGATAATAACCGTTCGCTCTTTGGTGGTGGGCGCTATGATGGCTTAGTAGGGATGTTTGGCGCTGAGCCTATTAGTGCGGTCGGCTTTGCACCAGGCCTATCAATGATGCAGCTCTTTCTCGAGGCGCATCAACTGCTACCAGAGTTTAGCTCCACAACCGATATTTATATGATCGTCCTTGGCGGGGCAATGCGCGGTGCGCTAGAGCTAGCGGATGACCTGCGCGATGAGGACGTCAATGTGGAAGTCGATTTCACTGGCCGCAAACTAGACAAGCAGCTCAAGGCAGCAATCAAGAAACAGATCCCATATTTCCTCTTTGTTGGGGAGGATGAGCTAGAGAACGAGATCTATACCCTCAAGAATATTGCGACGAGCGAGGAGCAAAAGCTCAGTCTGGAGCGCGTCGTCAGTGCCGTTAAGGATTATCGTCGTCAGCCATCGCGCAGTGAAGATGATGACTTTGATTTATCGTAGTGTCGTCACGTGCATCTCTATGATAGCTATAGCTCATCTCTGTTAGCTTCTTGTTTTGCTCGTCTTGCGGAGCATTATATACGCATGCATACTTGGGTCTGTCGCATGCCTATTTCACACTGCCAGCGACATATGATACAATAACCAACTATGAAGACGACACTAGACCACCTATCAGACACCAAAGTACGCGCCACGATTACCGTCGGTGCAGACGAACTGGAGGCAGCTCGCCAGGTTGCTTTGCGTAAACTCGCCAAGACGACTAAAGTTGATGGTTTCCGCAAGGGTCATGCCCCGCTCGAGTTGGTTGCAAAGAATACCAACCCAGAACACCTCGCCGAGGAGACGCTTAACAACGCCCTGAGCAAAGCAGTTGCTGCAGCCTTCCTCGAGAGTGACGTGCAGGTGCTTGAACGCCCAGAGGTGGAGATTAAGAAGTTCGTGCCTGGTAGTGAGCTGGAATTTACTGCTGAGGCAGAGGTTATGCCCACGATTACTCTCGGTGACTATAAGAAACTCAAGCTCAAGCCAGCGAAGATAACCGTTACGCCAGAAGAAGTAACGGAGATCCTTGACCGGATTCGCCACAGCATGGCCGAGCGTACGGACACTGATGAGGCGGCCCAGGACGGCGACGAGGTGACGATTGACTTTGTCGGTAAGCGTGATGGTACGCCTTTTGCTGGTGGCACCGGGAAAGATTATCCGCTTGTACTCGGCAGCAAGTCATTCATTCCAGGGTTCGAAGAGGCATTGATTGGCCTCAAGGCTGGTGAAACGAAGGCGGTTGAACTCACCTTTCCGAAGGACTACCATGCGAGCGAACTAGCGGGGCAAGCAGTCGTCTTTGATACGACCGTTAAGAAGGTTAAGAAAGTGACATTGCCTGAGCTGACTGATGAGTTTGCGGCGAAGGTTGGGCCATTTACTTCTATTGATGACCTCAAAAAAGATATTGAAAAGGAAATTACTGCGCAAAAGCAACGTGAAGCAGATGACGAGCTGCGCGACGTAGCCGTCAAGCAGTTGGCCGATGCCAGTACGGTAGCCATTCCGGAGGTATTGCGGGCTGACCAGCTTCGCTCGATCGAACAGGACTTGGTGCAGAACCTTGCTCACCGTGGTCGCACCCTTGAGCAGTACCTTGCCGAGAAGGAATATAAGGACAAAGACGAGTGGATCGAGAAGGAGGCTAAGCCAGCGGCCGATGAGCGCATTAAGGCTGGGCTTGTCCTGGCTGAGCTAAGCAAGGCCGAGAAGATCGAAGCCACAGCAGAGGAGCTACAAGAGCGCATCAGTGCCTTCAAGCAGCAATATGCCAATGATGCAACCATGGTGGCACGCTTTGATGAGCCAGAGGTGCAGCACGAGATTGCCAACCGCCTCTTGACAGAGAAGACGATCGACTGGCTGGTAGCGCAGAATACTAAGAAGTAGCAGATAATACAGCTCGCATAGCAGAAATTAGCACTCTATATTGACGAGTGCTAATTTTCTCGTTACAATGGTACTATGATGAAACCGAATGATTACCTAGTGCCCAACGTCATTGTCCGCACGCGTGATGGTGAGCGTGGCTATGATATATACTCGCGTTTGCTCGAGGATCGCATTATCTTCCTCGGCGAAGAAGTGACTGAGATGACAGCCAATGTCGTTGTCGCGCAGCTTCTCCATCTTGCCAATGAAAATCCAGACAAAGACATCCAGCTCTATATCAACAGCCCTGGTGGCAGTGTGTATGACGGCCTTGCAATCTACGATACTATGCAATACATCGCGCCAGATGTGCAGACGATTGGTATTGGTCTGCAGGCAAGCATGGGTGCCTTCTTGCTTAGTAGCGGTGCGAAGGGTAAACGCTTTGTCCTGCCTAATGCCCGCGTGATGATCCACCAGCCTAGCAGCGGTACGCGCGGCAAAGTGACAGACCAAGAAATTAGCTTACGCGAGAGTATCGCCCTCAAGGAGCGGCTGGCCACCATTATGGCGGACAACACTGGCCAGAAACTCGATAAAATCAAGGCTGACATGGAGCGTGACTACTGGCTGAGTGCCGCAGATGCCGTGGCGTATGGCCTAGCCGATGAAGTGATTGGCCAGCACGCAAACGCAAAATAGCACGAGTAGCTACTTTGTGCTATAGTAAGGCTATGACACAACATAGCGACCAATCGACAATCCAGTCTGCAAACACTCCATCTCAAGCAAAAAAATCACGACGCTTCCGTCCACGGCGTATGACTGTCGTTATGTTGGTAACGATCGTGTTGATTATTGTCTGTATGGCGGCGCTTGCCTTTTTCTATCAGGCTAAGCGAGACACTAAGGAACTCATGCGCACCCAAACTGTTATGGGGGATGTATTAGCGCGTGCGGCTGACTATTCATCAGGGAAGGCGATATCGCAGGACAATTATGCACTCGGTAATGTGCTCGGTGTTATAACAAATAAATCTGAGCGCGAGCAACTACTGGCGAAAAAACCATTCGTGCACTGTTCAGCGCGAGCAGTGTGTAGCGATTGGATTACAGTGACAGAAGCTGAGCCTCAGGATCCAACAATAGCTAGAATACTCTCAGTGTCGCATACAACCAAAGGTTCATCCCCAGACAATATCCGTGAAATATTGCAGGATACAAGTACACGATGCGCCCTCTGGCGTAACAATTACGCCGAACAAATGCTATGCGTGTCTGCCAAGACAGGGCGGTATGTGTATGATGTCGGCGGAAATGCCCGTGGCCTGTCCGAGTGGCAATAAACTTTCTGTTTTTCTGCGACTATATCATTTCGTTAATCATTTTCATCTCTGATACAAAGGAGCGCACGCGGTATTAATATCTCGTGTAATGCTTTGCATCAGCAGGAGAAAGTGGAGATTTGAAATTATAGATAGAAAGTACTTGACGCACTCGCAGCTCATTCGCTATAATGAGGTGTTAATGAAGGTTGTGTAATATGGGTTAGGTGCGGACTACGCCGGTGGCGTGGCGTTTTAGTGTGCGAAAACCTATATTGAGTAAAGCTTCGGTGCCACAACAAATGCACGAGCAGGGTTTTGGAGTCCTTACACGTGCGGATAGATAACAATAATTCAAGAGGAGTTTACATGCCTACACCTACCACGGCAACAGCTGCTCCATCGCGTGTGTTTTTCACCAGCAATGACACCGCGCTGGCAGTACCCGACTTGCTGGCTCACCAAGAAGAATCCTGGAAGGACTTCGTCGAGACGGGCTTGAGCGAAATTTTCGCAGAGCTTAACCCAATCGAAGACTATACTGGCCAGAAGCTCGAGCTGCGCTTTAAAGATTATGCCTTTGGCGAGCCCAAGCATACAGAGCAGTTTGCGAAAGAAAACAACCTGACCTTCGACGCACCACTGCAAGCTACCGTCGAGCTTATCAATAAGACGACCGGCGAAGTGAAAGAGCAGAGCATCTACATGGGCGATTACCCATGGATGACTGAGCGCGCAACGTTTATCATCAATGGGACAGAGCGTGTGGTAGTGAGCCAGCTGATTCGGAGTGCTGGTGTGCTGTTTAGTGCCGACCGCGTGGCAGGGCGTAACCTCTATGGTGCCAAGATGATCCCAGGCCGTGGGGCATGGCTCGAGTTTGAGACGAGCCCATCGGGCGCAATCTACGTGAAGATCGATCGCCGCCGCAAGATTGCAGCCACCACCTTGCTGCGTGCTCTTGGTATGAGCAAGGTGTCGGCCATTCGTGAGGCCTTTGCTGATATCGACACTGGTGAGATGAAATACATCGAAGCCACGCTTGAGAAGGATCCAGCGCACGGTATCAACGAAGCGTTGATTGAGGTCTATCGCCGTCTGCGCCCAGGTGACCTCGCTACGGTAGAGAACGCTCGTCAGATGATTGAGCGCATGTTCTTCGACTTTAAGCGTTTCGACTACAGCCGCGTTGGTCGCTACAAGATCAACCAGCGCTTAGGTGTTGATGTGCCCAATACAGCCGAATATCGCACATTGCAGATGAGTGATTTGATTGGTGTCTTGCGCGAAATTATTCGCCTTAACAACACACAAGAGCCAGCTGATGATATCGACTCGCTGAGCAATCGCCGTGTGAAACTGGTTGGCGAGTTGGTGGCGCGCCAGTTCCGCGTTGGTATGCTCCGGATGCAGCGCAATGCAATGGATCGTATGAGCATGAGTGACCTTGAGACGGTTACGCCAAGCCAGCTGATTAATGCTCGCCCGGTAGTGGCAGCAGTGCGCGAGTTCTTCGCCAGTAGCCAGTTGAGCCAGCTGCTTGATGAGGTGAATCCACTGTCGGAGCTGAGCCACAAGCGTCGCCTGAGCTCGATGGGGCCTGGTGGCCTCAGCCGCGAGCGAGCCGGCTTTGAAGTGCGCGATGCTCACCCCACTCACTATGGCCGGATCTGCTCGGTGGAGACACCAGAAGGTGCTAACATTGGTCTCGTGCTTAACCTCGCCACCTACGCACGTATCAACGAATACGGCTTTATTGAGACACCATACCTCAAGGTAGTTGATGGCCGCGTGACTGATGAAATCGTCTACCTCGATGCTTCGCAAGAAGTAACCGAGGTGATTGCCGACGCTGGTGCTCGTCTCAATGAGGATGGTACCTTTGTACGCGATCGCGTTAGTGCGCGCAAGTTCCTCCAGCCAGGGCAGGTAGACACGAGCGAAGTTACCTACATGGATGCTGCGCACAAGCAGATCCTTGGGTCGACCGCGAGCCTCGTGCCATTCATCGAGAAGAACCGTATTGACCGCAGCTTGACTGGCTCCAACATGCAGCGCCAGGCAGTGCCACTCTTGCAGCCAGAGTCGCCAACGGTTGGTACTGGCATTGAGCACGAGGTGGCACGCAACTCGAGTCAGCTCATTACAGCTGAGGCTGATGGAGAAGTGATTCGGGCTGATGGCGAAGCAGTCGAAGTGCGCTATGCGGATGGTGTCAAGCGCTACGACCTAATCCACTTTGCCAAGAGCAATGACGATCGTTGTATTAACCAAAAAGTCCGAGTCAGCCGTGGCCAAACCGTTGCGAAGGGTGACACGCTCATTGAGGGTGCGTCCATTGCCGATGGTGAGCTCGCCCTCGGTAAGGACTTGCTGGTAGCCTTTATGCCGTGGGGCGGCTACAACATGGACGACGCGGTGATTTTGAGCCGCCGCTTGGTAGAAGATGATACCCTTACTAGCATCAACATCAAGGACTACACCGTCGAGGTGCGCGAGACAAAGCTTGGTCCAGAGATCGTGACACGCGATATTCCAAATGTGAGTGAGGATAGCCTTCGCCACCTGGATGAGAGCGGTATTGTGCAGATTGGCTCTGAGGTCAAGGCGGGCGATGTCTTGGTTGGAAAGATTACGCCAAAGGGTGAGCAAGAGCTCAGTAGCGAAGAGCGCTTGCTGCGTGCAATCTTTGGCGAAAAGGCCAAGGATGTGCGCGACACCAGCCAGCGCATGAACAATGCTGGTGGTGGTAAAGTTGTTGGCGTCAAGGTATTTAGCCGCGAGAATGGTCACGAGCTCAAGACGGGCGTATTGATGCAGATTCAGATCTTTGTCGCGCAATTGCGCAAGATCGGTGTGGGTGACAAGATAGCTGGTCGCCACGGTAACAAGGGTGTGTGTGCCCGCGTGATGGCAGTGGAGGATATGCCATACCTGGCCGACGGTACCCCTGTTGATGTGATCCTTAACCCGCTCGGCGTGCCAAGCCGTATGAACCTTGGCCAGCTCTTTGAGACGCACCTCGGCATGGCTGCACGAGCACTCGGCTACAAGGTCGCTACGCCGCCATTCAACGGTGTGCCAGCCGATACCATCAAGGATGAGCTGGAGAAGGCTGGCATTGCGCGCGACGGTAAGAGCCAACTCTACGACGGTCTGAGCGGCGAGCCATTTGAGGAGCGTACAACAGTCGGCGTGATGCATATGATCAAACTCCACCACATGGTGAGCGATAAGATCCACGCCCGCAGCACCGGCCCATACACCATGGTGACGCAGCAGCCACTTGGCGGTAAGGCTCAGAATGGTGGCCAGCGCCTCGGAGAGATGGAGGTCTGGGCACTCGAGGCTTACGGTGCCGCGACGACGCTGCAAGAGATGCTAACGATTAAGTCGGACGACGTGTACGGCCGCGCCAAAGCCTACGAGGCGATCATCAAAGATGAGCCAATTGCCGGGCCAAAGCTACCTGAGAGCTTTAACGTGCTTGTCAAGGAGCTGCAAGGCTTGGGCTTGCGTGTTGACCTGCTGGATGAGTCTGATGAGTCGGTCGATGCTGAGCATGTCATTGCTGCTGCGGGCCCTGCCGACAAAACCGTTCCGTCTGACGAGAGCGATGACGAAGCAACCTATCTTGATGAATCCGACGGCATTGGCACAATTGCCGATGACAGCGGTATGTCCGTCCAAGATATTGACACAGTAGAAAACCTAAGCGAGGAGGAAGCCTAAGATGTCCCACGTGGTAACAGATCACGATATCGCCAATTTTGATGCGGTACGCTTGGCCGTCGCCAGCCCCGAGGATATCCTCAAGTGGAGCTACGGCGAAGTCACCAAGCCGGAGACAATCAACTATCGAACCCAGAAGCCTGAGCGCGATGGCCTGTTTTGTGAGCGAATTTTTGGCCCAGTCAAAGATATCAACCCACACGACAGCAAGCTCAAGGGTGTGCGCAGCCGCGAAGCTGCGGTAGATAAGAATGGCGAGCTTGTCACTAAGTCGATCGTGCGCCGCGAGCGGATGGGGCACATTAGCTTGGCCACCCCTGTTGCGCATATTTGGTTTATGCGCGGCACGCCCAGTGCAATGAGTCTTTTGCTCGGCATTACGGTGCGCAACCTCGAGAAGATCGCGTACTTTGCTACCTATGTCATCCTCGACGTTGACGCCGAGACACGCGACGCTTATTTGGCTGACCTTGAGGCAGAGACCGAGGCAGCACGTGCCGCCATTAAGATTCGCTTCCAGCGCGAAGCTGAGGCTGATGGGGCAGATGTGAAGGCGCTTGCCGAGCAGCAAACGCGCGAGTACGAAGAGCTTGAGGCAACCTACAGCCAAAAGAAAGCCCAGCTCGAGAGTCTGCAAAAGTGTGCCCTCCTGAGCGACACCGACTACCGTAACCTGCCCGAAGAGTACGAAGAGCTCATTAAGGTTGGTATGGGTGGTGATGCCCTCAAGACACTGCTTGATGATATTGACCTCGATACCCTCATTGCCAATCTGCAAGAAGAAGTTGAAGGGGCACGCGGCCAACGCGAGAAAAAGCTCCTCAAGCGCCTTAAGGTGCTGGAGGGTATGCAGGCAGCGGGCATTAAGCCATCAAGCCTGTGTATGACGGTTCTGCCGGTCATCCCACCAGACTTGCGACCAATGGTAGCCCTGAGTGGTGGGCGCTTTGCGACGAGTGACCTCAACGACCTCTACCGCCGCGTCATTAACCGTAATAACCGCCTTAAGAAGCTCATCGAGCTCAATGCACCAGAGGTGATTCAGCACAATGAGAAGCGCATGCTGCAAGAGGCTGTTGATAGTTTGATCGACAACTCGGCTGCTCGTGGTGGTCGTGCCGTCAATGCAACTGGTGGGCGTCGCCGCCTCAAGAGTATTAGCGATATGCTTAAGGGTAAGCAAGGGCGCTTCCGCCAGAACTTGCTGGGTAAGCGTGTTGACTACTCGGGTCGCTCGGTCATCGTGGTGGGCCCGAAGCTCAAGATTCACCAGTGTGGCTTGCCAAAGCAGATGGCAATCGAGCTCTTCAAGCCATTTGTCATTAGCTGGCTCATCAAGGGCGATTATGCCCACAATATCCGTAGTGCAACGCGCCTAATTGAGGCAGGTGAAGCGGTTGTGTGGGATGCATTGGATGAGGTGATCAAGGGCAAGTATGTCCTGCTCAACCGCGCGCCATCACTGCACCGCCTGAGTATCCAAGCCTTCCAGCCAAAGCTGGTTGAGGGCAAGGCGATTCAGCTCCACCCGCTCGTCGCTAACGGCTTTAATGCCGACTACGATGGCGACCAGATGGCTGTTCACTTGCCGCTCAGTGCCGAAGCACAGGCCGAAGCACGCGAGCTGATGAGTGCCGTCAATAACTTGCTTAAGCCTGCCGACGGGAGCCCTGTCCTCAGTATCGACCAGGATGTGGTGCTCGGTAACTACTACCTCACATATGAGAAGCCTTCGGCTCAGACTGATACTGTCGCTGTCTTTGCCGACAGCCGGGCTGCTGAGCTAGCCTACGATATGGGCAAGCTCCACCTGCAGAGCCCAATTCGTATCCGAGCCAAGGGTGAAATCCGGACGACTACCCTGGGGCGTGTCTTCTTTAACGAGATCCTGCCAGAGGACTTCCCCTACAACAACAACGTCCAGACCAAGAAAGAGCTTAAACGGGTACTGGGGCAAATCTTCGAGCGCTACGGCGCTGCTGAGACTGCTATCACTGCTGACCGCATGAAGGGCTTGGCCTTCCGCTTTGCCACCACTGCTGCGGTGTCGACTGGTATGGAAGACTATCTTAGCTTCGACGAAATTGCTGACTTCGTGGCTGAGGGTGACGCACGTTCTGCTGCGATCTCGGAGCAGCTCGACCAAGGGCTCATTACCGAGGACGAGCGCTATACATTAACCGTCAACAACTGGCGCACCGTCGACCGCAAGGTAGAGGACTTCTTGCGCAGCCAATTGGCTCACATGGACACCTCTGTTGCAACGATGGTGAACTCTGGTGCTCGTGGTAGCGTCAACAATATTAAGCTGGCCAGTGCGATGATCGGTATCCAGGTGGATGCTGCTAACCGCGAGATTGAGCTGCCAGTGCGTAGCAACTTCAAGCGAGGGTTGTCGAGCCTGGAGGCCTTCGTGGCAACGCGTGGTGCTCGCAAGGGGCTTATCGATACCGCCCTCAAGACGGCCGACTCTGGCTATCTCACGCGTCGCTTGGTCGATGTCTCGCAGGATGTCTTTACTGTTGAGGACGAAGAGGGTGACGACGATGGCTTCACTATTTACCGCAATGAGTCTGAGGAGACAATGATCGAGTTTGGCAACCGCTTGTTTGGCCGCTACACCGCCGAGGCAGTGCCAGGCCACCTCGACCGCGATCAGCTCATTACACGTGAGATTGCCAACGCCATCGAGGCAGATCAGTCGATCGACCAAGTACGTATCCAGTCTGTCCTCTCTACCAAGAACTTGCACGGTATTCCACGCAAGAGCTACGGGATCGACATGGCAACTGGCCAACTCGTCGATGGTTCGCAGCCAGTTGGTGTCATTGCTGCCCAGTCAGTCGGTGAGCCTGGTACGCAGCTGACGCTTAATACTTTCCACAGCTCTGGTGTTGGTGGGTCAGACATCACCCAGGGTCTGCCGCGTGTCGAAGAGCTCTTTGAGGCACGTAACCCGAAAGGTCAGGCCTACGTTACAGAAGTCGCTGGTTTGGTCGATATCTGGGAAGATGGCAAGAAGTACGTTGTACAGGTCACGCCGCAAGCAGGCAAGGTAGAGCGTATGCCGCTCGATGGCCGCATGGTGATGGTACAATCGGGTAGTAAGGTCAAAGTTGGCGACGTCATTGCGTCATTCGACGATGGCACGCAGCCACTTACTGCACCGTTTGATGGAGTGGTTGAGTCTACTGGTGACTCGCTTGTCCTCACAGGCAACGCTACAGCACCAGTCCGCTACGAAATCCCTGGCACGATGTACCTCGTCGTCAAGCCAGGCGATATGGTCGAGCCAGGCGATCGCCTGACACTTGGTTCGCTTAACCTGCACGACCTCATGCGCCTCAAGGGCACAGAGGCAACCCAGCGCTACATCATTAACGAAGTGCTTCGTATCTATGCTGCGCAGGGCCAGGATGTGGCTGGTAAGCACCTTGAGATCATCGTCCGGCAGATGTTTAGCCGGGTGCAGATTGATGATCCAGGCGACAGCACCTTCGTCATGGGCGACATCATCTCCAAGGCATCAGTGGTTGATGCCAACAAGGAACTCGTTGCCCAGGGCAAGACGCCAGCCCAGTATGCACAGCTGCTGCTTGGTATCACCAAGGTGAGTATCTGGAGTGATAGCTGGCTGTCTGCTGCGTCGTTCCAAGACACGACTCGCGTGCTGATCAACGCTGCCACCAGTGGCCGCGCCGATCACCTTAAGGGTCTTAAGGAGAACGTCATCATCGGCAACAAAGTACCGGTTGGTACGGGTGCACACCCCCTGCCACTCGAGGAGAATGACTCTCCGGAGGATGAGTTTGTCACTGAAGCCCAGGCTGAAGAGGCTGAGCCAGAAGTGACAATTGCTACTGATGAGCTGTAGGAAATAGCTAATCTATAGCAGAAGAGCCCCACTTGAGAGAGTGGGGTTTCTTTTTTGTATAGCAGTAATGCTCTGATGCTAATATAATTAAAAGTATTACGTACGGTCACTAACGTGTGCCAACACGCGGGCTGCTGCCTGGACTCCGCTTACTGCAGCACCCTCGAGGTGGGGCGCTTTCATATAGTCTCCGGCCAGAAAGACACCTGGTGGGAGCCCATCTTCAAATCGTGCAGCAGTTGTTCGTGTAACGCTGCCGACATCAAATACTGGAATTGCAGTATCCCATCGCACGACGTCTATCACCTCACCACGACGCGCAGCGTCAGCTACGGATGGCAAGTTCATTCTAGTCAGCTGGTTGACAAGTTCTCGCTGGAGATGCTGCTGTTCTAGACTACCTTCCGCCCGCCAATAGAATCGAATATATGCATGCTTGCTCTTTGCCTGAATTACCTTAATTGCGACAAGTGGTGTGACATACTCACTTGAAATGACGATCGTTCGATTGCCAACGCCAAGGTCGTCAGAAACAGATGTTTTAATTATGCCGACTGTAACTGAACTATAGTCAATTGCGTTCAGGCTTTTGCTGCAATGCAGGCCGCCGCCTGTCAGGATACGAATTGCATGTTGTGCAGGTGATGCGACAACAACAGATTTAGCGCTAAATGTACCTTGTGATGTATCGACCCGATAGAGGTGGTGGCTTTCAGCACGGACTGCATCAACCTGTATATTTAATACATGAGGTACCTTATCGCCGATTGCGGATGGCAGACTACTCATCCCAGAAGGTAGACGATAGAAATGCCGGTCTTCCATGACGCCCTTAATAATTGGAGGCACCAATCCGCGTGATGTATGTGCACAATCCCAGAAGAATAGTGCGCGCACCATTGGTTCGAGCACATTTTGGTAGGCCTCTTTCCCAAACGCCTTTTCTCCCCATGTTACAACGGTTTCATTATCAAATCGTTTTAATTCGCGTGTAATAGCTGGTGTTGTCAGCCGCTTCGCATCAAAGAGCATAGAAACGACTCCGCGTAGTGCGCGTAACTTGCCAGCGCGAGATAACGACGGCGAGGCTTTGAGTGCGCTCAACGGCCAAATTGGGCCAAGCGGCTTCGTAGGACGATAGAGCCATGTCTCTTGGCTGTCCTTCTGAGAGGAAGCATCCATACCGCAATCTTTGACGAGTTTGTGAGCAGTCTCATAAAATCCAGCAAGAAATGATGCACCGGTTTCGATAGTGACGTCTTCATCATAGAAAGACCGTATGCGTCCGCCAAGACGATCATTCTTTTCAAGTACTTTGACATGCAACCCACTATCTGTGAGATGTGCTGCGCAGGCTAATCCTGCCATGCCTCCGCCGATGATGATGCAGTCGTAGGGTGTGTTCATATATTTATGATATCACTAAGTTTAAATAAGTTAGTGTAGTGTCAGTTAATATGTGCGATCAACACTCTACCGATACTTCGGCATCTCTACCGTCACTACTTCGCCTTTGCTGAGGTCGCGGCATTTGTCGCCTTCGTAGACTTGCCGTAGGTCGACTTTCTTGGCGTTGCGAAGCTGGGCTTTGTAGACGTCGCAGCTGAGCATATCGTTTTGGCGGATCTGGAAGAAGACCCAGCGGCCATCGCTCGATTGATAAAACAGCGCTGTCCCTTGCGAATTAAAGAGGTGCGACTCGGGTTGTACACCACCCAGTGGTATCTCTGCCAAGCGATAGCCTGCAAGCTTGCTCTCGCGCACTGTCACAGTGCCGACAATGCCGACGTTGTAGCTCGAGCTTGCGGCAGGCGAGTAAGCGTTGTAGAGAGGAGCTTGCTGCTTGGCGAGGTCTTTGTAGTCGGCGGCATCGAGGCATTTGAACTCAACGAAGCGAGTTTCCTTGTTCTTCGGGTCATTTGGGTCGAGTGGGGTATTGCTAATCTGGCACGTTACGTCGCCATTGCTACGCGTAAAGTCTGCGAGGTACGGGCCGTCTTTATCGCCATCTTGCACGACATAGCGCGTAAATTGATCATAGTCGAGCATGTGCTCCAGAGCAGTGACATTGCGCTTGGCCTCAGCCTTGGGCAGGGTAGCGGCAGCACTCTTGGTT
>CAUPVK010000004.1:0-82820 GCA_963514895.1 uncultured Candidatus Saccharibacteria bacterium
CGATGCGCCATCTCGCGGCCGCGGAAAAAGATCAAAACCTTGACCTTGTGCCCCTCAGCCAGGAATTTGCGAATCTTGCGTAGCTTGATCTCAAGATCATTAGCGCCAATCTTTAGGCCAAAACGCATCTGTTTGAGCTCATTGGCTTTATTGCTTCGCCTATTGCGCTGCTGCTCCTTCATCTTTTGGTACTGATATTTGCCCCAATCGATGATCTTCACAACGGGTGGGTTAGCATTGGGCGAAAACTCCACCAAGTCTACGCCAGCTTGCCGCGCCTTGTCCAGGGCTGCCTGCCGGCTCATGATGCCAAGTTGTTCGCCGCTTTCGCCAATGACGCGCAACTCGCGTGCACGGATGGCTTCGTTGATGCGGGTGGTTGATTTGATTGTGCTCTCCTTTGCTTGAGCTTAAAACGAATTGACTCCCCAAAAGTTTACCAGATGTCGCAGCAAAAGGCAAATAAATATGCCGTGGTTTGGTGATTTTTCGCAGCGATTGCTCGTTGGTAGACGCTATAGGTGAGGTGCTACGAGTGTTAAAACTCCTTGTCTTTGCGAGATTATTGATAAGGAGTCTCACCTCCATCGGATGGGAATGTAGAGAGGGTGAATGCGGAAAACCATACGTAGTGAAGAGATGAGCGGTTAATTGTCCTGCGCCTGCAGCGCCTTGGCACAGGCAATTGCCTGCGTGATCGTCTCTTCGAGCGTTTTGCCTGGCTGCCGCCCAGTGTGCTCGGTGTAGAGCGCGTCAAGGTAGCGCGTCTTGGGAGCGCCCTCTGGATGACCGTAGACGACCTTGGCTGGGTTCTTGCCGATATGGAAGCCAAATTCTACATTGGTGGTAAAGGCGGGCATACCCAGTGTGGGCAGCGACCGGTCGATTACGCGTGGCACCCAGAAGAGTACCACCGTTGCTGCGTCGAGCGCTTCCCACTCCCAGCGTGCTTGCTTGAGGAGATCGAGCTCGCGCTGGGGCGAGGCATCGTGGTTCTCTGGCGCGTAGACGATCCCCTCGTAGCCCAGCCTCGCAAAGATCCGCACGGCCTCGGGCCGCCACGACGCAGAGATGAGCTGCTGCGATGCTTCATCGAAGCGTGGTGTGGGGCCAGCGAGGAAGATCGCTGATTGGCCTGGAGTAGGATAGTGGAGGGGTTGGTTGGAGTAGTTTGCTTGCATGGCTCTAGTATGGCTGGTTGGTGAGGGATTTGTCAAATGTTGTGAGTTGCACCTTATTGCCAAGTTCTCGCCGATATACAGAAAAAACAGAGGTAGAATGTGATGTAATATACACGACGATATTTTTACAACGCTTTGATGGGCGCTGGTTGTCGATATTGCAACGCCTCAGAGACGTGAGCAATGGTGATGTGCGGCGCTTCATCAAGATCAGCAATGGTCTGGGCTACCTTGATGACCTTGAAGTAACCGCGTGGGCTCAGAGCGAGCTTGGTGCTGGCGGCATCGAGGAACTGCTTGACCTCTGATGAGAGTGGAATAGAGCGCCGCACCTGGGCCGAGCTGAGGCGACTATTGCGCATAGCGCTGCCACCATAGCGGGTGGCTTGAGCGCGGATGGCAGTGGAGATAGCGGCTATCGCATGGCGCTGCTCGTGATCGGTGGTGGCGCGGTGTGAGAGCAGTTGCTCGGTGGGGATGCGATTGACAGGGATGATCATATCGATCCGATCCATCAGCGGCCCAGACAGGCGCTTCTGGTAGGCGATGATTTGCGTACTGCTGCAGGTGCAGGCGTGCGTTGGGTCGCCATAGTAGCCACAGGGGCAGGGGTTCATCGTGGCTACCAGCATAAAATCGGCCGGGTAGGTAGCGCGCCCGCGCGCCCGGGTGACCGTCACTGTGGTATCCTCGAGAGGCTGGCGCAGCACCTCAAGCGTTGTGCGTGGATATTCGGGCAGTTCATCAAGGAAGAGCACGCCCAGGTGGGCCAAGCTCACCTCACCAGGCTGCGGCACCGACCCACCGCCAATCAATGATGCGCGGCTGGCTGTGTGGTGCGGCGCTCGAAATGGCCGCGTCTGGACACTCTGGTCGAGTGATAAGCCCGCCAGGCTGTGCAGCTTCGTTACGGCCAGCTGTTCATCTGGAGTCAGAGGCGGCAAGAGGCTGGGCAACGTCTTGGCCAGCATCGACTTGCCGGTGCCGGGCGGCCCAGTGAAGAGGATGTTGTGGTGGCCCGCTGCGGCAATGGTGAGGGCGCGCTTGGCTTGAGCCTGGCCGTAGATATCGTCGAGCAGAGGTAATGACGCAGGTGTTGTTGGTTTATCATCAGTGGGTGATGGCTGGTAGACTGGCAGTGGTTTTTCACCCTTGAGATGAAGGAAGAGTGTTGTAAGATCTGGCACACCATAGAGCGTCACCCCTGATACGAGTGCAGCTTGGGCAAAATTCTCTGTGGGCAAATAGACAGTGTTGTAATTATTATCACGAGCAGCTTCGGCAATGGTAATGGCACCTTTGATCGGGCGGAGTGTGCCATCAAGTGCCAGCTCACCAGCAAAGACCGCCCCAGCCACTTGCTCGGGCCGGAGCTGGCCGCTGCTGGTGAGGAGGGCGAGGGCAATCGGCAGGTCGTAGTGTGTGCCGTCCTTGGGTAGCTCGGCCGGTGCGAGGTTGATGGTGATGCGCTGGGCTGGATATTCTAGCAGGGAGTTGGTGATGGCGCTGCGCACTCGTTCGCGTGCTTCGTCGATGGCTTTGTTGCCCAGGCCAACGATCTGCAGGGCGGGCAGGCCCTTCGTCATGTCGCTCTCGACGTCAATCATATGGCCAGCGAACCCTACGGGCGCAACCGACCTGATTTTTGCGACTTTGTTCATGCTGTCTATAGTTAAGCATATTGATGGGGTCTGTGCAAATTGTTTTGGTATGAGTTTGTATGAGCTTACAAATCTGTGAGAATACGATTCTGTATACAGAGATGAGAAAAAGAGCGCTGCGATGGAGATGAGGGCACTTTGGCGCTGTGAGATAATCTGGAGCTTAAACCTCTCCAAGAAAGCCAACCTCATGTTGCTCATAGTTGCAAGATCCAAGCTACGGGGGGTTATACATGAGCAAAATCGTGCTATAATATGTACAGACGTGGGGCTGATATAGCGTTCGACGTTTGGACTTTGTCATTGTATTCTGCGAATCGGATATGCACGACACGCATAGATATAACTGCAAAAAATAAAGTTGCAGCAGCACTCCGCAGTGTTGAGGAGATCTTCGCTCCCAATACCGCGGCTGCACTCGCCGCTTAGTCTGGCGATCGCTATGAGGTGCATGGCAACAGGGCATCTCGTAGTGTTATAGCTATGTTGCTTGCTCTCCTGGTGGCAGCGGCACGAGGAGAGGACATATACCGCGCAACGATAGGCTGTATTTTTGGTTTGTTTCTGATCGGCCTCGCGTTGTCAAACACATAAACAAACCTACATTCGTAGACGAATACGAGGGCACCAAGCGGACCCGGGGGCAGTACCCGGCAGCTCCACCATAGAGGAGATGATTGCTCACCAAGAGTGGGCGATTTTTTATTGCACCACAATCCAAAGGGCTGCATACGCACAAACCACAAACACTGCTGCGAAGTATCGCCACAAGCCACCTACTAGCCAAACCCTTTTCACCAAAAAAACAACCACCTGCGAGTAGTGGTTGTTTTTGGATGTGGAGTTTTCGTATGTTTGTTTATTTTTGGCCTCTGCATAATTTTTTTATTCAGAAGCTACCCTTATGATATGGGAGAAAACCGCTTGTGTCAACGATTTTTGGCAATATTTTTGCGTAAAAAATACCACATCGAACAGACACCCTGGTTAGCCTCATATCGCCAAAAAACTGCGTAATAAACACAACATGAGCAATGAAATACAACAGAGGTAGCATACAGTACAGAGCCAAAAACGAACAAAAAATTATTGCACTATATACAACAAAAACGCCTGTGTACAACTCTCGAAAGCACAGAGGTGCGAGAGGTGGGCAGGCTGCCGATGTTCGTGTGGGAAAAAAGGAGAGTGGCGAGGCAATGTTTTGCGATAGTTCGCACGATAGTGATGTCGCTTGTGCTTTGCGTTGGTGCGATGTATGGCAACCGCAAACGACCTGCGGGTTGGTTGAGCCGCCATCAGCAATAGGTGCTCAATGCCTATCGTCGAGCACTAAAGCCGAGGATCGCCATAACCAAGTGTGCTGCACACAATAACCATAGCGCGTAAGCCCTGCTGGAGTTTTGTAGTTCAGCCGCAAAACGCATTGACTTACCATAGTGCTTGTGCTAACGTAGAAGTAAGCTTTGACAAACACAAATACCCAAGAAAAATAAAACGGAAAAGCTTACCCTACATAACCCAACATGGCGTCGCCATTGGCGCGCACCAGGCAGCGGCAGAGCGCAGCATAGCGCTGAGCTTTGGCACTGCCTGCGCTCCGCCAATACTAATAGTACCCCCCAATAGAAGTACTTTTGTCATCGTTGGCGTCGACGCGTGGTGGCCTCGTTCTATATGGCGCATGCCAGAGGCACACCACTCATGCTCCACACTGTGGAGCACCTCTAGCCCGTAGCGGCTGCCGGGCGTCCTAATTATATACCTATAGAGGACGCTGCAAGCGCGTTGCTTTGTGCGGCTGCTCGGGCTTCTCACCAGGCGGATTGCTTGGTATAGTGATAGATATGTCTCGAAGAATCCTGCTTGCCAGTATGAGCGTGGCTGCAGCGGTGCTGCTCGCGATTGTGCTGCAGACCACCACGCCAGCGACGATCCACCCCCTGGGGATCGTCCTTGTCTTTGTGTTGTGCTATGTGGTAATGCTGGGATTGCTAACGTACCTGCTGGCGGGCATTGCGGCGGCGTTGCGGCGTTGGCTGCCCGAGGCGCAGCGGCGAGCGGTGACGCTCAGCTTTCGGCGCTGTTATTATTTTGGCTCGGTGCTGGCGCTGGCACCAGTGCTGCTGATTGGGGCGCGCTCGGTGGGGCGTGGTGGCTGGTACGAGCTGGCACTAGTCTTTGCATTTGAGGCAATTGCATGTTTTTATGTAGCAAAACGGTGATGAGGCGCGTATACTAGGCAGAGGAGGACGGTTCTATGCCACGAAAAAAATCAACCCCAGCAGCGCCCACCGCGCTAGAGACACAAGCAACATCATCTCCAAAGAAACGCGCCGTGCAGCGCACCAAGCAAAAATCACAACAGTCACGACCTGTTGCGAAGAAAACAACGAAGGTAGATACGACCTCTGTTTCGCCAGCTAACGTACCAGCAACTAGCGAATCGCAAGCTGTCGTAGATAGTACATCATCTAGCCACACAGACACACCGCCATCGTCAGCTACCCCTGTTGCACATGCCACAGCCCGCCGCCGGCCAGTGTTGGAGGCGTTTATTGCAGCGGGGGCAGCAGGAATTATGCCATATGCACTGTTCGTAGGGTTGCAAGCTGCGGTTATGACTGGATTTGGTAGACGCGCGTTGTCTGAGAAGATCATAGGCCACCTTTTGTTTTTGTGGAGTATTAGCTTGATAGTGCAGTGCTTCATGACTTTGCGTCAGTTGGGTCGGTCGGACCATTATTGGCAGCGGCTTATTGCCTTGATTCTCCTGTCGGGTAATCCTGGGTTGTTAATTGTGGCTACATGGCTATACCATGGATTTTTCGTTGCTCCTGGCCAAGAACCCGCTTTTTGGCTGTATGGTGAAGCAGTAGAGGTGAGTGTAATTATCAGTATACTTGGCTCACTCTATCTCTGGTATCTCCTGCTTGGCACCAAACGCGAGATTGCGCCACTTACGAACCACAAAGTGTCTAGTGTGATATTTGGGCGTCTGGCGAAGCGCCGGCGTGTGGGCTTGAGTTTAATCGCTGTGGCGCCTATTTTACCACTGATTCTCTATGTGCTCTTGTTGGTCATAATGTCAATACTCCAAATACTGCAGCTTAACTTTATGTCATATGCCATTATGGATGTGATTGCCCAGTCAGAGCGGATAAATGAAGTCGTGTATATGACGCCGAGCGTACTGGCGCTGGTTGTCGGTATTGTCCTTGTGGCAAACAGCCAGCGCGAATAACTTAAGCACCAAAACTACCGCCTAACAGAGGAGAACCGCCCCATGCCAACGTAATCCATCGCCACAACTACTGCAAAACATCATAGCCACACAGGCACATCTGATGCATCCGCGCCGCCGCGTCGGGCTTGGCTCGAGGCCTGTGTGATTGCGGGTGCGGTTGGGACGATTGCTAGTGCAGCGGTGCTGTGTATGCACAGTGTCACGCTCGTGAGTAGCCGGACTATCGGGGAGCGGGCATTTGGGTGGCTACTGGTTGTTTGGAGCATTAGTGTGCTGGTGCAGGGCTATCTTGTGCTGCGGCAGTCGCACCGCACCGATCGGTATTGGCAGAGGATTGGAGCGCTGAGCTTGCTTGCAATCAATGCTGTGTTTATGACCGGCTCGACGCTGTATGCTTTTTGGGTGCTGCAGAATCCACTTAAGGTGGGCGTACAGAGTAATGCGATGATCATCGTTAGCGATGTGCTCAGCCTGGTTGGTTCGCTCTACCTCTGGTATCTCCTGCTTGGCACGCAGCCAGCCCAGCCAGTACGATCCAAAGATGATGGAGATTGCACAACAAAGAACCAGATAATGAAGCGCAAAGTTGGCTTCTGGCTGATGGTCGGGCCAGTCATACCACTGGTGATGATGCATGGTGGGCTGCTGTTTGTGTTGCTATGTGCGCATGGGTATGACCTGGGTCTCTTTACTTCTGATGTAGTGAAGTGGCTGGGTACGATGAGTGCTGTGCGGGGAGGTGTCTTGTTCGTCATATCGGCTGCGATATATGGCGGCATTACGTGGGTCGTTACTGCGCCGATAGCGTTTATCAGTGGTCTATGGCTCGTTGCGACGAGCAAATATGAGTAAAAAGCTGCTATAATGTAGGCCATTCTACCCCTGTTATTTTCGCTGATTCGGCGATTATGATACAATAAGGTGCGTGTAATGTAACCCGAATGACCTAATAGTGAGGGAAATGAATGAACAAACAAGTAGATAATGGATCGTATGACGGTTCGCAAATTCAGGTGCTCGAGGGTCTCGAGCCAGTCCGCAAGCGCCCGGGGATGTATATCGGTAGCACGGGCTACGATGGCGTGCACCACTTGATTAAGGAGATTGCTGATAACTCCATCGATGAAGCGATTGCCGGCTATGCCTCGCGCGTCGATGTGCGTATCTTGGCCGATGGTGGCCTGATGGTGACCGACAACGGGCGTGGTATCCCGGTAGACAAGCACCCCAAGACTGGCCTGAGTACACTCGAGACAGTACTGACGGTGCTGCACGCTGGTGGTAAGTTTGGTGGCGGTGGCTACAAGGTGTCGTCTGGTTTGCACGGTGTGGGCTCGAGCGTAGTGAATGCGCTATCGAGTCGCCTCGTTGCAGAGGTGGTGCGCAAAGGACGCCTCTATCGGATTGAATTTGAGCGTGGCCATACTACTGTACCGCTCAAGAATAAGGGCAAAACCGACCGGCCTGACGGTACGACGATTATCTTCTATCCCGACCCAACCATATTCAAAGAGACAGTCGACTTCGACTATAAGTGGGTGGTACACTACCTTCGCCACCAAGCTTACCTCACGAAAGGCGTCTACACCACTGTGTATGATGAGCGCACCAAGCAGCGCCAGGCCTTCTACTTCGAGGGAGGGATTCGCAGTTATGTCAAGAACCTCAACGTTGGTAAAGATGTGCTGAGCGACGATGTCTTTTATGTGGAGAAGCAGGTTGAGGACTCGATGATCGAGGTGGCGGTGCAATACAACGATACCTACGCCGAAACCGTCCGACCTTTCGCTAACAACGTGCTCACACCTGATGGTGGGACACACCTTGTGGGCTTTCGCGCAGCGATGACCCGTGTTATTAATGACTATGCGCGCAAGAATGGTCTCCTCAAGGAGAAGGATGACAACCTCTCGGGCGATGACATCCGCGAGGGGCTTACTGCTGTTATCCTCGTTAAGCTGCCCGACCCGCAGTTTGAGGGCCAGACCAAGAATAAGCTCGGCAACCCCGAGGTGCGGCGTTATGTTGACCAAGTAATGAGCGAGTATTTCTCGTACTATCTAGAAGAAAATCCGGCGGTGGCTAAGAAGATCGTTGGCAAGGCAACGCTGGCTGCCCGCGCTCGCAAGGCTGCCCGAGCGGCGCGCGATACCGTGATCCGCAAAGGGGCGCTTGATGGCGCCAGCCTGCCAGGCAAGCTGGCCGACTGCTCCAGCAAAAACCCCGAAGAGTGTGAGCTCTACATCGTGGAGGGTGACTCGGCTGGTGGTTCGGCCAAGACGGGGCGCGACAGCCGCACCCAAGCCATCCTACCACTGCGCGGTAAGGTGCTCAACACCGAGCGTGCCCGCCTCGACAAAATGTACGCCAACCGTGAGATCCTCAGCCTCATCAAGGGCATGGGCGTGGGGATTGGTGACACCTTCGACATCAAGGGGCTGCGCTATAACCGTATTATCATCATGACCGATGCCGATGTCGACGGTAGCCACATTGCCACACTGCTCATGACCTTCTTCTTCCGTTACATGCAGCCAGTTGTGGAAGCAGGGCATATTTATTTGGCCAAGCCACCTCTGTTTAAGCTCCGTCTCTCGGGCAACAAGCAAGAATATATTTACAACGAAGAAGCTCTCGAGGCCTACTACGACGAGCAGATTGCAGCGCGCAAGGCTCGTGGGGTAGAGATAGACCCAAGCGAGCCCCGCATCAAGCAAGCTGGCCTGAGTGAGTCCGCCCTGCAGCGCTACAAGGGTCTGGGTGAGATGGATGCCGACCAGCTGTGGGAGACGACGATGAACCCCGAGCACCGCGTGCTCGTGCAAGTCCAGCTGGAGGATGCTGAGCGTGCCGACGCAATCTTCACCAAGCTAATGGGCAACGAAGTAAGCGTCCGCAAGAACTTCATCCAGGCCAACGCTGCGAAGGTCAGCCTAGAGGAGCTTGATATCTAATCTATGAACGAGGAACATACAATGCAGCCAGAAGATAACCAACCAACCACCCCAGCTACCATATCTGACCAGAGCCACTCGCGCAGTGTGGAGGTCCGTACCGTCGAGGACGTGATGGAGGATAACTTCCTGCGCTATTCGATGTCGGTCATTGTTGACCGCGCTCTGCCTGATGTACGTGATGGCATGAAGCCCGTCCACCGCCGCATCGTCTATGTGATGGACAAAATGGGCATCGGCCCGACATCTAAGACGATCAAGAGTGCTCAGATCGTTGGTGAGGTGATGGGTAAATACCACCCACACGGCGATAGCTCTATCTACGATGCCATGGTGCGTATGGCCCAAGACTGGGTTGAGCGCTACCCGCTGGTACAGGGGCAGGGGAACTTTGGCTCGATGGACGGTGATCCGCCTGCCGCAATGCGCTACACCGAGGCAAAAATGACACGTGTGTCAGAGGCGCTCCTAGCTGATATCGATAAAGAAACCGTCCCATTCCGCGACACCTATGATGCCACTCGCCAAGAGCCGACCGTCTTGCCAGCCAAGCTGCCTAATCTACTACTGAACGGCCAGGTTGGTATTGCCGTTGGTATGGCGACGAACATCCCTACCCACAATCTTGGTGAGGTGGTTGATGCAACAGTCGAGCTTATCAACAACCCTGATGCCACGCTGGATGACCTCATGCAGCACATTAAAGGGCCAGACTTTCCAACTGGTGCCGTGGTTTATGGTGGTGCGCCAATGCGCCAGGCCTACGCCACTGGCCGCGGCAGTGTGACGATGCGCGCCGTGGCGGCCATTGAGGAAACGAAGAAGCGTGGGCGCTACCGCATCGTCATCACAGAAATGCCCTATGGTGTGAATAAAGCAACACTGATCGAGAAGATTGCCGACCTCGTCCACGAGAAGAAGCTCACTTCCATCAGCGACCTGCGCGATGAGTCGGCTCGGGGTAATGTGCGTGTCGTTATCGACCTCAAAAAGGATGCCTACCCCAAGAAGGTGCTCAACCAGCTCTACAAGCTCACCGCACTGCAGACCAACTTCCACTACAACATGCTGGCGCTTGTGCCCAGCAGCGAGAACGCGATGCGTCTCCAGCCACGGGTGCTTGGCCTGCATGATATTCTCGGTGAATTTATCACGCATCGGCGCATTGTGGTGCGTCGCCGCACTGAATATGAGCTCAAGAAGGCGAAGGCACGAGCTCATATTCTTGAAGGGCTCAAGATCGCGCTTGATAACATTGATGAGGTCGTTAAACTAATCCGAGCAAGTAAGAATTACAACGATGCTTTGCAGGGGTTGATGGAGCGTTTTGCGCTCAGCGAGATCCAAGGTAAGGCAATCCTTGCCATGCAGCTGCGCAAGCTGACTGGCCTTGACCGTCAAGAGATTGAAGACGAGCTGCGCTACCTACACGAGCTCATCAAGCAGCTAGAGGCCATCCTGGCCGACGAGAATGAGATCCTGCGCCTCATCAAAGAGGAATTGCTCGAGATGAAGGAGAAGTACGGTGACGAGCGCCGCACCAAGATCATCAACCATGAGCTAGGCAAATTCAGCGACGAAGAGCTCATCCCTGAGGAAGAGACCGTTGTTATTCTCACAGCAGAGAACTACATCAAGCGCACTCTCGTGAGCGAATACCGCCGCCAAAACAGGGGCGGTAAGGGCAAGCGTGGCATGTCTACCAAGGAAGAAGATGGCATCGACCAACTCATTCCGGCCAACACCCATGACTGGCTGCTCTTCTTTACCAACAAGGGTCGAGTCTTCCGCCTTAAGGCGTACGAAGTGCCTGCTGCCAGCCTCGCAGCCAAGGGTGTTGCGGCTGTCAACTTGCTTCAGCTCCAGCCTGAAGAGAAAATTACATCAATTATCAACCACGCGAAAGATGCAAGCGATGATGGCTACCTCTTTATGGCCACGACCAAAGGTACTGTAAAAAAGACAACACTACGAGACTACGCCAACATCCGTACCAATGGCCTCATCACCATCAAACTCGACGATGGCGATGAGCTACGCTGGATCAAGCAGACCAATGGTGACAATGATGTAATAATCTCAACATCAGCGGGCCAGGCAGTGCGCTTTAGCGAGACAGAGTGTCGACCAATGGGCCGCGTTGCTCGTGGCGTGCGTGGTGTACGCCTCCGCCCCGATGATACGGTGGTGGGGATGGACATCGTCACCAGTAGCGACCAGCAATTGCTTGTCATTAGCCAAAACGGTTACGGCAAGATTACCAAAGCGGCCAACTTCCCTTGCCACAAACGAGGTGGGGTTGGCATCAAAGCAGCGGTTGTCACTGCCAAGACTGGGCCGATTATCGCTGTGCAAACTCTCGAGCCTGATGCCACTGAGGCACTTCTCATCAGTCAAAACGGCCAAACCATCCGTGTGGCGCTCCAAGATATCCCAACGCTTGGCCGCACCACTCAGGGTGTGCGAGTGATGCGCCTTGCTAAGGATGACACTGTCTCATCGATTGGCATTGTGCGCGAAAAGGACGAGGATAAGGAGACATAATCATGCCATGGTACCTCTCGCCATATATTGTGGCTATCGCCATCAGCTGGGCAATTGCTCACGTCATTAAGTTTGCAATTGCCCACGCCAAGGGCAAGGTGCTTGACTTCACCCACCAGCTCTTCATCTCTGGCGGTATGCCGAGCTCGCATGCCGCCACATCGTTGTCTGTCTGGACGGTGCTGGTGCTGCAGCAGGGGTTACAGTCACCGCTTGTTGGTGTCACGACACTACTCGTGTTGATTATTTGCTATGATGCTGTCAAGGTGCGGCGCTCATCAGGCGAGCAGGGTATTGCTATCCAGCAGGTCATCAAGAAGACTGGAGTCGACGTCACATTACCGCGAGCTGCACAGGGGCACACACCACTCGAGATCTTCGTTGGGTCGCTGCTTGGCGTGCTTGTGGGCGTAGTTGTATTTTTTGCGACAAAATAATAGCAAAAAAGTGTTGACCATCCGCAAAAAATACGCTATGATGGTTTCAGTCTGGTTGAGGGAACAAAAACAAGAGCCAACAACGAGACGTTTTGTATCTTAACAATTTAGTTGTGCAATAATCATCGTCAGTCTATTTTTGAGTTATAGACGCTTCCCAACAGGGAAGCATCTTTTATGAAAAGTACATCTTTTCTTTTTATGGAGAGTTTGATCCTGGCTCAGGATGAACGCTGGCGGCGTGCCTAACACATGCAAGTCGAGCGGCAGCGCGAGTAGTTTACTACTTGGCGGCGAGCGGCGGACGGCTGAGTAACGCGTGGGAACATGCCCCAAAGTGAGGGATAACTGCCCGAAAGGGTAGCTAATACCGCATATGATCTTCGGATTAAAGGATTTATCCGCTTTGGGAGTGGCCCGCGTCGGATTAGGTAGTTGGTGAGGTAATGGCTCACCAAGCCGACGATCCGTAGCTGGTCTGAGAGGATGATCAGCCAGACTGGGACTGAGACACGGCCCAGACTCCTACGGGAGGCAGCAGTGAGGAATCTTCCACAATGGGCGAAAGCCTGATGGAGCAACGCCGCGTGCAGGATGAAGGCCTTCGGGTTGTAAACTGCTTTTATAAGTGAGGAATATGACGGTAACTTATGAATAAGGATCGGCTAACTACGTGCCAGCAGCCGCGGTCATACGTAGGATCCGAGCGTTATCCGGAGTGACTGGGCGTAAAGAGTTGCGTAGGCGGTTTGTTAAGCGAATAGTGAAACCTGGTGGCTCAACCATACAGACTATTATTCGAACTGGCAAACTCGAGAGTGGTAGAGGTCACTGGAATTTCTTGTGTAGGAGTGAAATCCGTAGATATAAGAAGGAACACCAATGGCGTAGGCAGGTGACTAGACCATTTCTGACGCTAAGGCACGAAAGCGTGGGGAGCGAACCGGATTAGATACCCGGGTAGTCCACGCCGTAAACGATGGATACTAGCTGTTGGAGGTATCGACCCCTTCAGTAGCGAAGCTAACGCGTTAAGTATCCCGCCTGTGGAGTACGGCCGCAAGGCTAAAACATAAAGGAATTGACGGGGACCCGCACAAGCGGTGGATCGTGTTCTTTAATTCGATGATAAACGAAGAACCTTACCAGGGCTTGACATCCAGGGAAGGTCTGCGAAAGCGGACTGTGCCTTTTGGAACCCTGTGACAGGTGCTGCATGGCCGTCGTCAGCTCGTGTCGTGAGATGTTTGGTTAAGTCCATCAACGAGCGCAACCCTTGCAACTAGTTGGATTTTTCTAGTTGGACTGCCCCGGTAACGGGGAGGAAGGAGGGGATGATGTCAGGTCAGTATTGCCCTTACGTCCTGGGCTAGAAACACGATACAATGGCTAGTACAATGCGCAGCGAAGCCGCAAGGTGGAGCAAATCGCATCAAAGCTAGTCCCAGTTCGGATTGGAGGCTGAAACTCGCCTCCATGAAGTCGGAATCGCTAGTAATCGCAGATCAGCAAGCTGCGGTGAATACGTTCCCGGGTCTTGTACACACCGCCCGTCAAACCATGAAAGTGACCAACACCCGAAGTCCGATTCGTCGGCCTAAGGTGGGGGGCATGATTGGGGTTAAGTCGTAACAAGGTATCCGTACCGGAAGGTGCGGATGGATTACCTCCTTTCTAGGGAGTATGAATGCCTGATAGTTGAGTAATCACTATCAGAGCTAGGTCGGTCTCGTAAATATGCTGAGCTTACATATTTACACTAACCCTTCGGGGTGAGACAAAGCTTACACCAAAAGACGCGATGAGGATTGCACAACTAAGTTGTTAAGAAATAGCCCAGATTACTGGGCTATTTTTTGTAAGAGAAGATAATACAACAATACCTCGATGAAAGTGAGTGATGTGGTATCAACAACGCTCGTTAATGATAGTAGACGACTGCCTTATGTGATTGGTCGCTCTCGCGAGGTGCTATTGATAGTTGAGTTGCTGTTTATTGCTCTTTGTATGAGCTCTCGATCTGTTATAAATAAAGGATGGTCGCTATGAGTATAGTTCCTCGGATATCTAGCCACGGATATACTATGCATCATAAGAAGAATAGGCTAAACGAATATTATTCTACGATAGGACAGAGCGAAAGATGCTAGTAACCAAAAAGGAGCGCTATAGCGCTCCTCATCGCCTCTCAGTGAGGTTCTCTAGCTAAAGTGAAAGAACAGCCCAAGAAACGCTCGCAGGATCATATCATGCAGGTTGGTCATGACAAGCAGACCCAGCCCACAGCCGATCAACCCCCACATCTGGTAGCGGCTGTAGCTGCCGATGTCATCGCTAAACATATCAGACAACTGGCGGTGCCATACGACAATACAGCCACCAACGATCAAGATAAGTGTACCGATGAAGAACGATCCCCAACTAAATGTATATTGCATAATATCTAGTATACTCTTGTACTGGCGAAAAATCTATGCTAATATGAAACAGGTTCAGCGACAGAGTGCGTGAACGAACGCGGGGATATAGCTCAGTTGATTAGAGCACCTGCTTTGCAAGCAGGGGGTCCAGGGTTTGAGTCCCTGTATCTCCACCATTCGCATGGGGTGGTATGGGCTTACGTCCATCCCACTCCACCAATTTTTTTGCTTGATGGTGTAGGGGCGATTAGCTCAGCTGGTTAGAGCGCGTCACTGATAATGACGAGGTCGGTGGTTCAAGTCCTCCATCGCCCACCAGATAAGCAAGTGTGACACCACACAATGCGGGCGCTTAGCTCAGTTGGCTAGAGCATCTCGTTTACACCGAGAGGGTCGGGGGTTCGAGTCCCTCAGCGCCCACCACAAGCTCCATATACGAACCCTGGAGCATGTCACACGCTATCACTTGCAGTTGATTACCCGTTCATCGTATGAGCGGGTGTTTTTATGAGTAGTATTGTTGGTGTGTATGCTGTGTGCGGTATTCTCCTCTGGAGTATGATAAGGAACCGAATATCCACTGAATATTAGCTCCTAGCGTAGAGTTGAGAAGTGGCCAGATATGCAGCAGACACATACGCTTTATTGGACTATTGGAAGGGACGTAGGGGTACGAGGAGCAATCGAGATATACTACGCAAGTTATTACCCTAAAAACAGCTGCTCATTGAGCGCTCAGTACCGCCAAGAGAAATATAGTAGCGAGCAACAGTAATGTGTCTTGCAACCAACAACCCTCCACATTGCACCGCAAAAAAGCCGCTACCAGTAGCTCTACCTCTGACGGTAAGGCGCAATCGAGCAAGCGCTCATCAAGAATAATATTTTCTGCAAAAATCACTCAAAAAAGCCTTGCCAAACGCCGATGATTCGTGTAAACTTAAGTCCAGTGAGCGCATGTTCGGTAACGAACCTCTGGCAAGAGGGTAATGATGGAGTGGGCGCAATAATCATTGCCAAAACTACAACGAAAAGCTACTTTACACAGAGTAGCCCAAGTGGTAGAATAGACAAAGTTGCGAGTTTGAGCACAGACAGACAGACATCATACTAGTGATGTTCGCAGGTGTGTGCTTACAACAAGACACATGCAGTTTAACAATTTAGTGATGTAAGAAAATAACGATTGACGGCACTATCAGTTGGTCTATACCAATTGCTAGTTAAGTCAATGCATAAAAAGGTACTCAAGGGCACACAATGGATGCCTAGACGTATATTACCGATGAAGGACGTGGAAGACTGCGATAAGCTTCGGGTAGCTGTCAACAAGCTGTGATCCGGAGATTTCCGAATGGGGAAACCTAGCATGAGTCATGTCATGTTGCCACGTGCTGAATACATAGGCACGCGAGCGGGAACCATCTGAACTGAAACATCTTAGTAGGATGAGGAAAAGAGAGTAAATAACTATTGCGAAAGTAGTGGCGAGCGAAATCGCATCTACGCCCAAACCTCATAAGTTTTCATCTGTTTGCAGGTGAATAAGCTGATAGGCGAATACTTACGAGGGGTTGTGAAATATCATATGACCAAGCCAGAGCACTTGATTCTTCTGAATCGAGCTATCTGGTTTGCGACTACTGGCTATCAACGGTAGGTAAGGTAAAAAATCAGTACGTTAGTAGAACAAGTTTGAATACTTGGCCAAAGAGCGTGAAAGCCGCGTATGCGAAAGCAATGCTGACCTTATGTATGGTGTTTCGAGTAGGTCGGGGCACGAGAAACCCTGATTGAATCCGGCTGGACCACCAGCCAAGGCTGAATATAATATACGATCGATAGCGAACTAGTACAGTGATGGAAAGGTGAAAAGAACCCCGGGAGGGGAGTGAAATAGATCCTGAAATTGTGTGCCTACAAGGAGTCGGAGCCGGCTTGTCCGGTGACGGCGTGCTTTTTGTAGAACGATCCAGCGAGTTAATTTCGTGCGCAAGGTTAAGCCAATTGGCGGAGCCACAGTGAAAGCGAGCCTGAATAGGGCGAATGAGTGCACGGGATTAGACCCGAAACCGGGTGACCTAACCATGAGCAGGCTGAAGCGACGGTAACACGTCGTGGAGGGCCGAACCAGGGTACGCTGCAAAGTGCTTGGATGACTTGTGGTTAGCGGTGAAATGCCAATCGAACTCGGAGATAGCTGGTTCTCCTCGAAACAGTTTTAGGACTGGCGTCATGTAGTAGCAGTCGGGGGTAGAGCTCTGTAAAGGACTGGGGCTGGCAACGGTACCCACCCTTAACAAACTACGAATACCGACTGTGGAATCATGGCAGTTAGAACGGCGGAGCTAAGTTCGTCGCTCAAAAGGGAAACAGCCCAGACCATCGTCTAAGGTCCCTAAATTTACGTTAAGTGGGAAACAAGGTGAGATTTCTTAAACAGCTAGGATGTTGGCTTAGAAGCAGCCATTCATTTAAAGAGTGCGTAACAGCTCACTAGTCAAGAGATCTTGCGTGGAAAATGTAACGGGGCTAAACGTAATACCGAAGACATGGATTGTATGCTTTGCATACAGTGGTAGAGGAGCGTTCCTATCAGCAGTGAAGCAGTATTGTAAAGTATTGTGGAGCGGTAGGAAGTGAGAATGCTGGAATGAGTAACCATAAGAGAGGTGAGAATCCTCTCGGCCGTAAGAGCAAGGTTTCCTGAGCCATGGTAATCATCTCAGGGTTAGTCGGGCCTAAGCCGAGGCGCATAGCGTAGGCGATGGACATCAGGTTAATATTCCTGAACCGGTATATACTTGTATGCTATTCACGGCGAGATATCCGGAGCGGATTCATGGTTTATCCGTCCAACCTCGTGGGAACGCGAAGGGAGTGAAAGTTACCCTTTTGGGTGACGATTCTGGAGAAGGCGCTGGCAAGAAAAGTAGACATACGCGTGGTATATGCCGCCCGTACCGCAAACCAACACAGGTGCTCGAGTCGAGTAGACTCAGGCTTACGAGAGAACCTTCGCTAAGGAACTCGGCAATACAGCGACCGTAACTTCGGAATAAGGTCTGCCCCCACTTCGGTGGATATGTTGTCAGTTTCATAGCTCTATAAGGTGTGGTTAAAGAGTATCTTTAATACATCAATTCTTCTTGAGATAGAACCAAGCTTTGGAACTGAAGCTCAACACATCTAGCGATGTGGGGGCCGCAGCAAAAGAGCCCACGGAACTGTTTATCAAAAACACAGCTCTCTGCTAACACGAAAGTGGATGTATAGGGGGTGACTCCTGCCCGGTGCTGGAAGGTTAAGGGGAGTGCTTTACGGTGCGAACTGAAGCCCCAGTGAACGGCGGCGGTAACTATAACCGTCCTAAGGTAGCGAAATTCCTTGTCAGGTAAGTTCTGACCCGCACGAATGGAGTAATCATGTGGGCACTGTCTCAGCGAAGGACTCGGTGAAAGTGCATTGGCGGTAAAGATGCCGTCTGTCCATACCAGGACGAGAAGACCCCATGGAGCTTTACTACAGCTTTACATTGATCCGGGTTTCAACATGTGTAGCATAGTTGGGAGACTACGAAGCAGATACGCTAGTATTTGTGGAGTCGCAATGTGAAATACCAACCTTGTTGTGATCTTGATCTCACTTGTGCCGTTATCCGGTATGAGGACCGTGTATGGTGGGTAGTTTAACTGGGGCGGTTGCCTCCTAAAGAGTAGCGGAGGCGTTCAAAGGTTGGCTAGCTTCGGATGGAAATCGAAGTGATAGTGTATGCGCACAAGCCAGCTTGACTGTGAGGACTACAATCCAAGCAGAGACGAAAGTCGGAGCAAGTGACCCGCTGTATGTACTTTGTACAATGTATGTGGGAACGACAGCGCACACGGATAAAAGTTACCCTGGGGATAACAGGCTTATAGCGCCCAATAGTTCACATAGACGGCGCTGTTTGGCACCTCGATGTCGGCTCATCACATCCTGGAGGGGGAGCACCTTCCAAGGGTTCGGCTGTTCGCCGATTAAAGTGGTACGCGAGCTGGGTTCAGAACGTCGTGAGACAGTTCGGTTTATATCCGGTATGGACGTTAGGAAATTTGAGAGGATCTGCCCCTAGTACGAGAGGACCGGGGTGGACGCACCTCTGGTGTACGGATTGTGGCCACCTGCTGCATTGTCCGGTAGCTATGTGCGGACCAGATAAGCGCTGAAAGCATATTAAGCGCGAAACTGACCTCAAGATTAGATTTCCCTATGAGGGCCGTGAAAGACGATCACGTTGATAGGTGCAAGGTGGAAGTGCAGTAATGTATGGAGCCGAAGCATACTAATCGCCCCATTGCCTTTTTATGTCCTTGTCTACGACGCTAATGCTTGCATTGGTAGCGTGGATGAGGTAGACTTAACTAGTGATTGGTGTATATCACCACTGTCAATCGTTGACACGTACATTACCATACCGTGCAGATGGACATCGAAGCAGGGGTTTGGCCCACCGAGGAAATATATCGGAACCAAGCGTCTAAACCCCCACTTCGGTGCCCATGGCGAGGAGGAAACACCTGTTCCCATTCCGAACACAGAAGTTAAGCTCCCCAGCGGCGATTATACTGCTTTTAGTGGGAAACTAGCACGGTGCCGAATTATATAAGAGCCATCCGAACAGGGTGGCTTTTATCTTTGGGGGATGATTTATTAATAACTTGATGCTTGCCAGTATGGTTCATTCAAGCGTGGTATTGATATGCTTCAGATGAGGCTCTGGCTATGCGCTACTGCTTTCTATCAACGCCTGGTGTCTTTTGTGCAGTGAGACGTAACATAGAATTGAAAAGAGTGATAGATTCAACAGTGGTCATAGGTGCGAAGTTTGCTACTAGGTTGCAAAATCTAGAGAGAGAGTATTATATGGAGTATCTAAGTAACAAAAACAAGGAGAAGCAACATGCCAGTCAAACACGTCGAATCATACCCACGAACGCCAGAAGCTCTTAGTGAATACAATGAAAAGTGTGACCCAGAATACTTGCTGGAGCAAGCCAGCCAGAGCTATGAAAGCGGCAAGACGGACGAAGCGGCGCGAACGCTTGGCTATATTGGCTGGACGCTAGAAGGGCTTGAGGCACTGAAGTTGGCAGAAGAAGCCGAGCAAGAATAGCGTTATTTTAATTGAAACGAGCACAAACCAGCCTATCAAAGAGATAAGGCTGGTTTTTTGATATATATAAATTGCCAAGGTAGTGTGCATTTTCTATAAAATTCAGAACGTTTTTAGTACAAACGTACCATTCTATTGTATAATCGCTAGAGAGGGGTGCTTGCTCTGCGATTTGGAGTATCTTGGATGAGTGAGGCACTACCGCTGGTGGGTCATGAGTATCTTGATGGCAATGCAGTGATGATGTGATAACCATAACCAAAAAGGAGTGTTCTTATGACAGAGCAACGACCACCATCAATCAAGTGCCGCTATGGTGAGCCACCAATTCATTCGGTAGGCGATGTATTGTATTACGACAAGGAGATTGCGAGATGCCCGCGAATACTCGAGCCACCAGTAGGAGACAACCCATATGGGCAAGAGATGCTTGTGGGTGGCGTGGATGGTACACAGATTGATATTGCACGAGAAGCGGCCTTATTGCCACAGCCTGATGAAAATATCATTTGGACAATGTACGATACACAGTCACCCTATGCACTAACAGTAAGTACGCGGCACAATCGTGCACTTCTGTACCTCTGTGATGAGAGCGATAGCGGGCCTATACCACGCAAAGCAGAGGGTCATGCACTCAAGATGAGTTTGGTTGATATGTCGCACATCACAGATATGCGATTTATCACGCTGGGTGAGCCAGTCGTTTCGCTCCCCGACCCACGGAATCATCGGGCTGCGCTGACTATTACACCTGATGCAATAGGGGTCTTTGGGGCGGGTGTAGCAGTGGATGATGGCAGTAATGAGGCTCAGCCAGTCCAAGGCGATGCATCGCCATATTCTATGAATGTTATGAATATACTCCATCCGCAGCTTGTGCAGTACGAGGTAGCTCGGCAGCGCCATAACCATGCCAAGGAGCGGCAGGATGGCCCATTGCGGCCTCGCACTCTTGGCCAGCTTGGCTGTGTGGCGTATGGACGGAGTAGTTGGATCTAAGAATAAGAAAGTTGAGGAATGATACTGATACCTATTTTTCAAAGTATTAGAGGGTCGACGTGTGCAGTGTCGACCCTTTGGCTAGGTAGTAGAGGCCTACTTTATACTCGTCCTATGTAAGTGAAAAAGGCTCTGTCTCAAAAGAATAGAAGATCTGTACCAGATAACAAAAACAACCCTGTATGCGCAGGGTTGTTTTTTCATTCTCGAATCTCGCAGCAAACGAGAATTGTTGTGGTGGACCTTGGTGGAAACGACCCAAACCAAAGCTAATACTTAGTATATAGCATAGGCGTCTTAAATGCAATACCAATAATGCAATCTGAAAATGCTCATGTAAACGTTGACAAAACATATACAGTATGCTATATTTAAATCATGATACATATCATATATGGTATGTAGCGAGGATTTGCTGGCCTACACTGGCAACGTACCTCTGGTAAATATATAAATAAGGAGTAACCCTATGGCGGGAACAAAAGCTGGCGGCCTGAAGGCTGCGCAAAAAAACATCTCTAAAGACCCTAACTTCTACGCCAAGATTGGTGCCAAGGGCGGCAAGAATGGCCGCACTGGCGGCTTTGCGGCCAACCCACAACTTGCTCGTGTGGCTGGTGCTAAGGGCGGCCGAATCTCTCGCCGCACCAAAAAGGCCGACGATAATGCTGTCGCGGCCGCTCCGCAATCGGATGTCGCTCTCGCTGCCTAAAGGTAAAAGATAGCGTAGGCATTACTCAAAACACCTCCCATATAGCTAGGAGGTGTTTTTTGGGCGCTGGGGATTTGCAGCTTTCTTGCGTGGTGGCTTTGCGCCGCTGCTATGGCTGCCTGAGCGACATTCTCCCGCATTGTGCTCGTGAGGGCGAAGTGGTGAGCAGTATGCAAGGATCGCTGCGATAATAAGGCTGAGTTATATTATCGTGCTTTTTACAACATAACGCCGGAGTTGGCAGGTAGTGGCGTTGTTGGCGCGCCAGTGGGTGAAGCAGGCAAGACAGGTATATGTGCCATCGCTGCGCTGTAAGCCAGTTGCGTTGCAGTGTGGGCACTGTGAGCGGGCATGGAGCCAGTCGCGGTAGGTGTCGAGGGCGGACTCAATAAAATCATCGTCGACCGTCAGCTGCCAGCCAGCTCCGACACGGCAGCCAGTGCTCCATGCAGCGCGCTCCATTGCAACGAGCTGCACATCGTGCGCATAGCCGCGGTGCCCTAGGAGTGCATGACCATACTCGTGGAGGAGGTAGGCAGAGGCCTGGGTATCGTGTGGATCGTAATAAACTGTGCGGCTTGGGTGATGCCAATGAAAATGGTCACTCGGGCAAAAGGTGAGTGGCGCAATACCCGACGTGCGAGCGTGCTGGGTAAGGTGAGAGATAAGCTGATCGAGTGGCATGCGTGGTTGGTATAGCCACGTCTATCGACATGCGAACCAGCTAGCGAAACAATAGATACTTCGCATGATTTGACAGAGGTGGAGATTATGATTTGTTCGTGTATTGTACGTGTCAAGATCAGTGTAGCACAACCTGCTTGCAATGACTAGTGGGCGGTGCGAAGTATCGATGTATGGCGAGCTCTAGAGAGGCAGAGTGAGATGCACGATTAATAGAGCGCGTGCGTTGCGTTTTGCGATCGATTACGGTATAATAGAAAGAGTAACGTAAACGAAGGTTTGGCAATGAAGCAGCAAGGATCAATTATCGGATACGTCGTCGTCGGGACAGTGCTAACACTCGCACTGGTTGGCGGGGTCTTAATCGTCAAGAATAGTCACAATAGCAGCGCTCGGCAAGTGGCAAGCACCACTGCTACCGACGCCAAGAAAAAGGAATCAACGCAGAGCAGCAAGAGCGCCAACGACAAGCTAGTCGATAGCCTTAACAGCAAATCAACAGAGGCCAGCAAGAGCAAAGAGACGAAAGAAACTCAGTCGCAGGACAAGAAAAACACCACATCAACTGCAACAAATGGTGCAACTAGCGGCTCATCAAGCACCACTACACAAAGCCAAAGCCAAAGCCAAACTACTCAGTCTACTCAATCTCAAACCTCAAGCACGCCTGCCGCGACACCATCGACCAACTCCAGCACTCCTTCGCAAACTCAATCTACCCAGCAAGTGAGCGCTTTGCCACAGACCGGCCCCGCTGAGAGCCTGGCAGCCGTTGTGGCGGTGAGTAGCCTAGCTGGCGTAGCACTAGCCTACCGCAAGTCGCGCACACCCGCGCTGTAAAGTATACAACATATTCATTGTTTCATTGATAACGCTACGCCTACCCCTGTGTGATGCAGGGGTAATTGCTTTGGGGGGAGGATAATATACCTGTTGTGATTATAGCATCGTTGTGTATATGACGGTGTAATAGTTTTGAGTACCATCTCACAAGAAAATATCTGAAGGTCAGCGATTGTGAGAGCGAGTAGGCTCTGTGATTCATTTGGCTAGAACATTTTTTAGAGTGATGGATTGGCTGTGCTAATTATCCGCTTAAGCCAACTATTCATAGAGATGAGACCTAAATGCATGGGTTTTGACGCTTGCAGCGACTTTGTGTATAATACAGAGGAATGGTGCGTCGCGATATGGCGACGTGTCTCATAATATAATTAATAAGAGGAGTCTGTACCAAGACTTATGGCAACACAAGCCTTAACAATGGATGATTTGCTCGCTGGCGACGGCGTCAAGCAACTAGTAACCGGCGAGGTCGTGACTGGCCGCGTATTATCGGTGCGCAAACGAGATGTATTAATAGATCTAGGCCCGCAAGGGGTTGGCTATGTGCCACGGCGCGAGATTGGCCCGGCTAAGACGCTAGCAGTTGGTGATGAAGTAACAGCCAGTGTGGTAGATAGCGAGCTCGAGAATGGCTATAGCCTATTGAGCCTGCGCAAAGCAGCCAAGGACCGTGGCTGGGAAGAAGCAATGGCTAAGCTGGATGCTGGCGAGATCATCGAGGTAGCGCCATACGACGCTAACCGCGGTGGTATGCTGGTTGAGTACGAAGGCGTGCGAGGCTTTTTGCCAGTATCGCAACTGTCGGCCGAGCACTACCCACGGGTGGGTGGTGCCGATAAGGATGAGATCTTGGCACGGCTCAACACCTTGGTAGGCCAGACGCTCAAGGTGCGTATTCTTGACTGCGACCGCAAAGCTAACAAACTGATCTTTAGCGAGAAGGAGGCCATCAAGGATGGCCTGGCGGCTCACTTTGAGAAACTTAAGGTTGGCGACACCGTCAAGGGTGTGGTGACTGGTGTGGTGGACTTTGGTGTCTTCGTGAATGTCGAAGGGATCGAGGGGCTTATCCATATCTCAGAGATTAGCTGGGAGCGCGTCAACAACCCAGCCGACTATGTCAAGGTGGGTCAGAGCGTTGAGGCGAAGATTATCAGCATCGATAAAGATCGCCTAAGCTTGAGCATGAAGCAGCTCACCAAGGACCCATGGCTTGATGAGGTGGATCAATTCACCAAGGGCCAGACCATCGAGGGTACAGTCACGCGCATTACCCCATATGGTGCCTTTGTCCAGATTAGCCCAGCGGTCGAAGCGCTGGTGCACGTGAGCGAGCTGGGCAGCGGTGGTGCCGACCCCGAGAAGGTCTTTACCCTCAATGAGCGCAAGAGTTTTGTCATTCTCGACATCGACAAAGATGCGCACAAAGTGAGCCTGAGTCTCGCCGACAAGAAAAAATAACCAGTAAATTACAAAAGATGACCGGCTGTGGCCGGCAGAAAGGAGTGTGTGTATGAGTCAGTCTGAAAAAGTGTTGGTCATTGCCGATTCGATCACCGTTGGTGAGCTGGCCCAAACCCTGAATCTGCCGGTCACGAAGCTGATTGGCGAGCTCTTCAAGAATGGCTTTACCGTAACGATCAATCAGCGGATTGATTTTGAGATTACTGAGATTATCGTGGAGGAGCTAGGCCTGGCAGTGACGCTGCAGCGCAAAGCCGCCGAGCAGCATACTATGCAGCACCTGCATAAACCGTCAAGCAATGCCGTGCCACGCCCGCCAATTGTGGCGGTGATGGGGCATGTCGACCACGGCAAGACAACGCTGCTCGATACTATCCTCGAGATGAAGACGGTTGCTGGTGAGGCTGGTGGCATTACCCAGCACATTAGTGCTTATCAAGCTCAAAGGGGTGGTCGCACGATGACGCTGCTTGACACCCCTGGCCATGAGGCCTTTGCGGCGCTACGCCAGCACGGTGCAGCACTGACCGATGTGGTGGTGATTGTTGTGGCAGCCGATGATGGCGTCAAGCCACAGACGGTGGAGGCAATCCGCTTTGCACGCGATGCTAATGCCAAGATTATCGTTGCTATCAACAAGATTGACAAAGACACGGCCAACCCTGATATGGTCAAAGCGCAGCTTGCGAGCGAGCACCACCTCAACCCTGAGGAGTGGGGTGGCGATACCATTATGGTACCAATTAGCGCTAAGACTGGCCAGAATATTGATAAGTTGCTCGATACCATCCTACTCGTGGCCGACATGGAAGAGCTCCGCGCCGATACGGACGTGCCAGCTGAGGGGCTCGTTATTGAGGCGCATATGGAGAAGGGTCGCGGCTCGGTGGTGAATTTGCTCATCGAGCAGGGCCGCTTGGCGCCAGGGCATTTCTTGGTGGCGGGGCAGGCCTATGGCAAGGTGCGTACTTTGCTCGATTACACTGGCACGCCTATCAAGGCAGCCACGCCTGCTACACCAGTGACGGTAACAGGTTTTAAGGAATTGCCGCAGTTTGGTGATATCTTCACAGTGGTCAAAAACGAGAAAGAAGCTCGCCTAGCTGTGCAGAAGGCTAAGCTCGACCAAGCGCGTAATGCCGCCACCACCAATGTGACTGGTGCTGACTTGCTCAAGCTTATGACGCAGAAACACGATGCTCAGGAATTCGACGTCATCGTCAAGGCCGATGTACAGGGGTCACTTACCTCAGTGATGGATAGCTTGCGCCTGGTGGAGACGGGCGGGGCTATCACGCTGCGGATCATTGGCCATGGCGTGGGCAATATTACCGAGAGTGATGTGCGCCTGGCTGGTAGTAGTAATGCAATTATCTATGGCTTTAATGTCGACCTGCCGCCAGCTGTCAAGCGCCTGGCAATGCGTGACAAAGTGACGGTGCGCCGCTACCAAGTGATCTATGAGCTACTTGATGACGCACGTCGCAGCATGGAAGCAATGCTCGCACCAGAGGTGGTGGAGACGGAGATTGGCCAGCTAGAGATTAAGGGTGTTTTCCGGACGATGCGCGATGCGGTAATCGCCGGTGGGCAAGTGATAAAGGGTAAGGTGACGGCAGGGCTACTGGCCCGTGTGATGCGCGGCGAGGAGCAAATTGCCGAGGTAACAGTAGCCAGCGTGCAGCGCCAGCAGCAAGAAGCCAAGGAAGTCTTTGAGGGTGAGCTCTGCGGCCTCAATCTCACGACCAGCAAGAAGCTCCAGCTCGAGATTGGCGACACCCTCGAGTTCTTCACCCGCGAGCTGGTGAAGCGTACGCTGCAGTAGTGGGTTTGGCGGTGCTTTGTCCTGCAGAATCTTATTATATTTATATTGAATGATAATTCTGTTTTGCTGTTGGTATATAAAACTCGCTATGGGGTGATGGCGGGTTTTTGAGATTGGGGTATCTCCCTCATTGACACATCACCTCTGTTGTGGTAGGATGTGGGCAGAATATATAAGGGGAAATAGGATGGGTAGTATGACAAAAGGACGTGAGGCAACAGGAACAAGCACAGTTGATCCAGCACTCCAAGCAGGGTCGGAAAGATGGGCTGGTATTAGGGGCGCGGTGAATCCTGTGATCGAAGCAATAAAAGACATCCCTGATGCATATAAAAGAAATGCACGATTGCAAGAAAAGATCAACGACCACCTGGGTAGTAGTACAACAAAGCGAGAAGAACATGTAGCCCGGCACGCAAATCCCGAAAGAAACAATACAGCTCGTGAGAAAGTTATTGAAATTGGTAAGAAAATTGTGACGGCTCTTGGTGTTGGGACAGTTGGTGAGGAATACTATGCGGAGTACCAAGCAGAGCAAGAAGTGTTGCCCACCCTACCGACAACAGAGAATCTCACGCGAAATAAAGCCGAAGCGCAGCAAAACCAAGCCCTAACTCCTGAGCAAACACCACCAACTGAGCAAGAGCAATATGCCGGTGAGGAAGCAACCCTTGCTCAGCTACAAACAGAAATCGCAGCACTGACTGATGAGAAGATCCAGGAGATTAACGCAGCCGAGTCGGCGACAGATGCGGTGTTTACCAAGGGTATGGCGGATATTGCAGTACAGAGCAGGATTGCGCATGAGGTGATTTTGCCATATTCGGCGGAGGGGATTGCCCGGCTGGAGACAATGCGCAGCGATGCACTTGCCACCCTGCAGCAAGCGCTTGATGCGCGCAATCAGGGCGCACAGCCTGCCGCTACTCCAAGCCAAGAACTAACCCCAAGCGGAGCTCAGGCAGAGCTTGCTCCCACACCAGTCTCGACGAGTGAGCAAGCGCCACAACCAACCGGCTTCGAAGCGCAGGTGAGCGAGCTAACGGACCGTACTGCCCAGGAAATTATGGCGAGCCACTCGACTATGGATGCGATCCGTATGAAGGGCGAGGCGGCAAGCGCAGTGCTGAGCATGGCAGCGCGTGAGCTGATGCAGCCACACCTCTCGCACGAAGATGCAGCGCAGCTCAAAGACACGCGCGACCGGGCACTCGCAGCACTCCAAGCAGCGCTCGACGTGCGGCTGGAGTCGCCAGACTCTCACCAAGCCACCTCTGTAGCGACAGAGAGTCAGTCTCTCGCAGAAGCAGCACCAGCCCCCGAAGCAACCACAGCAGAGCCAACACACGAGGAGGCTGGCAATGTTGAGAAAAACCGCGCAGCGAGTATTGAAGCGGCTGCAGAAGTAGAGGGGAAGAAGAAAGACCGATTGATACGTCGGGCACAGACTACTCTGCATATGGCCCAGGAAGCACTACGGGCTGTGAAAGATTGGTTTAGCCAGAAAGTGCCAGATCCAAAGCCAAAGCCAAATCTCCCTCTTAAAGACCATTCTTTTACCAAAGCGTCTAATGGCGAAGCGCATAAGCAACCAGCAGCAGTTGATACCGAAGCCCAAGCTACTCAGCTGCACGTGCCATCACACGAGACACCAGCGGGGGACACGGAAGAAGATCTCTTTGCGCTTGCAGAGGCAGCAGGGGTTGTTAGAGGAGGTAGCGACCTTGGTGAACCAGTCGTGACGACCTACGATGAGGCTGCTCATCGTGGTGAAAATGAGCCAGAAGTTGAGCTAGCTGAGGTTATCAATTTCCCAGCTGGTGCAGAGCAGCCTCCCGCTGACGATGAAGCACCCACTGAAGAACTCGAAACTGTCGCCAAGGCAATCGACACGCAAGAGGATGCCCCGCTTTCGCGCGATAAAATGCGCCAGATGGAGCAAATAGCAAGAAGCAAGATACAGCTTGGTGAGTATGACTTGTGGGCGGAGATGACAAAGGCTAATGCAAATAACGAAGAGGTAGATATTGACGGGCTCATCAAAAACACCCGCACAGCGATACAACAAAATGTGCGAGGCTGGCTCCAAGAAGAAGGCCGGCAGCACCAAGCAAGCGGTCTATACCTGAGCACGTTAGAGGCACGAACGATGGAAAGTGCGGATAGTGCCCTTGAGTCGATCAAACAGGCGTATATCAAAGCCAAGCAAGCACGAGAGAGCCGACAGGATAGCGCAGCCTAGCGGTAGAAAATCATGAGTGCAGCACCCTTCCCAATAGATGACGACAACCCCTTCTCATCTCTCATCACCCAACACGACCTCGATCGCCTTGGGATTACAACGCGCGACTCGGCAGCGCTGCTGCAGGAGGTGAATAACACGCTCTATGAGCGGGTGGGGCTGGAGGTTATTGGCCGCTTGTCGGATAATGACCTCGATGAGCTAGTGCGCCGCCAGGAAACGGACGATAGCGCAGCGCTATTTGCCTGGCTGTCGCAGCGGGTTGCCCACCTCGACGAGATCCTGAGTGACGAGCGCACACTCATCCTTGGCGACCTAGCCAAGAAGGCTGATGAGTTGAGCGATGCAGTGTGAGTATTGATGAGGGTTGCAGTCGTATTGGTGCGAATGTGCTGATTGACGACCACGCAAAGCATCTCAATACCATTCTCGCGATGAATAACGAATGCCCAGCCCCTGCGATGCGCCGCATTGTGCATACCATTCTCTTTGGTGAGTATCCGCGGCAGCCACGCCCGGACGAGCGTGATAGCCGTATCATCAGCTGCCTCACCTGGCCAGCTGTTGAGCGCACGATAGCGCAGATCGCCCAGGACGAGGAGGTGTAACAGAGGTAGACAACACTACTGAGGGAAATTACACCACATTTTGCCATTTTTATTGTATGAGGGATGGATTGTTTGGTATACTAGGGGCAGGAGGAATTGAAAAACATGTTTCAATTAGACGATGCTTTTTTGCAAAAAATCGGTATAGCAGACTGGCCGCCAGAGGCGCGGCAGCGCTTTGTCGACAACTTTCGCCAGGTGTTGGAGCTGCGTGTTGGCACAGTGCTGAGCGATGGCTTGAATGAGGTGCAGCTGAATGAGTTTGAGTCGTTTATGAACCAAGACGCTGCGGTCATTACAGCGTGGATCGACGAGCACGAGCCTGACTACGAAGAGGATGAGATATACCAGAGCCAGCGCAAAGCCTATGAGAAAGCGGCAGAGCAGCGTGGTGTGGAGGTAGACCAGCTGGCACTCTTTGCGGATTATGCACAGCTTAAGTGGCTCACCCACAACCGCCCAGACTACACGACCGTCGTGCGCGAGACCTTTGAGGGCCTCGTGGATCTCGCCAAGGCAGATCCGCAGAAGTTTCTTACTCAAGAGGGCCTTGCTAGTATCTTCCAGAGCAGTGATGCAGCAGATGGCGATACACCAGATGAGCTTGAGGGAGGCCACCCCGACCCTGATGTAGCGCTTGCTGCGTAGTGATAATGACCAAGTAAAAACACGTATAACCCCTGTGAGTGCAGGGGTTTTGTGTTTGATTAGCTCTTGATTAGTCTCGCAATACCTTGCCGCAGAACCGAAAATGTTCCGGCCAGATTATAGAAACAGCCCTTTCCGCCTGCTTAGTCGCTGGCCTCCAGATATTTTCTTGTTCAACGGCAAAGGCATTGCGCCAGCTGTATGTACACGCTGATTATTACCCTCAAGAGCTTGAGAAGGGCGGCAAGCTACTAGACTAGAGGCTAGACCATACCTACCATACCATTCACACCCGATACCCGCGCAAAAATGCTGCGGCGCTGAGTTCTTTGCCGCTGGGGGCGATGAGCTGGTCGATGACGAGATAGGTGTCGTCGCTGCAGCGTGGATCGAGCGTGGTGACAGGCGCCGGCGCGGTGTGTGCCTGAGTGATGATATATTGCCGCTCGCCCAGCTGGAGGCGAGTGCGTGGGTAGTGATGGTAGGCGCGCACCATTGCTTCGGCCGTTGCAGCAGTGTGCTGAGCGGGGTTGATAATGCCGCTGGCTTTGGTGAGGAGCTGGCAGTAACTTGCGTTGGACTCATCTTGTGGTGTGGGCTGGAGGCTACCACTAACGATGCGTGGCAGGAGTTGCACTAGTGCCTTGCTGCCAAGCTGGCCTAGTGTGCTGTAGAGCTCGAGCTGCTGCTCGTCACCGCGTAAGGGGTGGGTGAGCTGCGCATAGACCGGTCCGGCGTCCATAGCGGCGCTGAGCTGCATAATGCTGACGCCAGTGGTGGTATCGCGATTGGCAATGGCGCTCTCAATCGGTGAAGGGCCGCGATAGCGTGGCAGAAGCGATGGGTGAAGATTGATAATCCCTGGGGAAAAACAGTCGATCACCACTTGGGGGATAATCTTACCAAAGCTCACCAGTACGCCAACAGGCTGGCCGAGCGCTTGGATATCGGGAATAATATCGCGCAGTTTGGTGGGCTGCAACACTGGAATGTCGTGCGCTAGGGCAAGCTGCTTGACTGCCGGCTGGCAGAGCTGCTTGCCGCGCCCACGCCGGCTGTCTGGCTTAGTGATAACCAACCGGACGGGGAAGCTGTGTTTTAGTAGCTGCGCGAGGCTGATAGCGCTGAAGTCTTCAGTCCCAAAGAATACGATTGGTCTTGATATGCTCGTCATAATCAACTGGTTGGAGCTCGCCCTTCTCATCGAGCTGATAAAATGCGCTGGTATCATCGCGAATGCGGTCAATAAATACAATGCCATTGCAGTGGTCAATCTCATGTTGCAGCACTCGCGCTAAGAAGCCGTCGGCCTTAAGACGGACGGTGTTGCCATTGATATCAAGCGCCTTGACCCGGACGCGGCTGTAGCGTGGCACCTTGCCATAGATCCGGCCTGACACGCTCAGGCAGCCCTCATAATCACTCACCAGCTGGCCTTCGTATTTGACGATTTCTGGGTTGATGAGGGGGATGAAGCTGCGGTTGTCTTTGTCGTCGAAATCTTCGCGTACAATAACGACTCGCTCTAGCTGATCGATCTGTACTGCCGCCAGTGCTGCACTGATCTCGTGCGGACGTGAATTCTCCCAGTCGATGCTGGCGCTGGTCATGTCGGCCACCAGCTGGCGCGTCTCGTCGGTAATAACATGCACCCGCTGCGACTTCTGGCGCAAGTGCGGGTTGGGTAGGGTGATAATAGCGTCTTTTTTCATTAGCTTTATTATAGCAGATGGTGGATGGGGTGGGCGAGTGGGGGTATGGTGAGAAATACTAAAACCTCACGAACACTCCTGCAATAACTCACCGCACCGAAAATGTTCCGGCCAGATGGCAGAGAGAGCTTATCCGCTGGCTTTATCGCTGGCCTCCAGATATTTTCTTGTTCGGTGAGTTATTACAGGAGCTCGGAATGATGCATGGTTGCGAAATTTGATGGTAGATAATTGTGGTCAGATCTACCTACAGCAAAGACTGCGGGTCGATATCTACCTGCCAATGTTTGGCTGGCACGCTGGCAATAACAGTAAGGAGGTCGCGGCGCTGGGCGGCTTTGATGATGAGCTGCCAGCGGTAGGTGCTGCGCAGCCGCTCGTGGAAGGCGGGCGTGGGGCCAAGAATGTTTACTGCGGGGTGGTGCTGGCGAATCTGCTGAGCGAGTGCTTGACTATTGCGGATGGCGGCTGCCTCCGTCTTGTACACGCACGTGAGCTTAAGCAGGTGGACGAAGGGCGGGAACTGCCCACGGCGGCGCTCGGCCAAGGCTTGGTGATAAAACGCGGTATAATCTTGAGCCAGGCCAGCCTGAATTACCGGGTGCTGCGGCTGATATGCTTGCACAACCACTGTAGTGGCGTGAGCAGAGCGCCCCACTCGTCCCACCACTTGAGCAAGCAGCTCGAAGATGCGCTCGTTGGTGGTGTAATCGGGCAAGGCCAGGCCAGCATCGGCTTGGATCACCCCAACGGTGCGCAGCTGCGGCAGGTCGAGCCCCTTGGCTACCACCTGCGTGCCAATGATGATATTGGCTGTGCCATCATAGAGGGCTTGGTATTGCTGCTCCAGGCTATTTGTGCTGCTGTCGCCATCAAAGCGAACAACGTGCGCCTGGGGCCAGCGCGCTGCTACCTCTGCCTCGATGAGCTTCGTCCCAATCCCGCGGTGGACGATATCGGTGCTATGGCAGGTGGGGCACATCGTTGGCACTGTGGTGTGGTAGCCACAGATATGACACTGCAGCTGGTGACGGTCGGCGTGGAGGGTGAGGGGAACAAAGCAGCGTGGGCACTCGGCTGCCCAGCCGCAGTTGGTGCAGAGCGATACATTGGCGCTGCCACGGCGGTTATGAAAAAGCAGGATCTGCTGATCCGCTGCAAGTGTGGTATCAATGGCGGCGATAAGCTGATTTGACAAAAAGCGATGCTGGGTGAGGTTGCTCCGCTGGGTAAGGTTGACCAGCTGAATGGTGGGGGTGGTGGCCTCAGGCCGAGCTTTGCTCGGTAGGGTAGCGATTGGCCGCTGGGCTTTTTGCGCCAGATAATACTCGCTAACCAATGGCGTGGCTGATCCTTGCACTACGGTCGCACCATGTTGCTGAGCTAGGACACTTGCGGCTCGCAGCGCCGAGTAGCGGGGGGATTTATCTTGTTTGTAGCTAGCCTCGTGTGCTTCGTCGATGATGATATACCCCAGCCGTTGCAGCGGTAAGAAGAGGGCAGAACGTGGGCCAATTGCCACCCGAGGCTGTGTACTTGTCAGAGCAGCGAGCCAGGCACGGTGGCGCTCGGCCTCTGTCTGGCGCGAATGGGTGAGGATGATATCGGCAAAGTGTTGCCGAAACTCCGCCACCAGCTGGGGCGTGAGGGCGATCTCTGGCACGAGGACAATCACCGACCGGCCTGCAGCCAAAGCGTGGCGTGCAAGCTCGATATACACTGCTGTTTTGCCGCTACCTGTCACACCGTGAAGTAGTACTGTGCCAGGGCTGGCTTGGCGAATGGTGCGAACGGCCTCTTCTTGCTGTAGATTAAGTGAGAAGGTGGGCGTGCGGCGCTGTGGCGGTGGGCTAGCAGGGCGGCGCGGCGCGCGGCGCTGCTTGGCAATGCCAGCTGGTAGCACTGTCTGTAACACAGTGGCGAAGTGCGTGGCATAATAATCGCTCAGCCACTGGCTCGTCGCTAAGAGGGGAGCAGGCAGCGGCGGCAGCGGCACGACGGCATCAAGCGGCTTGGTAGTGTATGTCGGTTTTCTGGCGCGCGTCATGATGATACCTACCACCTGCTGCGCACCAACGCTCACTTGCACCACCTGGCCCAGTGGCAGTGCGTCTGGCCAGTGATAGGTGAAGCTCTTGCTGGTAGCGCGGATAATCTTGAGTGGCGCAACTTCGTAATAGTGCATAGGATTTATTATACCCGACAGCAAGCGAGAGTGCAGAGGGGTTCGTCTCTCCGTCGCTACTTCATCTGGGTGGCGTGCAAAACGTGCACATCAATCTTGCTCGCTTCGCCCAAAGCTGGTATGATAAAAAGCAGACACGTGTGTCGTGTGGATGGTTGATGAGTCGCAGTTGCGAGAGACGAAACGCACAATCAATTGGTGGGTGGTCTTGCCAAATTACCATCAAAAAGTGTAGAATAAAAAGCAACAGTTGAGTAGAGGTAACGGAAGCGAGAATTCGCTAAGGGAAGCATGTTAGAAACGTTTATTACATCACGGGTGCGGCGCAAAATCATTGTGGTCTATGCTAAGTATCCGGAGTTCCACACCCATGTCCGCGGCTTGGCGAAGTTGATCAAAGAAGACCCGGGTAATATCCAGCGCGAGCTTAAGAATCTCGAGAAAGCTGGTTTTTTGATGGCCGAAAAACAGGGTAATACCAAAATGTATTACACGAACAAACAATATATCTTCTTCAAAGAATTGCAGAGCATGGTGATCAAATCATCGCAGCAGCAAAAGGGTCAACAAGCGGCGGATACTGTGCAGCTCTGATGAGTTTGTTTGCACAGATATTAGCGGCGCGGGGCTTGCATGGAGCAGCCGCTGAGGAGTTTTTACATCCCGATTATGACGCGAAGCCCGATCCATTCTTGCTCTCCCAGATGCAGACGGCAGTGGATCGCTTGGTGCAGGCACACCAGCGGCGCGAAACAATTGTGATTTATGGCGATTATGACATCGACGGCCTCAGTGCGACGGCCTTGCTGCTTGATGCCTTTGCGAGCTTTGGCTTTGCCGCGGTGCAGGTCTTTATTCCTAATCGCTTCGTAGAGGGTTATGGCATGACTAAAGGTGCGGTGGATAAGGTGGCGGCGATGGGGGCCAAGCTGATCGTGACAGTGGACTGTGGCAGCCTGTGCCATGAGGAAATTGCCTATGCGAAGGAGCGCTACGGCATTGACACAGTGGTGACCGACCACCACAACATTGCACCGACTCGCCCACCCGCCATCGCCACGGTTAATCCGAAATATGACGACCACCACTATCCCTTCCGTGATCTCTGTGGGGCAGGCGTGGCTTTCAAGCTTGTCCAGGCGCTGCAGACGGTGCTGCCGGGCTTGCCAGCTGGCTACGAGAAGTGGCTGCTGGACTTAGTAGCGCTGGGTACGGTGTGCGACATAGTGTCGCTGCAGAGTGAGAACCGCGCCAATGTGTACTGGGGGCTCGAGGTGTTGAAGAAGCAGCGCCGCCCTGGCCTCAAGGCACTGCTGGCGGTGGCTGGTGTGCAGTCAGCCCAGATTACCGCTCGGACGCTCGGTTTTGGTCTTGGCCCGCGTATGAATGCGGCAGGACGATTGGCATCGGCTGAGTATGCCCTCGATATGCTGCGAGCGCGCGATGGTTTGGCGGCGCTTGAGGCGGCTCAGCAATTGGATCGCTTCAATACCGAGCGCAAAGCCATCCAACAGGCCATCTACGACGAAGCCTGTCAGCAGGCCGAGCGCTATGCTGCCGACCCTGTCCTCGTCGTGAGTCAGCAGGGGTGGAACCATGGCGTGATTGGCATTGTGGCATCCAAGCTGGTAGAGGCGTATCACAAGCCGGTCTTTATCATTAGCGAGCGAGGCGAGACGGCAACGGGCAGTGCACGCAGCTTTGGTGATTTTTCGGCTGAGCGAGCAGTGCGCGCTGCCGATGATGTCATTCTACGTGGCGGTGGCCATGCGGCAGCGGCTGGTGTGACGCTCGAGACGCGGCAGATCGCTGCCTTTCGCCAGCGAGTGAACGACTACTACCGCTCGCTCCATCTCTCCGACCAAACACACTACCTCTTGCCGCAGGCCGATGTGGTGATTGATGATCTATCAGAGGTAACAGAACAGCTGGTAGCCGACATTGCCCGCCTTGAGCCCTTTGGTAATGGCAACCCAGAGCCTGTTTTACAGCTGCGCCGCGGCACTGTCTCACAGGTGCGCCACATGGGCAGCGACGGGCAGCACATCAAGCTTACTGTGCAGGATGGGCAAGGTACGGCGCTGCAACTATTAGCCTTCAACGCGCCACCGAACTTTGTACGTCAGCCGGGCGATGTTATTTCGGCTTGGTTTCAACCAACTATCAACGACTGGCGTGGCATGCGCAGTGTAGAGGGGTGGCTGCTCCATGTAGAGTTGATGGATGAGTAGCGTTGCATAGCTGGTAGTGCTCGATACCACGGATTTATAAAGCCAAAGGTTCTAATTATTCTAAAGCACGCTCTCGTTTGAGGGTGTTTTTCTTGGGAGTTGGCGGTGAGGTTTTGAACACAGGGTAGCGTAATTTGCATTAAATTCTCTTCCATTTCATAAATATATTGACAAATCGAGAGAGAGAGAGAGCAATATGGGTTCTTATCAATCATAACGATAGGAACACCACTCATGCATGAGCGCACCGCAGCATCGACACGCGATGCCAAACCAGCTATACTACCACCAGAACTAACCCAGGAGACCGACGCAGTGCCACCCCTCTACCTCGATACCAGCACGCTCGACTTTCGCGCCATTACCGATACCTACACCAAAATTGCCGACCCAACCGCAGCGGTGCGGCCGGAATTTGCTACCGAGCGGCAGGCCCTGACTACCAGCTTCGCACGGGCGGATGGCCCGCAGTATGTAGAGACAGAGAACATTGCCGAGGTGGGCGATGCCATTATCACCGGGCCAGAGGGTGAGCGCTATAGCATTGCGGCAGCGGATTTTGCCGCCCTGTACGAGCCGCTGCGTGGTGAGGATGGTGCGGTGGTGCCTGGCGCGTATCTGCCCAAGAATCAGATCAAGGCCATGCCCAATCCCACCGGCCGCGAGATCGTCATTGATGCGCCGTGGGGTGGCCAGCAGCATGGCGAAGCAGATTGCTGGCTGGCGGAGAGCCAGGTCAATGGCGACCGCTACATCATTGAGGCAGCTGCCTTTGCTCAGACATATCGGCTGAGTGAGCGGTAGGGAAAGTGCGCTCATTTATCGCTAGGCGAGTTGACTATTAACAGGGGTCAATAGCGACTGGCTCCTTTGGCTTGTGTAGCGTTTTTAGTAGTAACCGCTTGGTGGAGTTTGGCGCCGTGGGTCGTAAAGGTCGATATCTGAATGGTAGCGACGCTCAAGATCTTCCATACTCTCCCATGTACCAGAGGCCTCAAGCATAAGGGTGATGTCCCAGGTGAGCATCGAAAGCGTCACTCGCGCACCGTTATTGAGATACCACTCGATGTGTGTCCACTCTTTGTCGCGCTGTATCTCTGTTCCTTCGCCATACCGCGCGTCGAGGGCTGTCTCGTATGCGTCGAAGGTGTTTGCTGGCAGCATATAATACTCACCACTAAAGTGCAGATCATCTCTATCGTCTTCATTGCCGCCTTCGAGCGAGGCAAGGGATAACCCGATAGATTGCGGATGATCACCACCTGGTACGCAGGTAATATTAGGGTATGTTGCCACTTGCGCGTCTAATTCTCTGTAAGATTGTGGCCACTTACTGGTCAAGTCAGCCACAGCTTGCAGCATCGTCTCAACAGATGCAGTGCGATATGTGTAGGGGTGTGGTAGAGTTGGTGTGTCGTCTGGCATGGTATCTCCTTGCTTTAGATTCTTACCAGCTAGTGTAGCAAATGCTCCGATTTGCGCCAACCCGATCATCTGTGCTATAGTAGGGGGCAAACAAACCATACCAACAGAACATCCACCACATAACCACGGGAGACCCCATGGAAAAACTTTGTCCGATAGATACGCCAGAATCGCAAAAACCAAAAGAAGCGCTGCAGCCACTTGCTGCTGCATTGCTAGAGAGTGCTGAGTGGCAACAGCTGAATAATACCGAGGAAATGACTGCTGAGGCCGCCCAAGAGCTGGCGAGCGCCCAGGCTGCCCGGGCAGAGGAATTGGTACCATTCTTACAAGGGTATGGTGATGATGCGGATAATAAACTACAGCCAGCCAGCGAGCAACTGGCCGACCGAGAGAGTGCACTCTACCGCGATGCGCTTACAGCGAGCTATATCCAAGAGCTTAGGGCTCGGGGTGTTAAGCCAAACGATGATGAATTGATTGCAAACGATGTACCTCTGTCGGATGAACTCTCTGAGGGTGAGCAGCGCCGCTTGCTGCTGCCTATTGAGTATGCTTTGCGGGCAGCGGAGCACGAGCAGCAAAAGGATGAGAAAAACGAAGAGCCTGAAGTGTCTGAAGAGAATGAAGAAAACGAAGAGAATGATATACCCGCACCAGTGGTGGAAATCGGCCGAACAGCTGTCGGGCAGGGTAATCGGTATGAAGTCGGTGTAACGAGCTCGTCGGACAAGAGTGCATGGGCAGCATAAGAACCTTGTAGAAGTAAAGAATAAGACCAGCTACAAAGGCTGGTTTTTTACTACTTGTATTATTTGCAGATGGTGTGGCGTTGTACCAAAATTGTGAAAGATAGGAGATGAGAGGTGTAGTTCCACTCCATGTAGCACATGAATCTCAAAACGATACACAACGAGAGGTCGGCACCAATATACGCCAAACAAGAAAATATTCTAGAAGGCCAGCGACCAAGCAAGCGGACAAACTCTGTGATATATTCTGGCCGGAACATTTTCGGTTTGGTGTGTATTGGTGCTAGCATATTCGTGGGATTATGGGTCAGATTTCGCATACACAAGAGGGGATAGACAGGAAGAATCTGAGCCAGTATATATGTCGTGAAATGCTGGTGATGCTATTTTTAGCCAGAATATACCCATACTTCGCATCTTTTTATTTTATATCCACCTCTGTAATTATGCGCACAAATGTACTATGTTCCAAAATTAGACAAAATGGTTGTATAACTTTGGCAAGTACGCTACAATGGAGGCATGATGCAACAGGAAGGACCAAATCGCAATGAGTTTTGAGGCAAGTATTAGGCAACTGCGTGGCAATGCGGGGCTTTCGCAGCAGGCGGTGGCCGATGCAGTTGGGATTGCCCGCGCGACGTATATCAAGCTAGAGAATGGTGGCCGCGAGCCAAAGCTTGGTGAGCTGACGAAGATTAGCCAATACTACGAAGTTGGCGTGCAGGAGTTGATTAGCGGCATTGCCATGACGGACACTGTTGCACAGCAAGCTCAGCACAGTTCATGGCGGGTGGCGGACGATACAGCACTGTATGTGAGCGATGCACCAGCCGAATATCGCCACGATGATGCGCAGCGTGCACAGCCTACGGCTGCTCAGTCGCGCGATGCCATTCCGCGGCTTCACACCACCAAGCTACGCCAGGTGCTGCTCTATACGCTGGGCAAGATCGGTGCCCGGCCCAATGTGGGCGAGGCGGTGCTGCACCGGCTGTTGTACTTCATCGATTTTGATTATTATGAGCGTACAGGCAAGAGCATTACTGGCCTGGCGTATTTGCACGAGACCTATGGGCCCGCGCCGGCTGCAGATTTGCAAGCTTTGGTCGATGAGATGCGGGCCCGCGACGAGCTGGACGTCATCGAGACGAAGCACTTTAGCCACAAGCAGCGCAAGTTCCTGCCACTCAAGAACGCCGAGCTAAGCGAGCTCAGTGCCAACGAGATCAAGCACATCGATGCCGAGCTAGAGCGCCTCGGGAGCAAGAGCGCTGCCGAGCTAAGCAACCTTGCCTACAAAGATGCGCCATGGGTGATTGCGAAATATGGACAGACGATTGATTACCGCGACACGTTTTATCGGACGGACGTTACCTCTGTGATCGAGTCAGATGATGATCTATAAGCAGGCAACAGAATTTTCGAGTGATCTCCAAGCGCTGGCACAGCGCATTCCCACACTGCCAGCCGATATCGAGCGCGTTAAGCCGCGGCTGGTGCGTATCTTTGCTGAGCCAAGCGAGGCGGTGGTGGCGGATTTTCGCCAGCAGCTCTTTGCGTGTGGCAAGGCGGCCATTATACAGCAAACTGCTCAGTGCACAGTAGTGCAGCTCTGTCTCGATACCGACACAGCAGCCTATCGACGGGCGGTGTGGCTGGTGTTTGCGGTAGTGCGAGCACTGCCTCGTGATACACCACCGTCGCGGGCTGCTCGAGCTGCCAGCACGATTATCCTTATCGAGGTCTACGCCACCCCTGATAAAGCGCATGGGGATGAGCGGCGTATCAAGCGAATTATGAACAAGTTGGAGGAAGCATAATGTAGAGTAACAGGGTACTAACACTGGTCGAAAATAAGCTGCGTAGAAGAGAAGAGAGCCACGCATGGCTGATGGGGTTGACAAACAAGACGTAATTTGCTAGAGTAGTGTCCTTGGGTCTGGGGTATAGACAATACTACTCTTGTCCGGTCTACTGTCTTGTGACTGTGTGATACCACTGTTTTTTGCGCTCCGCTTTCTACCGCTTATGCTTCCTCCGACCAAATACTCGCTCTAGGCTCCCAATAATTAGAGCGAGTATTTGGGCTGAGGCATCCATACCTCTCAGCATATGAGAGTCGCCACACCAATATGATGCGCTGCGTGGCCACCACCAGACCATCTGCAATCACCTACCACAAACTATTCATAACAGTGTAGCACATTTGTTGCAATTTTGTGCAAAATAAGCAAATAAGTATCAGTTGCTAGCGATACATACCACGCTTGCGATTTTGCAAAAATAGCACAAGACTGACGACGAAGGCGATGGCATATACGGTGATAAAGAAGGCATAAAGGCATAATGAGATAATTGCCTCATGAGAAGGAACATTCCAGAGGTTTGGTGCTATCGCATGGGTTGGTGTGGTATAGTCTCCTCCAAGCATCCCGATTGTGGCGTGGGCAATCATCTCAAATAGACTAATAATGAGCATGCCACCAGTAACAAATAGCCCCTGCGACATACTGCTATCACCCTCCGTTTGCTCTGGTGCAACAATGAGCAGAATCGGCAGTATACCAAGGTTTACATACACAATGTAGCTGTACGCAGCGCCAAGAATGCCAAAAATAGCGGCAATGACGATGTATAGTACCAACAGCGCAAATAATAGCCCGGCAGACACCCAGCGGATAACTGCACCAAATGACGAGCCAGTGCGCGGCATGGCTGTGGGCGAATAAGCTGGTGGCATTGGTGCTGGTGCGCTTTGTGGTGGCTGAGGCGGGTACTGTGGGTATTGTCCGTATGGCTGTGTTTGTTGTTGTTGCTGCTGGGGGTATGGTTGCTGGACATATGGGTGAGGCTGCTGGGGTGGCTGTGGTTGTTGTGGGTATGGTGAGGAAGGTGTCATAGTAGATTGATTATAATACAGAGACAAGCGATGCGCCAGCAAAAATAGCCCAATAGCCCAGCCCTAGAGTATCTGTGCTAGCACCAGAGTGGTGAGAGGGATGCAGTGTACTTGAGGGCTGGTTTTGTGGGCGACACAGCAATTTGCACAACTTTGCGCGCGATAGAATTGCAAAAATTGTCGCATCTGCTATAATGAGGAGCGATATGGTACAAGTAACACGAAAAGACGAGCGCGAGGCGAATGAGAACATCATCCGTCGGTTTAACAGCCGAGTGTTGAAGAGCGGTGTGCTAGCAAAGGCACGGGCATCGATGCGGTTTGCCAAGCCGATCAGCAAGACCGATCGCCGCAAAAAGGCGATTACCCGTCGTCAGCGCAAGGCTGACAAGATGGCCAAAGTTCGCCTGGGGATCCGCTAGGTGACGACGCTCAAGCAGCGTATCAAAGACGAAATGAAAGCCGCTTTGCTTAGCGGCGATCGTTTTGTTGGTGACACCTTGCGCAACCTTGGTGCTGCTATCCTTGATGAAGAGGTGAAGCAGGGCGTGCGCGAGACTGGCCTGGACGATGCCGCCGTCGAGCAGGTGATCGTCCGTGAGGTGAAGAAGCGGCGCGATGCCGCAGCAATCTACCGCACCAATGGCCGCCCTGAACTTGCTGAGCCCGAGGAGCGCGAGATGGCAGTGCTCCAGCACTACCTGCCGCAGCCACTGAGCGACGAAGAACTACAAGCGGTGGTAGCGCAGACGATTGCCGAGCTAGAGGCAGATAATCCACGGATGACGGGTCAGGTGATTGGCGCTGTCAAGGCCAAGGTGGGCAACCGAGCTGACGGTGGGGCAATCGCTCAGCTGGTGCAACGTGCCCTTGCCCCGTAGCTTTATGACACGAGCAATAATTTTTCTTAATAATAACTATAACTACATAATAACAAGGAGGCACAGATGATTCTTTTGTTTGGCCCAACTGGTGCCGGTAAGAGTATGCAAGGGCAGATGCTGGCAGTACGCCAGGGGTGGAAGTGGCTCTCGACGGGTGAGATGCTGCGCCAGAGCACCGACCCAGCGGTGATCGCTACCCTTAAGGCGGGTGAACTGGTGAGCGACAAGCTGACCTACCAAGTCTTCGATCATGCGGTGCAAGAGGCGTATCGCAAGCATTACCAAAATATTATTGTTGATGGATTCCCACGCACGAAAGAGCAAGCTGCGTGGCTTGATGACCACCTGGCACGTACTGGTGATAACATCGACCTCGTCGTGGTGCTGGAAGTGCCTGAGCAGGAAATCATGCGCCGCTTAGCCAAGCGAGGCCGAATGGAGGATACACCCGAGACGATTGCGCGTCGCATGGCCATCTACCGCCAAAAGATGTACCCAGTACTTGGTATCTTTGCTGAGGCTGGGGTAAAGATCATCCACCTCGACGGGACTGGTACCGCGGGCGAAGTGCACGACCGGATTTATGACGAGGTAATGCACGCATGGCCCAACTAATTACTGGTGTCAAGACGCCCGAGCAGCTCGAGGCAATGCGTGAGGGGGGCAAGCGCCTGGCACAGATTTTTGCTGATATCCGCCAGTTTGTTCATGCCGGGGTAAGCGAGAAGCAGATCGATGCCTTTACGGCAGAACGGATTGCTGCCTACGGCGCTGAGCCAACCTACAAAACCCCAGAGGTGAACTTCCCTGGGGTGATTTGCATTAGCACGAACGAAGCGATCGTCCATGGCGTACCAAGCGATTATATCCTGCAGCAGGGCGATGTGGTCAGCTTCGACCTCGTCATTACCTACCGCGGGATGAAGACAGATAGCGCCTTTACTATGGTGGTGGATGACGCACCCTCTGGGGCTATTAAGCACCTACTCCACACTACCGAGCGCAGTCTCTACGCTGGCATTGACGCGATCAAAGGACCAGTCCGGACTGGCGACATTGGTGCAGCGGTGGAAGCTGTGCTGCAAAAGGGCCGCCTTGGGATTATCCGCGAGCTGGTGGGGCACGGCGTGGGCCTCGAGATGCACATGTCGCCCGATGTGCCCAACTATGGCCGCAAAGGCACTGGCCCGCTGCTCCAGCCTGGCGATACCATTGCCATCGAGCCGATGGCTACCCTGGGTGGCAGTGCCATCTACAGTGACACTGCTGGCGATGGCTGGACAATTTACAGCCGCGACGGCAGCCTCGCCGCCCACTTCGAGCACACTGTCCTCATCACTGAGACAGGGGCGGAGATTATGACGAAGCTGTAGAGTGTTGATTTACCAACACAGCACCAGGTCTAGAAACTCGTCAGGATAATGAATGACGAGTTTATGCTATACTAAGCATACATTCAAGTAACTACAGAGGTATAGATATGGCGACAGACAAGACAACGACACCAACACCGCGCACGCTAAAGATGTGGTTTAATGTAGAAAAGGTCAACACTGAGTGTGATCTTGTGATCGATGGCCTAGATGATAGCGGTAAGTTTATTTATGTACCATTTACAAATTGGTATAGCTTAACTAATCCTGAAGATATGCATCGTCTCTTCACAAGAGACCTTAGTCCTGGTTATTTCCCGTATGGCTTTGCAGCAGGGACATTCGAGCTTGAGCAGTGGTATGTTCAAATTGCCTTCCGCCCAATTGATAGAACTATAGATAAATATAGTGCTGTATCAGTTGTCTATATGACGGTTGTTGGCGATGGAGTTAGGGATGATGGTATCTGGGATGTACCGGTTGACCCCGAACAAGTGCGCAAAGAGTACTGCCGTGCCTTTCAGAAATTCTATAAAGAGAGACATGAGGAGCTTGCTAAGGAAGGAGTCCGACTCGGAGAGGATGATTTTTGGGGTAATAGTGATTACCCTTTGCATGATTAAGATTTGTCCTCCCATATTGTACAAGACACAGCATAACCTGTATAATGGTACTATGCATGAAAATTCTCAATACGCAGTAGGAATAGATGTCGGGACGACGACGATTCGATGCGTGGTGGGGCATATGAATCCAGAGACAGGCACGCCGACGATTGTGGGCGTAGGGCAGGCACCGAACAGTGGTATGCGCAAGGGCATGGTGGTCAATCTCAGTGGCCCGGCCCGCACGATCGATGAAGCGCTGGGCGAGGCCGAGCGGATGAGTGGCTATGAAGTCAACAGTGCGACGGTGAGTGTCAATGGTGCGCACATCACCAGCACCCGCGCCACGGGGATGATTGCCGTGGGCACGATCGATCATGAGATTAATAATGATGATGTGGCACGCATCGAAGAAGTTGCCACCACGGGCAAAGTACAGGCCAACCGCGAGATCCTCGAGGTCGTGCCGCATAGCTATACACTTGATGGCCAAGCGGGTATCAAAGACCCACTAGGTATGACGGGCACGCGGCTGGAGATTGATGCCAATGTCGTTTCGGCTTTAGCGCCTTATGTGGCGAACTTGCAAAAGGCGGTAGAGATGGCAACCGTCCACCCGCACGCCATTACACCAGCGGTGCTGGGGGCGGCCAAGGCTGTGCTGAATGAGCGGCAGATCGAGAGCGGTGTGGCAGTGGTTGACCTTGGTGGGGCAACGACCAGCGTGGCAGTCTTTGAAGAGGGGGACTTGCAGTATGTTGGTGTCATTCCAATGGGTAGTGTGAATGTGACAAATGACCTCGCTATTGGCCTCAAAACTGACCCTGATGTTGCGGAATTGGTCAAGGTCAAGCATGCTGCGGCTGGCATCAAGGCAAGCGATGCAGTGGCTAAGGTGCGGCGCGATAAGGAGTCGTATGAGTTTGCGACGGAAGAGATTGATGAGATCGTCGACGCCCGGCTGGAGGAGATCTTTGAGGCAGTACAGAAGGAACTCAAGAAGGCAGGTCGCGCTGGCAAGCTGCCCAGTGGTGTTGTGCTGACTGGTGGCATGGCTCAGATGCGTGGCATGGCGAGCTATGCCAGGGAACAGCTGGGAGTAGCCGCTCGGGTAGGCCGACCAACTGGCTTTACGAGCGGGGTGGCCGACCAGATAGAAAAGCCGCAGTTCGCCACTGCAGTCGGCCTGATGCTCGCCGATAGCGAAGGTGGCCACCAGCCTGCCCAGGCTTACACCAACAGTGGTACAGCGCATGCCAAAGGTGCACTGAGCTGGCTTCGTCGGCTGCTGGGAGGGCTCAAGGCCTAGAATCATGCCGATGAGGATGATATACTAAATGGTAATGGTAAAGTTGATAGTTGCACAAGGGGAGAAACGTGAATGCCGGAAGTAAAACCAAGCGAGATCCAAACCTTTGCTAGTATCAAAGTCGTTGGCGTCGGAGGCGCTGGCGGGTCTGCTGTTAATCGAATGAAAGACGCCGGCCTGGCTGGCGTGCAGTTTATTGCCATGAACACCGATGCGCAGGCACTGCATAATTCGCAAGCTGATATTAAGATTCATCTTGGGCATAACACCACCAATGGTCTTGGTGCTGGTGCTGACCCCAGTGTAGGTGAGGCTGCGGCGCGTGAGTCGCTCGACGAGATCCGTCAGGCGCTTGAGGGGGCAGATATGATCTTCGTGACGATTGGTGCTGGTGGTGGCACAGGCTCGGGGGCTGGCCACGTGGTAGCAGAAGTGGCGCGTGACCTTGGCATCCTCTGCGTGGGCGTGGCCACCAAGCCCTTTACCTTTGAGGGCGAGAAGCGGCGCATCAATGCCGAGTGGGCCATCAAGCAGTTGGGGCGGCAAGTCGATACGCTCATCACTATCCCGAATGACCGCTTGCTCGATACGATTGACCGCCGGACGCCGCTGCTTGAGACCTTCAAGATTGCCGATGATGTACTGCGCCAGGGTGTGCAGGGGATATCGGAATTGATTACTGAGCATGGATTGATTAACCTCGACTTTGCTGACGTTAAGGCAATTATGAGCAGTGCCGGTAGTGCACTGATGGGGATCGGCCGGGCGAGTGGCGAAGACCGAGCTCAGATGGCCGCCCAACAGGCGATTGATTCGCCACTGATTGAGGTATCGATCAACGGCGCCAAGGGTGTACTCTTCAATGTGACGGGTGGCTACGATATGAGTATGGCTGAGATTCAAGAAGCAGCTGAGATTATCACTGGTGCGGTGTCGTCCGATGCCAACATTATCTTTGGTGCGACGCTCAAGCCCGAGCTGGAGGATGAGCTAATTATTACCGTTATCGCGACTGGCTTTGATAGTGATTCGTTCTTTGATGACGACGAGCCAAGCGATGCCGAAGATGACGAAGAGTCGGCCGAGACGGTGGACGAAGCGGTCGATAGTGTCGATATGGCTATCGACCCCGAGGCGGCTGCTCACTTTGCCCAGGAGAATGAGACGAATATTTGGGATCAATCGATGGATGACGATGAGGATGACACCCCGGCCTTCTTGCGCCGACGCCGCAAAAAGGAGGCGGACGCGTGACAACCCACCGCGACAAGATTGGCAACAGCCGCGTGTTAGAATCGCGTGAGTCGGCCGATGGCGTGACGATTCGCCGCCGCCGCGAGACTCCTGATGGACACCGCTTTACCACCTATGAGCGGATCGAATACCCAACGATTGCAGTGCTTAAGCGGACGGGTTCACGCGAGCTCTTTGATCGGGCTAAGCTGCGTGCCTCGGTGCGTCGCTCGGTCGGTAAGTTCTTCAAATCGGAGCTAGAACTGGAAGCAATTATTGATGCAGTGGAGGATCGTATCCACGATGCGGGCGAGAATGAGATTGAGTCACGCGTGATTGGCGGCTTCGTGCTCGATGAGCTCGCAGCGCGCAATGAAGTAGCGTATGTGCGCTTTGCGAGCGTGTTTTACAAATTTAAGACGCTGGACGATTTCGTTAAGATATTAGAGCAGCGTCGGAGTGCGAAGCAGCAAGAAAAACAGAGGTAGAACTTATGCGCGTCCTCATCATTTACCGAACAGAAAGCGACTATGCGCGCCGCGTCTTTGACTATCTGCGTGACTTTAGCCGGCGTACAGGTCATGCCATTGAGGAATTTGACCCAGATACACGTGAGGGGCAATCACTCTGCCGCACGTACGACATTGTAGAGTACCCCACCATCCTTGCCTTGGCGGATAACGGCCAGGTGCTGGGTATGTGGCGCGGCTTGCCACTGCCAACTATCGACGAAGTGGGGTACTATGCCCGCTAAAACACCCAAAGCACACACCACGACTACTGTTGTGGCGGACGATACAAGCCCCACACCATGGCTCCGTCGCCCTGGCATGGCGGCCTTACTGGCAGCGGCTCTGGGTAGCGGCCTGGGGCTGCTCGCATCTTTTGTTCTCTCGCTTGAGACACTGCATTTGGCGCAGCACCCAGGTGGGGCGCTCAATTGCGACGTCAATGCCGTGCTGAGCTGCTCCACAGTGGCGCAGCATTGGTCGGCGACGGTGTTTGGCTTCCCCAACAGTTTCGTTGGTATGATGACCATGCCAGTGATGATAACGGTAGTGGTAGCACTACTGGCTGGGGCACGCCTGCCGCGCTGGTTTGTGCGGAGTGCCTGGGGCGGCGCTGTGCTCGGGATGATTTTTGCACTGTGGATGTTTTATATGAGCTTCGCCGTTATTCGCGTGCTGTGCCCGTGGTGCTTGACGCTGGATGTGGGGATGCTGCTGATCTTCTTTGGGATGACGCGCTACTGCATTGAGGCTGGGGTGATTGGTGGGGAGCGCACCAAGCGCTTTGCTCGCCATGGTTACGATGTGCTGTGCGGCGTGAGTGTGCTGGTGCTGGCGGTGGCGCTGATTATTGTGAAATTTGGCGCGGAGCCGCTGTAAATAAAGTCGTTTTTTGTACAGTAAAATTGTCGGGCTTGTCAGAATTGGCAAGCTTTTTAAAATGAACAGAATGTTATATTATTCAGCACGTTTTTTGTGTCTATTGATGTAATGGCGAGTATTTTCTCGCACTGGGGATACTATGGTATGGTGGCAGCTACCACTATATTGATGCAAGTGGGTACCTGTTAGCTTGATCTGCTTGTTTGGCGTAGTAGGAAAACAATACGTGAAGATAATGTATGATGAATTTTAACATAGTTATGAAGCCTTTGCGAGACTTAAGCACGACGCGCTGTTAATGCATTGGTTTTTGTTGCGTGACGCAGCCGAAATAGCAAGATAGCGGGAGGAAGATGTCGCCTATTGGCGATCCTGTGTATATGAATATAGATAGTATTTCGTTCATTATGCACTATTGATAGTGAGCGTGTTTGCAGGCTTGTGCGCATCGTGGATTTGCTAGCAAATATGATGATAGCATGCTAATGCCGCCATGCTGTAGTAGATGAAATTTGCCTGAATAGCAAGTACAATGTAATCAGCGAGAGGTGAGTGATATGTTTTGCTAAATGGTGTAATTTTGAATGAAAGAAAAGGTATGTTCAGTTTGGTGGAGGTATGAAGTTGATTGGGTTGTATGGGTTAGTTTGATTTTTATCGGCCAATTGCCAAGTGCTTTTTGCGAAGAATAATTCAACATGCGAGAAAATGAAACGATTAATGCATAAAAATGAGCGAGCTATAACATCATGGCTGTGATGACGAATGCGTGCGATAGTAGGTGGCTGTTGTAAGCTGTGAAGTAGACGCGTGTGGTGTTATAGCTTGGCATGGTAGCGAAGATTCTTTGCAAAGCAAGCGAGCAAGTTGCAGCGCAATGCTAAAAATGCAGTGAGGTTCTTGGCTGGGTGATGGTGGCTGCGCATTGACTGATATTTGTTAAAGAAAACTGATTAGTATAAGGGCGCTATAGAGCGAGAAGCAAGCAAAAATGACGCTGCGTCGCAGCACGTAAATTTCATAGAATTGTGTAGATGAAGTGGTGTATCAAAAAAATCATTTCGGTTGCATAATAAAAGTAATATGCTATGCGTAAGAGATATAGCACGTACGCGACAAAGCGGGCGTTATCGTAGGGCAACACAGCGCCCAGGGCAGATGCTATGCGAAGTATGACGCAGGTAGAGTTGCTGATACATGCTCATATTTTTTTAAAATTCTGAATGACGCTCATGCTTAGTTACTTGTTGCATCAACTATGTCAAAGCAGTTTGCATCTATTTTTACATACGGTAATAATCAGAATATGTGCATGTTTCTATAGCGCAAAAAATGAGGCCATAGGACGCGATATAAGGCAGGAGGAAGATGATCAACTGCTATAGCGAAGTATTGTTGTGTGGTGTGGCAGGCTTATCGCTCGATATTTTGTACTAAGTAAAAATGCGAGATAGCTAAGGATAAGTAAAGTGTACAAAAATAAGTGGTATGCAAAATATAAGTATAAATATATTGGGCAGAATCGTTGCAGAAAAATTGGCTGTAAGCGTGCCAAAAGGGTACTCTCTTACATATAAGAGTGTTATACGTATCTCCCGCTCTAGATATACAGGAAGTCTGTTATATGGTCGCTGTAACGTGCTAAACCCTAGATAAGGGAGGAAGGCTATATATGAGTACTATGCTAGGTGTCTGCGGCCTCTCAGAAGACAGACAGACAGACAGACTTATTGTCTGCAGTTGATAGGAGAAAATAAGACAATGTATGTGGTGTGTAGAATACAACATAGCTCTGTTGTAAAAAACTAGAGTAGTCTGAGGAGAGGAAATTGAGATTATGTTGTATAAAGTACACAATATTGTTGACGGTAAGGGATAGAGAACAAGGTGTGATATATACAACAATCTGTGGTAGAAGCAGATATGCCATATGTATATAAAAAACAACATATAAAATCACAACGAAATAAACTCGAAAACAAGGGATATAAAGCGACAAGCCTACAACGTTGTAGACAATAATGTACATTGTATATATAACAACAATTGATTTTGTGTACTGTAAATGAAATAACAGGGGTGAATCAGACAATATTGTTAAAAGCATAACGCACATAAAATAAAAGCATGCTAATAATAGTAGAGGCAGGGATTCTTTGCGGGGAGTACTAATGTGTGGTGGAGATCTTCTCGACAGTACCCTCACTAGTGTATTAGCTACTTTGAGATGATGGTTGGGACAGATGTAGGCTTATTGTGTGCTACCTATAATAATGGTATGCTAGCGATATGAAGAACAATACAATTTTACGCATTGGTGCTGGCGCGGCGTTTGTGGCGCTGGGTGGAATATTATTAAGTGAGAGCTTTGGTGTGCAGTTCCATTACTGGCGGGAGTTTTGGTATGGTTTGTGCGCATTTGGATTTATCATGGTTGGTGTGCTCACGCTGCGCAATCGCAATTGGCTGTGGGGAGCGCTCTGGGTGGCAGTTGGCCTAACAATTGGCGCGAATGCATTTTTGCATAACAACGTTAATATTTGGCGAATGTTTTTGCCACTGGTGCTGATCGCGATTGGCCTGACGATTATTTTTAATTTGTCGCAGCGCCAGCGCCGTATCGCAAAACAATCGTCGGACGATAATATGGTTGCCTCCTTCTCGGGCAACACGCGCAAGATAAAAGGCGAATTTGCAGGTAACTCGCTTTCGGCAGCGTTTGGTCAGGTGGACCTCGACCTGCGCCAAGCCAAGATAGAGGATGGTGCAGTGATTGATATTTTTGTTGTGTGTGGTGGCATCAATATTATTTTTCCAGACAACGTCATCGTCAAGACGCAGGTCAATAGTATCTTTGGCGGGGTAGAGGACAAAACCAACGCTGCCAAGAGTGCAAAAAAGACTGTCTACATTCGCGGCGACTGCGTCCTTGGTGGGCTCGAAATTAAATAATTAGAAAAACAATAATTCGCTACAACACGCTTCTTGATGACAACGAGAAGCGTGTTTGTTTTTGTGTTGAGGTAGTGGAGTGCGGGTTGAAGCTGATGCGATAGTAGGCTACTCGATCTTCAACTTCGCACTTGGCTGAGGAGCTTTACTAACGCTACTGGCAACGAGCCATATGTTTGTTGTATACAATTGATAAAATTTTTCGTTGCTGGATTGTTCATTGTCAAATATTGATTATAGTATTGCAATGTGAGGGTGGTTTCGTAACATGCGTTAATGTTTTTGATTTTTGTGTACACTAATCGGCAAGGATTGCGATAGCTTTGCGGTACTTGCACATGATGGATTACTATGCCTCGCTAGTAATAATAAATATGCGCGACAGCAACGCACACAAAAATGTACTACTTACAAAAATAGTGTGCAGAGTCTTATGGTTTGCTAATTCACTTGCCCTTCTTGCAAACTAAATAGGATGAACATAATGCAAAAAGCATTTAAACTTTACACAAGCACGTCTTGCAAGACTACCTTAGCTACAGCATATACGCAAAGCATAAAAATGTGACAGTAAGATTTTTGCGCAAAGTATGCTTTGAGGCGGGTGAGCCAGAGCGCCACAAATGCCAGTATGCTGCACCAAGCATTCTTGCTATACTAAAATTATGAACCGTTGCTCCTGGGCTGAATCTGGCGATAACGAGCGCGCCTACCATGACACTGAGTGGGGTGTGCCGCTATATGATGATCAGAAATTATTTGAACTGCTCTGTCTGGAGGGTGCACAGGCTGGCCTGAGTTGGAGTACAATTCTCGCTAAGCGAGCGGGCTACCAGCAGGCTTTTCATCAGTTTGCAATTACTCGCGTCGCGGCTATGACGGATGCGGAGCTGGAGGCGCTTACTCACGACACGCGCATTGTCCGTAACCGGCGCAAAATTTATGCGGTGCGCACCAATGCCCAGGCGGCGCTGCAGGTCGCTCGTCAGCACGGCAGTTTGCAGGCGTACTTGTGGGGCTTGGCAGGTGGTGCGCCAGTGCAACATCACTGGCAGAGCGTGGGTGATGTGCCTGCTGATACGGCTACGTCCCGGGCAATGAGTGCGCAGCTCAAGCGGGATGGCTTTGCTTTCGTCGGCCCAACGACGTGCTATGCCTTTATGCAGGCCGCGGGGATGGTGAATGACCACGTGGTGGGGTGCTTTCGGTACAAGGAATGTGCGGCGCTGAGTGATATGGGTAGAAAGAATAGTTCTGTGTATGGCTGATGATCAAGCCACGAGAGCTCCACATTATTTCCGGCTTGCATCTGCGCCGTTTGACGCCATTGTATCTGGCCAAAAAACCATCGAGTCACGATTGTATGATGAGAAGCGCCAAGCAATCCAGCTAGGCGACACAATTATTTTTATATATAGAGAAGACCCGCACCTAATGATTACTGCACGGGTGGTAGGGTTGCTGCGCTATACGACATTCCATGATTTATTTATGCATAATGACCCAGTAAAGTTTGGCGGTCCCAGTGTTGAGTGGCTTGAGAGACAAATTAACGAATTTTATTCCATAGATGACCAGCAGAAGTATGGTGTTGTAGGTATTGAGTTTGAGCTGACTTTGCCTGTTTGATCATAAATAGGACCTACTTTGCTGTGGCAGACTAGCTCTCGCTACTATCAAGTGAAAGTGTGCACCCATACTCTCTAGCTACTATTATGCAAGATGCGGCTACCAGGTGCTTTTCAATTGGTCTGGCCTTGGGTATAATAGACCCAGAGGCATTTTTGCGTAGCTTGTGGTACGCAAAATGAGTGGCTATCACCCACGAAGCCTGCGGGAAGAAATTGGTTTGTTATTTTCATAAAGAGCCGTGAATCTAAGGAGCCAAGAATAGACCCCGCCGCGCATGCTGCGACAAGGCAATAATTAAGTGCTGAAAGAGTATAGCTATTTCTGTCATTTTGCCGGGAAATGCTAGAATCACTTCTTTTGGAATCGAGATGGTACCGTCCGCGTATAACCCAGCGGATTCTCGAGCTCAGAAGAGGTGATTTTTAATTATATAAGGAGGAGCCATGCCATTGCCAGCCCACAAGCCAGCCTTGCAGCACGCCACTTGCCATAAGCGCGCGGCTGTTCGCGCTGCCCTTGCCGCCAGCTGGACTGCACAGACGGCCTCCCCGCTGGTGGCCTGGACGCCACACAACCCAAGCAGCGGGCAGTGTGCTGTCTCGGCCCTGGTGCTGCAGGATTACTGTGGTGGCGAGATTTGCCGCTGCGTGGTGGCGGGCACGCCACATTATTTCAACCGCATTGATGATCAGGTGGTGGATAGCACGGCCGCGCAGTTTGGCACAGTGGCGATTGATTACGACAACTCCACTGTGCGCAGCCGCCAGAGGATTCTGCGCCACGCCGACACCCGCCGGCGGTACAAGCTACTGAAGGAGCGGGTGGAGCGGCTAATAGGTAATGTAATAGAATGGAAGGTTTGCTATGAGTGATATACCACAGCGCCAGGCTGAGCACCACCGCTACATAATCCGGCCCACCACACCAGATGATGCTGGGGCGATTCGCCGGATGCAAGCGCAGTCGTGGCGCGATACCTATGTGAACCCTGCGGCTGGCGTGAGCAGGGCGTGGGTTTGGCAAGAAACAGATCGCTGGCTGACGCCCGAACAGCTGGCGGCATCAACCCAGTTGTTGCGCACCATCCTTGCCGATACTGAGCATAATTTTTACCGGGTAGCGCTGCGGGATGGGCAGGTAGTTGGCTTTATCCATGCCAGTGTTCGGGCGGATGGTACAAAGGAGCTCAGTGGGTTCTATACCGCCCAGCAGACGCACGGCACAGGGCTCGCGCAGCAGCTCATGGCATATGCCGATCAGTGGTTTGGTAGCGACGAGGTGCTGCTAGAGGTCGTGGCGTATAATACACGGGCCATCCGGTTTTACCAAAAGGCTGGTTTTGCAATTATTGATGGCTCGGAGCATTTGTTTATGGATACCATGCCGGTTGTTACAATGATACGAAAAGGAGGAAACCAATGAAATTCACACATGGCACACGCCGCCGAGCGGCAGAATATGAGAAGGATTGGGTGCAGCGCTGGAAAGACGATCAGACGTTTGAAAAGTCGGTGGCGCAGCGGCCGGCGGATAATGCCTACGTTTTTTATGATGGGCCGCCGTTTATCACTGGCGTGCCGCACCACGGTACATTGCTGAGCTCAATCGTCAAGGACGCCGTGCCGCGCTACTGGACGATGAAGGGCAAGCGCGTGGAGCGCCGCTGGGGCTGGGACTGCCATGGCCTGCCAGCAGAGAATTTCGTCGAAAAGCAGATGAATATTACCGATCGGCGCCAGATTATGACCTGCCAGGCTCAGCCAGCGCCACTAGATAAAGACGGTCAGCCGCTGCCAACCATCAGCCTGGAAAAATACATCACCAAGGCGCGCGAAAGCATGGTGGCGAATAGCGAAACCTGGCAGGGCGTGATCGACCGCATCGGCCGGTGGGTGGACTTTGCGGGCGCCTACCGCACCATGGATAAGGACTTTATGGAGAGCGTCTGGTGGGCCTTTAAGCAGCTGTACGAGGCGGGCAAAATCTACGAAGGCGAAAAAGTGCTGATGTACGACACCAAGTTCGCCACCCCAGTGAGCAAGGCCGAAGTGACGATGGACAACGACGCCTACCAGACGGTGACCGACCCGAGTGTGTATGTGAAGTTTAAATTGGCTGACGACGATGCTGCTATCCTCGCCTGGACCACCACGCCATGGACGCTACCGGCCAACCTGATGCTGGCCGTCAACCCAGATATGACCTACTGCGAAGTATTAGTAGATGGCGAAAAACTCATCCTTGCCGAAGAAGCCCTTGAGCGCACATTGCAGGACGACAAGCACCAGCCACTTGATTACGACGTGCTGCGCACCTTCCCGGGTAGTGAATTGGTGGGCAAGAAATACCAGCCGCTGGGTACCGGCTCAACCTGGCCAGAGAATGACAAGATCCACACCATTTACGCGGCGGATTTCGTCTCGCACGAGTCGGGTACGGGCATCGTACACATTGCGCCGGCCTATGGTGAGGACGACTTTGAGCTCGCCAAGCGCCACGGCATTAGCGCCTTCCACGTCATCGATGATAACGGCTACTACACCGATGGCAATTACAAAGGCCTGGAGGTGTGGGATAACAACAAATTTATCGCCAAAGACCTGAAGGAAAAGGGCGCGGTGTGGAAGATCGAATACATTCGCCACGAATATCCGTTCAATCCGCGCTCTAAGCAGCGCATCATGTACCGGGCGATTCCGTCGTGGTTCTTCGCCATCCAGGGGCAAAAGCCGCTCATGCTAGAGCAAAATGAGCATATCAATTGGTTCCCGCACCACCTCAAGCACGGCCGCTTTGCCAAGAATATCGAGCAAGCGCCCGACTGGAACCTGAGCCGTGACCGCTTCTGGGCGACGGCTATGCCGGTGTGGAAGGGCGACCGGGGCACCGTCAAGGTGGTTGGCTCGTACGCGGAGCTGAAGGAGCTGAGCGGTGTGGAGCTGGATGATTACCACCGCCCGTGGGTGGATGACATCACCTTTACGATTGACGGCGAGACATTTACCCGTATCGACAAGGTGCTGGACTGCTGGTTCGAGAGCGGTAGCATGCCGTTCGCACAGCTGCATTATCCGTTTGAAAACCAGGCCAAGTTTGAGCAGAATTACCCGGCGGACTTCATCGTTGAGTACATTGGCCAGGTGCGGGCGTGGTTCTACTATGTGCATGCCGTCAATGCCGCTTTGGCGGAAATTGGTGCCTTTGGTGAGGCCGGCGCGCAGCATAAAAACGCCTACAGTAACGTCATCACCACTGGTGTGGTAGCGGGCAATGATGGCCGCAAGATGAGTAAATCGCTCGGTAACTTTACCGACCCGAACGAGCTGATGGATAAGTTTAGCGCTGATTCCTTGCGCTTCCTACTGCTGAGCAGCCCGCTACTGAACGGTGAAGACTTTGCCTTGCACGACAAAGACGTTGGTGATGTGGCTCGGAAGCTGGCGATGATCTGGAATATGTATGATTTCTTTACCATGTATGCCGAAGTTGACGGGTGGGAATTTGACGGTGAGTTGAGAGACCCACTCAGTGAGCTGACTAACCCGCTGGACATCTGGATCATCAGTCGGTTGCATCAACTGGTGGCAGAAGTTGAGCGTCACATGGATACCTACAATATTCCTGATGCGCTGAGTCCAATTTTGCCATTCCTCGACGATGCGTCCAACTGGTACGTGCGCCGCAGCCGCCGCCGCTTCTGGAGGTCGTCGAAAGGGGTCGCGGGCGCTGAGGACGATGGCGACAAGAGCGACGCCTACCGCACGCTGCACTATGTGCTGGTGCGCCTGAGCTACCTGCTGGCACCGTTTACCCCGTTCTTGGCTGAGGAGTTGTACCATAACTTAACCGGTGATGATCAGTCGATCCACCTCAAAGATTGGCTGCCAGCGGGTGCGGTGGATGAGCAGATTCTGACCGATATGGCCCGCACACGTGAGCTGATCAACACCGGCCTGAGCCTGCGCATGAAGCAGGATGAGCACCAAGCATCGATCAAGGTTCGCCAGCCGCTGCAATGTGCGGCATATGCGGGTGCGAAATTGGCTGAGTACTACGAACAGATCATGGCCGAGGAGCTGAATGTGAAGGAAATTCGCTGGGTTGAGCATGTGGATGAATATGTGGCGGATCGTGACGCGACTGAGGGTGCGATTAAGCCAGAGAGTTGGGTCGAAATTGATAAGACTATCACGCCTGAGCTCAAGCGCGAGGGCCTGATGCGTGAGGTCATCCGCCACGTGCAGAGTGCGCGCAAGAAATCGGGGCTGCAGGTGGATGACAGGATTATGCTACACCTCGCGGTCGGGGCTGAGCCCGCCAGTGCCAGCCAGTCGGTGGCGCCAGGCCAGGCGCAACCAGCCGATAATGCAGCCGAGCAGCTCCGCCAAGCCCTCACTGAGTATGCAGACACAATCGCGAGTGAGACGCTAGCGATAATGAAGCAGCCAGACGATGTACTCTACCAAACGACGGCTATGGTAGATGGTGCCGAGCTGCAGATTAGCCTCGCCAAAGCATAGGACTACAAGGAATAACGTGCTCAGCTCGAGTGGCGCACCCCAGTCGTGAGACGCCACTCGAGCTTGGTGGCTGGCAATATTTGAATTTCTATAGCCATCTCCTCACCCCTTGCGCCAGCACAGCGTCCTCACTAAAAATGTTGAGAGACTAGCTACGAAACAAGCAAAAAGTACGGAGCGACAATTGCTACAATGGGGTTATAAGCCTGCACGATAACTGAATATCATGACTAAACCACCCATCACACCTACCCCCTCACTACGCCAACGTCTGGCGGGGCTGTTGCTGGTGGTGCGGATTATTTGGCGGGAGGCACCGCTGACGATTGCAGTCCAAGCGGTGGGAGCGGTGCTGTCGGCGGTACTGCCACTGGCCACGGCATACTACGCGGCTCTTGCGACAACGGCTTTGGCTGAGGCATACGCGACAGGTGGGCAGCCGCAACTCCTCATCTATGTAGTAGTGACTGTGGTACTGGGCGTTGTGGCGAGTGTGTGGTCGGTGGTGCAAGGGTATTACGACCAAGTGTCGCGCTATCGCATTGAGGCTGCCATGAGTGACCACATGTATGCCCGCCTTCATGCACTGGATTTTTGGCGCTACGATGACCCTGCGACCATTGATATGTTTGATAAAGCGCAGCGCTTCGTCCAGTCATTTTCGTACCTCTTTATCCAACTGGTGCGAATACTGACAGCGCTAGTGTCGCTGGCAACAAGCCTGTGGATGATGGTGATGGTGAGCTGGTGGCTGGGGCTGCTCGTGCTTGTGGCGCTTGTGCCAAGTAGTGTGGTGCAGGTGCGGCTGTCGCGTTTGCAGGCTGGTCACTGGCGCGAGCAGGTGGCGACGCGGCGGCGCATGGCGTGGATCGAGCACATCCTTAGCCGGCCGAACTTCATTGCCGAGCTGCGCCTCTATGGAGTGATCCACCATCTACTTGGCGAGCGAGCAGCACTGCGGAATAAAGATCGGCTGCGGGTGCTTGGCTACGAGCGCCGCTTTATGGGGCAGCGCCTGGGCGGAGAGATTATCCAGGCGGCAGCAGAGGTAGTGGCGCTTGCTTGGGTGGTGCTGGAGATCGTGGCACATCGCCAGCCAATTGGGCAATTTGTGCTCGTGCAGCAAATGGTAGGGCGAGTGATGAGTGGGATGGATAACGTGATCAATACATATAATATGATTGACGAAGACCTCGCCACCATGGCAGACTACCAGCAGTTTATGGCGCTGCCGGTTGCAAGCCATGCAGCCACCATCGATGAGGCAATGCTGCGTGATGCGATCGCGGTGCAGCAAGTGTCATTTTGCTATCCAGGCACGCAGACGGCGGTGCTGCGTGATATTTCTCTCACGATTCGCCGTGGTCAGCACATTGCCATTGTGGGCGAAAATGGCGCTGGCAAGAGTACGCTCGTTAAGCTGCTCACTGGTCTGTATCAGCCCAGCAAAGGCAGCATTACCATTGATGGGCACGATCTCCGTCATATCAACCCAGCAGCCTGGCATCGGCAATTGGCTGTACTGGGGCAGGAGTTCATCCGCTACGACTTCGCCACGGCGCACGAGAATGTCTGGTATGGCGATGTCTCGCAGCCGGTAGATACAGCGCGCCGCGATGCTGCACTGCACCAGGCCGAGGCAGCCAATTTTGTCCGCAAACTCCCTCATGGTGGGGACAGCTATATCAGCAAATGGATGGAGGCAGATGACCACGAAACAGGGGTCGACCTGTCTGGTGGGCAGTGGCAACGCCTGGCCTTGGCGCGCAACTTGTATCGCAATGCGCCCATCATCATCCTCGACGAACCCACCAGCGCCATTGATGCCGCCGCCGAAGCGCGCATCTTTCGCCGCCTCTTTGCCAAGCAGGGCAAGACTATCATCACCATTAGCCACCGTTATAGCACCGTTAAGAAGGCGGATGTTATCTACGTTATCGCCCACGGCCGCATCGTCGAGCACGGTGCTGCCACTGCATTGATGGCACAGCGTGGTGCATTCTATGAGATGTTCAAAGAACAGATATAGTTTGGTATAATAGGGGTGTGGCGCGTTGGCGGAGCGGTTACGCAGAGGTCTGCAAAACCTTTTAGACGAGTTCGACTCTCGTACGTGCCTCCACAATTGTTGATGAATAGCTCTCTCGATAGAGCTATTTTTGCTCTAGTAGTTCTTTTAGTTCTGGGAAGGTTGGTTGGAAGAAATGGTTGCGATCTTCGAAAATATGCGCCTGAGCAGTCGGTAGGTCTCGCTGAAATTTAGCAAGTTCGGTAAATGGCACGACCGGGTCGTCTTTGCTGTGGAACAGGTGGATCTCCTTTGCTGATTTTTCTAAACCAGTAGCACTTGTTACTTGAAAGCTACCGAGGTCTTCATTCGATTCGTCATCATAGCACGGTGACACTAGTACCAATCGCCGGACTGGCGTGCTAAGTGGTGATTCATGCAAATATTTTGCCAAAAACATTGCGCCCAAACTATAACCAACCAGCTGAACGTCATCGCCAAGCAGGAGCAGTAGTTTCTCAAAATATATTTTCCACTCAGTGTAGCTAGCGTTTTGCTTATTAGGGAAGTCTGGCAGTAAAACATCAGCATCAACGATTTCTTGCGCCAGCCAGTCACGCCATTTTTGTGCCCACAGTAGCCGCTCGTACTGCAGCTGGCTATTCTTTAGATTATTCAAGTAATTTTCGTAGCTATTAAAGCTTGATCCGCCGTGAATTATTACAATTTGCTTCATAAACATAGTATAATACAAGCAGCACATGGCTGCTATGCTAAAAGTGCGACTGCAAGCGCGAGTGGCGGAACTGGTAGACGCGAGGGACTTAAAATCCCTTGGCCAAAAGCCGTGCGGGTTCGATTCCCGCCTTGCGCACCAGGCATAATATAACAGAGAAGACCACTTGAGGAGAGTGGTTTTTTCGTATACATAGCCAGAAGGGTGAGTATGGCGGCATTCGTGCCGGCCACTAACCCAAGATTTATTGTAGAATTACCATAGCGGCTAGTATAAGCCACACAATTTGGTATAATAAAGCTATAACCAAAAAGGAGAAACGACACTATGACAATAGCATTAATCGTTTTGCTCGGCGTGATTGGCCTGCTCGTTTTGTTTGGCATCTTCATGTGGGCAACGTACAACAGCTTGGTCAAGCTGAAGATCCGCGTGGACGAAGCTTGGAGCGACATCACCGTCCAGCTCAAGCGCCGAACAGACCTCATCCCAAACTTAGTGGGCACTGTGAAGGGCTATGCGTCGCACGAAAAGGAAGTCTTTGAGAAGGTGACAGAAGCTCGCAGCGCTATCATGAATGCTCAAGGCGTGCAAGAGACAGCTGCGGCAGAGAATATGATCGAGGGTGCTCTGAAGAGTTTGTTTGCTGTAGCAGAGGCTTACCCAGACCTCAAAGCTAACCAAAACTTCATCCAGTTGCAGCAAGAGCTGGTGGACACTGAGGACAAAATCCAGGCTGCACGCCGCTTCTACAACGGTGGTGTGCGCGACCTCAACACCCGCATCGCCATGTTCCCCGCCAATATCGTGGCTGGCATGCTGGGCTTCAAGGCTCGCGAGTTCTTCGAGGTCGAAGACCGCGCCAGCGTCGAGAACCCAGTGCAAGTGCAGTTCTAGACACCTCGCACACTATAACAAAGCCGCTCTCGATGGAGAGCGGTTTTTTATAGCTTGAATTTCACAGCGCCACTGTCTATTAGTATTAGCTCTACCTCGCAAAACCACCATTATCTGCTACAATATATCTATGTACAGAGCAATTGCACACAACAAACGTAATACAGTTATTTTGATGATCGTCTTCGTCGCGATGGTGGCGGTGATTGGCCTGGCGGCGCAGTTGATTATGAATAGCCGCGGCATGCAGGGCAACCTGACGATCTTTTGGGGGACGTTCATTGGGGCGCTGATTTATGCATTGGTGCAGTACTTCATTGCTTCTAAGCTTGCTATGAGTATGACTGGTGCGATGGAGATTCGCAAGGCAGATAACCCCCGTTTGTGGCGCACCGTCGAGAATCTTGCCATTACCGTGGGGTTGCCCATGCCGCAGGTGTATATTATCGACGACCCAGCACCGAATGCCTTTGCCACCGGCCGCGACCCCAAGCATGCCATTGTGGGTGTGACGACAGGTCTGTTGGAGATTATGGATGATCGTGAGCTGACCGCTGTGCTGGCCCACGAGATGGGGCATGTCCAAAACTACGATATTCGGGTGAGTATGATTACCTTTGGTCTGGTGAGTGCGATTGGTCTGGTGTCGGATATTGCACTGCGCATGCTGTGGTTCCGTGACAATGATGACCGCGAGACCAATCCGGTGCTGCTGGTGCTTGGCGTTGTCGCCGTCATCCTCGCACCCATCGTGGCAGCCATTATGCAAATGGCAGTGAGTCGTCAGCGTGAGTACCTGGCCGATGCGACTGGTGCACTAACGACGCGCGACCCAGCTGGCCTGGCTAGCGCGCTGGGTAAGCTGCAGGCATACACTCGCCCGATGGAGAAGCAGGTCAGCTCAAGCGCTAATATGTTTATGGTGAACCCGCTCAAGCCAGGGTTTTTTAGCCGGTTGTTTAGTACCCACCCACCGCTTGAAGATCGCATCAAGCGCCTCAACGAAGATATGAATAAATGGTAGGGTAGTGCCTGTGGCAAAAAAAATAAAGTCAACTCGCCGCTCATCATCACGCACCGCTCTCACGGTGGCTACGAGCCAACATCGCTCAAAAAAAGAGGCAAAACACCCTGACGTTGCAAAAAAGACAACATCATCCTCTCGTGATACTGCTTCCGCAAAAGCCCGCTCGCAGCACTCGAAGGATGCTCCATCGACGCGACTCAGCTGGCGCACTAACCTCCATTGGCGGACCTGGCAGGCTCGTGGTGGTAGGGTAGTAGCGAGCAGCCGTCAATGGTTGCATAATTTACAACAGCGGCGGCCGCATCGGAGCTTCCACCGTACGCGCCGGCGCGATTATGCGCGCTCACTGCAATTGCCAGGCTACGTTGCCTTCACTGCGCAGGTGCTGCGCATGGTGCGGGCGCACTGGCGGACGTTGTGCCTCTTGGCGGTGTTTTATGCCGTGCTGCTCTTGGCGCTTGGGGCGATTACCAACCAAGCGATGTACGACCGTCTGCAGAGTATGTTAGCAGAGTCGGGCAAGGATATTCTCACTGGTGCCTGGGGTAAGCTAGGCGAGGCAGGGCTCCTCATGGTGACGGCCTTTGGCACGGGTAGCGGCAACCTCAGTGCTGACCAGCAGCTCTATGTTGTATTGGGCTTTTTGTTGGTGTGGCTCACCACCGTGTGGCTATTACGCGAGTATAAGGCAGGGCGAGCGCCACGCCTGCGCGATGGGCTGTATAATGCCTGTGCACCACTGGTAGCCACGCTGATGGTTGTCCTCGTCTTCCTCGTGCAGCTTATCCCACTGGGGGCGATGGCGCTGGTGTATATCGGTCTGTCGAGTAATGGAGTGATTAGCGAAGGATTTGGCTCGATGCTCTTCTATGTGCTACTAGCTACTGTGGCAGTACTGACGCTTTATTGGGGTACGAGCACCTTCATTGCGCTTGTGGTGGTGACACTGCCTGGTATGTACCCTATGCGGGCGCTGGCAGCGGCGGGTGATTTGGTGGTAGGGCGACGGCTGCGGATTTTGTACCGGCTGCTGTGGCTATTTGGCAGCGTGGCAGTGCTGTGGTGCGTGGTGATGATCCCTGCTATTCTCCTTGATGCCTGGCTCAAGCACCTCTGGCAATGGTACGCCTCTGTGCCGACGATGCCCGTCCTAGCGGGCTTCATTAGCTCGGTGACAGTAGTATGGTGTGCAGCGTATATCTACCTCCTTTATCGCAAGATCGTTGATGATACGGCAGCGCCAGCGTAGGGTGGTGTGCCTCGGTAGCGTGTTGTTGGGTAATACATGTGGCGGGATACTCACGCTCCACCTCCACACACTCCCTCCTCCGGAACCCTATAAAGGTCGATGTCTCCCAGACATCGACCTCTGATGCCAGGGCTGAAAACCGGTCATTACGACCGGTTTTCACACTCCATCGGATGAAGTGATGGGGGAGGTGGAGCTAACGGAGGCAAAGCGATAACGTTGGTATTCAAACGGCAGTACCTATACTGTTATAAATTAAGCATCCAAGAAGCCTAGCTTTACACGAACCTGTTTAAAAAAGCTGCACCCACCGCCAAATTCCGCTATACTAAAGCAGTAAGGAACCACTATGACACAAGACAAACATCTAGCATCACCCAACCTATCGCCAGCTCAGCGCAGTGCTGAGCTGCGTCAGCTACTCAATCGCTATAGCTATGAATACCATGTGCTGGATGCGCCTAGCGTGAGCGACGCGGTGTACGATAGCCTTTTTGCCGAGCTCAAACAGCTCGAGGCCGCGCACCCTGCACTCATCACACCCGATTCGCCTACCCAGCGGGTTGGCAACGTCCTGAAAGGAGGCTTCGTCAAGGTGCAGCACCGCCGGCGGATGGTTAGCCTCAATGATGTCTTTGACACGGCAGAGGTCGAGGCGTGGGTGCAGCGCATGGATAAGCTCTTGCCGGGTCACAAGCACGAGTTTTTTGCCGATATCAAGATGGATGGCTTGGCCTGCGCGCTTATCTATAACGATGGCGTGCTTGTGCAGGCCGTCACACGGGGCGATAGCTACATTGGCGAAGATGTAACGAATAATGTGCGGACGATTCGTAATGTGCCGCTACGTCTGCATGAAGCACCTGGCTTTGAGCACTTACTGCAGGGCAGGACGGAGATCCGTGGGGAAATCGTTATGCTTAAGCGCGACTTTGCAGCGCTTAATAGGCGACAGCAAGCTGCTGGCCAGCCAGCCTTCGCCAACCCGCGTAACCTCGCGGCTGGCACTATCCGCCAGCTTGACCCAGCACTCGTGGCACAGCGCCCACTCCATTTTCGGGGTTACGATGTCATCCGTGATGATGCGGCTGAGGTGCCGACCAATAGCTACGCTTATGATGCCTTGACAGCACTAGGTATCACACGCAACCAGCAAGCGGCGGTCTTTACCAACCTAGCCGAGGTAATGAACTTCGTCCAGCAGTGGGGTGAACAGCGCCGCGATTTGCCGTTCAATACGGATGGCCTTGTGATCAAGATCAATGATCGCGCTCTCTACGACCGCCTGGGCATGGTGGGTAAGAATCCGCGTGGTGCAGTGGCCTACAAATACGCAGCCGAGCAAGCCACTACCATCGTGCGCGATATCGTCATTAGCATTGGCCGGACAGGTGCTGCCACACCAGTAGCGGTGTTCGACCCAGTCGTCGTGGCTGGCACGACGGTGCAGCACGCCAGCCTGCACAATGCCGACGAGATTGCTCGGCTCGATGTGCGGCGTGGTGATACTGTGGTTATCTTCAAGGCGGGCGATATCATCCCGCAGGTCGAGCGAGTGCTGCCAGAGCTGCGCCCAGCTAATACCGAGCCGATTGATTACCCAGCTGAGCTCCAGCGCCAATATCCCGAGCTGCAGTTCGAGCGGCCTGCTGGCGAGGCAGTGTACCGGGTGCGCGGCGCTAGTAGCTCGCTCATTCTCACGCGCGCCCTCACGCACTTTGCATCCAAAGGAGCACTGGATATCGACACACTTGGTGAGAAGAATGTCGCTGCATTGGTCGAGGCTGGTTTGGTACATGACCTAGCTGATATTTATACGCTAGGGAAGGAGGATCTTCTCCGGCTTGATCGCTTCGCCGAGGTCTCAGCGCAGAAGCTCATCGATGCTATTGCTGTTGCAAAGCAGCCACCGCTCGAGCGCTTCCTCTATGGCTTGGGCATTTTTTTTTTCAAGCAGAAGACGGCATACGATATCGTGAAATATTTTGCAGATAATTCAAAAAACGATGTGCCTCAGCAAGGCAGTGTGAATAATAATGATAATAATTCAGAAAAGAATGCACTGCATGATGGAGCGCAAGCACGTGCCAATACACTTGCAAATGACAAGCTATTGCTTGGCTTCCTGCGCTCTGCCACGCTCGACCACCTGCAGGCGATTGATGGCATTGGCGTGGTAGTGGCTGAATCGATCGTCGCGTGGTTCAGTGATGCAGACAATGTTGCTTTACTGGATAAGTTTGCTGAGTGTGGTGTCGTGCCGCAGCATACGCAATCGTCACAGCAGCTCGCTGGTCAAAAATTCGTCATCACTGGCACATTGCAAGCAATGAGCCGCGACCAAGCAGCTGAAAAAATCCGTGCTCTGGGTGGCACCTTCCAAAGCAGCGTTAGTAAAGACACCACCTACCTTGTTGCTGGTGGCAAAGTTGGTACGAGCAAGCGAGCCAAGGCAGAGAAGTATGGCACAATGATGCTCACTGAAGAACAATTTTTAACACTTATCCAATAAACAGGAGAAAGATATATGGCAACCCCAGAACAACCGCAAAGAGACGAATTAATCGCTGCAGTAAAAAGCATGGCGCCATTCCCAATACTTATGGCAACCTTTATGCTCGTATATGCTGTGTGGTTTGGTGTGGCGTGGAATGTTGTTGGTTGGGCAGTCTTTGCACTATTTGGTGTGTATGCGGTATGGCTGATTTTTTGTGGTGTGCAGCATATCCGTGTGACGAAAAAATTGCCCAAGCCAGCACCAACACCAGCCAGCAAGCGGATCGCTAAGCAGATGCAGCTGCTGAGCACGGTGTCGTATGCACCGCTGTGGATTATCTTTGCGCTGCTTGGTATGTTTCAGCAGCAGATTTATATCATGCCGGTGCTTGTGCTGATTGTTGGGTTGCACTTCATTCCCCAGGCGAAGATCTTTGACCGGACGATCGATTATTATCTTGCACCTCTCCCCATCTGCACGGCATTGATTGGCTTCTACCTTGCCTTCGCAACGAGTACTTCGTGGCAAATGGTCTATGCCATCAGCAGCATTGGCGGGGCACTCGCAACCGCAGGGTATGGACTATATATGGTGCTAGGCCACAAACAACTCATGAACCAAATAAACCACGCGTAAGAGTTATACGACGCCGCACACGTAGTCAGCTGGCTTGCAAAAAGCAAGCGAAAATAAACGCATAGAATCATCTGAATACATCGCACTATGATTCAAAAGTATGATCCTAGAAAGGAGAAATGGTAAATAATAGAAATTAATAACAACAAGAGCAAAATCACACTAGATATCAGTATATAACAGAGGTAGTATCATGGATATGACAGAAAATATACACAATAAATCAACTATGGCTGGCTTCTTTCTAGATGGCTGGTATGTCTTTGATAACTTTGCGCCATGCCAGGTTGAGTGGCGCGGCGTGCTGTACCCTACGAGCGAACATGCCTACCAAGCAGCGCATTTTTTTGATACCAATCCAGCCCGGGCTGAGCAAGTGCGCTTGTGTCGCTCACCGCGCGTAGCGTCTGATTTTGCCAACCAGCATAAGGCTGAAGAAGACCCCAATTGGGACGATAAAAAGGTGGCAATTATGGAAGAAATTGTACGCTGCAAGCTTGCTCAGCACGATCTTGTGCGCGAGACACTCATTGCATCGGGTGACCGATATATTGTGGAGATGAATGACGATGACAGCTTTTGGGGTTGGGGTAGCGACCATGCTGGACGCAATGAGCTTGGCAAAATCTGGATGCGTCTACGGGATGAATTGCAAAATGCAAGTGAGAATAATACCATGAATGGTGATGAATAAAATTCATGATGAAATACTTGTGAGATAATAACAAACTCTTGATAGTAGGCTATATAATCCCAAAAGGAACCCAACAGCCAATAGGTAAGGAGGACAAAGCAATGGTGCGATTCTATCTCGAGAAGCTCGTGCGTGACAAACTCGTCGAAAAATGCAAGGCCGACCCGCAGGTGCTCCATACGGAGTATCATCAATTGGATCGCGCGGCGTATCGCCGTGAGTTGCAGCGCAAAATTCATGAGGAGGCAAACGAAATTCCGCTGGGCGATGATAGGCTAGAAGAGGCGCTGCAGGAGCTGGCGGATGTGCAGGCCGTCCTTGATGCGCTGCGCGATGATTTTGGCTTTTCACCTCAGCAAGTGCAAGACGCAGTGGCACGCAAAGCTGCACATGCTGGCGGTTTTCAAGGGCGCTACTATATTGCGTACAACGATCTAGCGGAGGATAGCAAATGGGTCGAGGTTTTTCGGGCGCAGCCAGAGAAATATCGGGAGGAGAAGAGTAAAGGAGATAAATGATGCAGCAACCACTATTCATCACGGGCAACCAGCACAAGGCCGACTACCTAGCGCGCATGCTTGGTATGCCACTGGAGCATCGCAAGATTGATTTGGTAGAAATTCAATCGTCTTCGCCCGAGGAGGTTGTTCGACATAAAGTGCGTGAAGCGTATGAGATTGCCCAGCGGCCAGTCCTTGTGGAAGATGTGTCGCTGGGATTTGCAGCGCTGAATGGATTGCCTGGCCCATTCATTAAGTTCTTCGTTGAGGCACCAGATGGGCTGGAAAAATTATGCCGCATGCTCGATGGATTTGACGATCGATCGGCACTGGCGGTAGGTGTATTTGGTTACTATGATGGCCACGAAATGCATATTTTTCGCGGCGGGGTACCTGGGAGGATTGCAGCACATCCGCGAGGGGATGGTGGCTTTGGTTGGGACAAAATATTTTGCCCAGATGGCTACGATGGCCGGACGCGCGCTGAGTTATCGCCAGAAGAAGACGCAGCGACGTATCACATTATCAAACCAATTGCGGCAGTGCGCGAATTTTTACAAACTCATAAGTAATATTTTGTGCAACTCCTACCACTGTTATATTCCTGAATAGAACACTAATTTTATTCATGGCAATTAATAGATAGCAGTATATTGATGGTGTGGTAGGTATAAGAGTTTGGATCGATTATACAATATACTGTTGAATACTTTTTATTTATATTCAATATAATTGTATATTGTGCGGAGAGAATAGTGCTGTGTGCTGCTTGATAGCAGGGCATGTATGGGTATGAATCTTACAAAGAGGGAGACATTTTGCTTGCAATATGCAAGCAAAAAAGCTCGGTCATTATGCTGTGAGGTAGTGGAAAAAGTAAGCAGTAGAAAGGCATTTTGGCGCCGCACGAGGGCGATAGGTAAGCCTAAATAATCGCTACAAAAAGAGAGTGCAAAAGGAACGCGGTACGACAAACAGTTGCAAAAAGCAAGCAAGAAATCACCAGTCTGCGTGAATAAATCACACAATCTATTCAGTCGCCATACTACCAACGATTAAGCTCGCGCCAATTACATCATCAACGCTCGAGCCACGCGATAGGTCGCTGATTGGTCGTGCGAAGCCTTGCAATATAGGGCCGTAGGCGTGGCCACCAGCCAGGTGCTCGGCGAGCTTGTAGGCAATGTTGCCAGAGTTGAGATCGGGGAAAACGAGGACGTTGGCTTGGCCAGCGACAGGGCTGGTAGGGGCTTTTTTGTGGCCAATGGTGGGGACGAGAGCGGTATCAAACTGGAGCTCGCCATCAATGAGGAGTTCTGGCTGGTGGGCTTGTACCTCTGCGAGTGCGCGGCGAACCGTCTCGACACTCTGGCCACCAGCACTGCCGAGCGTCGAGTAGGAAAGCAGCGCAATGCGGGGCTGCCAACCAAGACGAGTGGCGCTCAAGGCGCTGGCTCTAGCAATGGCGGCTAGGCCAGCGGCATCTGGTGTGATGTTCATCCCGCAGTCGGCAAAGATGAGTAAGCCGTCCTCTCCGCCAGAGAAGTGGGGTATATCCATCACGAAGAAACTCGATGCATAGCGCACCCCGGGCGCTAAGCCAACAACCTTCAGCGCAGCCCGCAATACCGCAGCGGTGGGGTGGTCGATGCCAGCCACCATAGCATCACACGCACCGTCGTGAAGCAGCTGGGCCGCGTAGGTGAGAGGGGTAAGGGGAGGTGTATCGGCGGTGTTTGCAGATGTCGTATCGTGCTGGTGCGGCACCGTCATAATCTCTATACCATCGAGCGAGATGCCTGCGTCGGCAGCAGCTTGCTTGACGGCAGTTGGGTTATCCGCAACAAGCACAGGCCAAGCGGCGTGCCAATCGGCCAGCTGGCGTACGGCGCTAAGGATAATGGGGTTGGTGCCTTCTGGGTAGGCGATGCGCGGCGGGTGAGTGGCGAGCGCATCGCGGAGGGTGAGTATACGCTGGTTCATACATATAGTATAATCAATACATGGAAGAACTCATAATCGAACAGGCAACCGCCGTCAGCCAGGCTGATGTGGCGGCAATCGCAGCACTGGGCGATGTGCTGCACCAAGCCGGAATAACCGCGCCAACTACTTCAACTACCCATGATACAGCGGCGATGGACGCTTTGCGTCAGGCTCTTGAAGCAGTGATCGCTGCTGAGAATCAAACGCTGCTCCTGGCTCGTCTTGACGGCAAGGTAGTAGGCATGGCAACGCTCGCGCTGCTGGTGGGGCCGATCGCTGGGCGTAAGATCTACCTCGATGATTTCGTGACCGACCCATCAGTGCAGGGCAAGGGGGTTGGCTCGCGGCTGTGGGATGCGATGCTGAGCTGGGGCTGGCAGCACGGTGCCGCCAAACTCACCTTCACCTCCAACCCCAAGCGCCAAGCGGCCCACCGCTTTTATCTCCACAAGGGTGCAACGATCTATAACACAACGGTGTTTGAGAAGACGATTGAGTAGTATAGGCGCTGAGCTGAAAGCTTCGTTTTTTCTTGCACCAATTTGCCTTTAACGAATGGAGTATGATGGCCGTTAATCCAATCAGCTCTAAAAGGCTAAATCTAGGGCATCTTGTAGTACTTCAGAGGAGGTAGGAAAGAGAATACGGGATTATTCAACCACCAAAAAATAGCCTTTGTTTTATTACTAATATAATATGCCGTGTACTGCGACAGAAAGGCAGCCAAATGACACAAACTCGAGCCCAAGAAACATTTTGCGCACTGGAAGACACCCCGCGCGAACGAGTGACAGCAGCCGACCAAGCAGCGGCAGTGGCGCAGCTAAGCCGGATTACCTTGCATATGATGACAAAATTTGCTGATACGGTTGATGTATATGGCTACCGAATGGACAATGCCGCGCCAGCAAAAGAAGCTGATTCACCTCTGTTTCCGAACCAAAGCCGTGCCATCCTCATGCTCATGGCACCATATCATGATGGCTCGAAGCTGCGAGTAAATGTTGAGACGGCGACATTTTGGTGCGAGCCAGTGCAGCCAAACGCAAGCGATAATGCGATTGCTGCTACAGCGCATGAAGTTAGTTTAGTGAGTGACTCAGAGCAGCTGCGCTACCGTATTGTCACAGAGGGCAGCCACCAGCGGGTGGTGCGCTCACTGATTGGCCCGGCATATAGTGGCCAGCCTGCCACTCGCACGATTGGTGAGAGCCAACGGATCAGCCGAGGCGATCAAGTGGTGAGCGGCGCCGAAGTGCGAGAGCTCTGGAAGGTTTTGAATGGGGCGGAGTCGCTTGATGATGAGCTGCAGTGATTGAGCTTCAACCGCCCTTCTATCGCTTTAGGCAGGTAGAATTAAGAACTGGTTGCAAACTAGTATTTATTTTGATGCTGGGTCGTTCTTGGGGATATGTCAGCTCTGAGCCTCAAAAGAAAGGAATGATAAAACCTGTGAAATTATCGAAGAGGACTTTGAGATTCAACTAAAGTCGACGTTCTTCTGAACAGTAAAAAACCAGCCATGATAGCTGGTTTTTTCTATTATCAGCAAGTGTTTCTCTCAGATAGAGGTTGTACCCTTATCCTCTCCTAGCGGCAGAACTGCATGGCAATGTAATATTGGTCGCCTTTTTGCGTTAGGCCAATGCCAGCTTTGTCGTAATCGCCCGAGAACATGATCTTGTTGTGTGGTGGGGAATTGATCCAGACATCCGTGGCTTGTTGCTCATTGTACGAGATCGGTACGAGCTCGAGAATCTCACCACTGGTGCGGCAGCTGTAGAGTTGCTTCAGGCGGTCGAGGCCACCATCGTGGCTGAGCTTATTAATCTGCGCATTGTAGGCCGACTGAGCACGCGTGCTGGTATCGATCTGCTCGATGCGCTGCACCGTGCCGAGCGAACGCGCTGCCCGTTCCTTGTTGACCGTTGCAAAGACGCGGTCGACAAACTCTGGTGATGGCACGTTGGAGTTAGAATTTGACTTGTTATTCGATGGGTTGCTCTTTTGGGCGTTGCTATTCGAGCGCGTATTCGAACCAGACGAAGTGCCATTGGTTGCTGCTGGCTTTTGCTCAGCTGCTGGCGTTGGCGTTGGTGTCTCACTGGGCTTCGACGCTGGCTTGATAGCCTTGGGAGAAGCGTTGGAGGCGATGATTATCTTGATAGCTTGGTTGCGCTGGGCGAGTGTCTGTGCGGACGGCTGGTCGGACGGCGCTAATGCCTTGGCCATATGTCCACCGGTTGTTGCACTCGTTGCATTGTATGCAGGCGCTGACGAACCACTCTTTGGCTGGGCTGCTACGATGACGCCCGCGCCTGCGAAGACGATCATTGTACCAGCTATGCCATACACGAGTCTCTTCATACTCATACTACCCAGCGTAGCATAGATATGACAGGATGTGAAATAAGATTTGTGAAAAACCAGCCCGCAACAGAGGCAAAAATCGTGAGAAAAATAAGAAAAATAGCGCCAAAGCGCCATATAATTACGTATAAACAAGGTTAGCTCACCACTCACCGGAATGCAGTGCACTCGACGGTGAGTGGTGAGGGTGGACTCTTGTGTGCAATGATGAGATTACATCACCTCTTTCTTCTTCTTGATTATTTGCGCTGCCAGTGCAAGGAAGACCGTTCCTGCACACAGCATCACAAAATACACATAGATGGTGTGGCTAGACACTTGGATATGTGCTATATCTCTAGTGACTGCATAGCCACAAATCGAGGTGAGAGCCACACCTGCCGCACACCATGGTATCGATACCCATGCAAGATATCGGTAATGGTAGTGAGTAATGCCAAGGACAAGGAAAAAGTGCCCTGTAGCCAGCATCCCGATCGAAATGACAGTACTCATGATTAAAGAAGACAGCATGATGTCTCCCCTTTCCTGAAAAGTCCGAACCCTTTGCGGGATTGCAAAAGGTTAATATATATATATCAATATATGAGTGACTCGTCAAGATGCGAGACTAGCCGCCTAGTGGCAAAGTAGTAGAGAAAGTTACTCAGAGGTATACTGCAGCGCTATTAGTAGCGTATACTACTAATATATGAACTCCGCTCCACCAGCCACCCCGCCTGCCGTTTTTTGCTCCTATGCCTTTACCGGTGAGGACGAGGCGGTGGTGCGGGCACGGATGCGTGGAGTGGTGGCAGCACTTGAGCAGGTGGGCTGTGCGGTGTATTGTAATCTCTTCGACCCAGCCTGGCCTAGCTACCATACACCAGGTGAGTTCATCCGCCGTGCGCTGAGCGTGCTACCCCAGTACGATATGGTACTGGTAGTCCAAGCGTCGCCGCGGCGCAGCGAGGGGATGCTCATGGAGGTGGGGGCGGCGCTGGCGCTGGGCAAGCCAATCGCCCTGGCGCAGCACCACAGTGTGGGCCAGCAGAGCTACCTGAGTGACCAGCTCATCGCCACGCGGACGGAGGTATGGCGCAGTGAGGCAGAGCTGCCAGCGGTAGTGCAGCGGCTGGTGAGTAATGATAGTGAGATATACCAACTTTGACATCCGCCGCCGTCTCTGCTACAATCAGTCGGAAGTATTAATAATTATAAGGAATCAGATGAAAGCAGTCATTCAGCTTGGCGGCAAGCAATACCTCGTCGCCGAAAAAGAGACCCTCCTGGTGGACCGCCTCCCGGACGGCACAAAAGCGCTCGAAGCCGATGCACTCCTGACCATCGATGGCGAGACGACCACTGTTGGTACGCCGCACGTTGCAGGCGTCAAGGTCAAGGCTGAGGTCGTGGAAGCGCTCGTTAAGGGCGACAAAATCCGCGTTATTCGCTACAAAGCCAAGAAGCGCGTCCACAAAGAGCGTGGCCACCGCCAGCAATACAGCCGCATTATGATCACATCGATCAAATAATCACGGCGTATTGAGCAATAGCAACAAGAAACCACCCAGCTGATGGGTGGTTTTTGGTATAGCAAAGGCCTGTTCTTGATTTGATCGGTTGACTTTCAGAGAGAGAGAGAGAGAGAGCATTATAGGTGTCATAGTATATAACACAACAGAGGTATACCATGGCACATGAGCAGCCCAGAACAAACAATCAAGAGAAAATCGCTACAGTAGGGCAGTTTGCTGAGCGGCTCTCCAAGGAGGAGAAGGCGCGGGCGGCGGCAGACTTCGATGATCTAGTGCAGGAGACACTGCTGCAATTTGCTGGTGAAGCGAATACATACGATCACACGGTTTTCACTGACCGCGTGAAGTCGAGTGTCTTGCTGTATGCAACACAGGGTGAGAGAATGGTCACGATCCTGACCGAATCGGCAACACTAGATGATGGCACACAAGACCGAATGATTAGTCTTAGGGAGCGGGGTGGCGACAGTTTTCGCTATCATCTTGAGGATGGTGTGGTGCGGCGATTTGATACACCGCAGGGGAGCGAATCGCAGCGTAAAATACCAAAAGAATTGACCATTGGCAGGAATCTGCCACCAGAGGAAGCATACGAGCGCACGCTTGCAACAGTAGATCATCTCAAGAACGAACTAGCAAACCAAAAACTCGAGCGCCAAATGGGCATCAACGACCAACCAGTCGACACACATGAGGTTGCTCAGCTGCGCGAACTGCTTGCAACAGCAGAGTATAGGGAGCGGTATTAGAATTATTCTGAATATGGTATAAAATTGTTCATTTGTTCACCTCTGTTATTTGCATGCAGCTATGCTTCTATAGTATGCTAAAAGGGACGTATATCTAACACACAGAGGGAACAACATGACATACAACACACCACCCCGCGCGGGCGATGCTTTGCGTCGCACGCCATATACAGCCAATACTGATGCTGAGTGTGCACCGCCAGGCCAGCATGAGCAGCCGGGCTTATTGGCTGAGCAGCTCACCGCAGTCGTCCAGGATATTATTACCACCCAGCACAGAAGCGCGCGCCAACGTGGCGCAGCCGGCCGGCGGTACTACGACGGTGGTGAGGTGCGCAGCGTATACTTTGGCCATGAAACTGATAGTGGGCAGCGCCTCACCCTGAGTGCCCGGGCTGCTTTGGATGATGATGGCCAGGTGCACGACCCGCATATTATCATCTACGAGGTAGATCGATACGGCGCGTATGCTGGCGCAGTGCGGTCGTATTACCTCGACACACCTGACCATAGCGATGCATCGCTGGCTGGGCCACAGGTATTTTGCTATGAGTATGATTATACCGAGCTGAATGATGTCTTTATACCGCAAGATAAGGTGCAACCAACAGAGGTAGATGGCCAAGAACTAGCCGATGTGTGTGATTTACTTCAACACGCGACAATCCAATTACCAGACTATTACACCCATCAAGCGCTCAACAAAGGGAGTCGTATGCTGCGGCCCGAGCGTTGGCCGCTACCATCTGTAGCGGTGGGGTAGATGGGCCAGCGTGCGCTGCAGTTAGTAGCGGGGTCATGCCGAGCACTGCTTAGCAAAAGCAAGCGCATACCCCTCGCTTCGCACATGAGTGAGCTGGTGCGCGGCGGCGCGAGCAATGATGCGTGAGTGCTGGCAGGGGTCAGCCTCGAGGATGAGCAGGCCGCTGGGTGCGAGCCATTGCTCCGTCTGGGCAAGGAGGGCAGAGATGAGCGCCAGCCCATCATCCTCGGCAAAGAGTGCCAGGGCTGGCTCGTGCGCTGTCTCGCGGTCGTCGCGCTGCCAGGTGGGATTGACATAGGGGAGGTTGGCAAGAATGACATCATAGTGCTGCTGCGCTGCCGTGAGGAGGTCACTCTGAATAAAATTAACAGAGGTAGCACCATGCTGCTGCGCGTTGCGCTGAGCGATAGCAAGGGCCTCTGAGCTGATGTCGTACGCATCAACCTGGCACTGTGGGAGCTCAAGCTGTGCCGTAATAGCAAGGATGCCGCTGCCAGTGCCAACATCGGCAATGGTGCGCTGGGTGGGCTGGATGAGCTGCAGCAGGAGGGCAATCATCTGCTCTGTCTCGGGCCGAGGCACCAGCACCGCAGGCGAAACGACGAAATCGCGCCCATAGAATTCTTTGTGTCCCACCAGGTAGGCCAGTGGCTCATGCCGAAGGCGGCGGGTAAGGAGCTGCTCCGCCTGCATATGTTGCTCGTGCAGGAGTGTGCTATCGCCGTGGGCATGAAGCCAGTGTCGAGGCCGCTGTAGCACATGACTTAGCAAGAGTTCACTATCGAGCCGGCTGCTAGCAATACCAGCTGTCCGCAGCTGGGCAGCCGCCGCCGTAAGCCATGTATCGACAGAGGTAGGTGAGGGGATTGAGTGACGCATTAATGCATTATATTGTAGCATAGTGGGCGATATAGAGGTGATAGCAAGCAACAAAGTTCCGCGGCGCAAACGACGCTCATTTGCAATTCGCCTGGGAGAATATTACAATATATTACTATATAAATAGTAGTGACCAAAGGAGCGGCCTATGTCTTACGAGTCAGCAGCAATAGCAACGCAAGAAATGAAAAGTCTGTCACGGTTCCGTCGGCCAGTTGGCGCGATTGCAGTATTGGCTTTGGCAGCTGGATTGTCTGGCTGTGGCGCGCAGGAGCAGCGAAATGCTTCATCTGAGACGTCTGTATCGTCGAGTCGCCAGTCCGATCCAAGCTATAGCGATTTGGCTCGGGCTATTGGTAATGGCCCAGTAGAGGTTGCTACTGGCTTTTTAACAGAGGAGCTCGACCCAAATATTGGCAAAGTCTATGCAGTGTCACTTGCAGCAGTTAATGGAGATCCTACTTGTGAAGACATTGGTAAAGTGCAGCGAGTACCCCGTAAAAATGTACGCTTGTATACCGCAACACATAACCCTCATCATATTGAAGAAGTGCCGCGCAAAGCCATGCGCTACCAAACAACACTTGATGGCAATGCTACAGCCGATCTGGACAAGACAGATACTATACGTATCCAGTGTGTGAAATTTGAAGGCGGAAAAGATGACTTTGATCCAGCAACTCAAATCCCCAGCCAGGCGGTGTTTAACAGAGATGGTAATGACTGGAAGACTATTGTAGTAACAAAGATGGATGGCGGGCTCAACGCTGCACTACGCAAGAATGGCGAGTTGAACAAATAAGCGATAGTGGCTAAATCTGCTCATAAAGAAAGATCCAGTACAAAGTAAACTGTAAATAGTCAAGAGGCCAGCACTCTAGTGTGTCGGCCTCTTGCTTTCTCGCCCCATTCTATGGTACTATGGTAGCTGTAATTTATTACGTAATAGCAACTTATCCCAGGACGAATTGGTAAGTCTTGGCCGGCAAAGTGTGTAGCCACGCGGTGCTGGTACCAAGATACTGCTAGTCGCCGGGGATTTTACATGGGAGCAAGAGGGCAATGAAAGCACTTCTCGGTACCAAGATTGGTATGACCCAAATCATCAGCCAGGATGGCACGACGATTCCTGTCACGCTTATCCAGGCTGGGCCTGTCGCTGCGACTCAGGTCAAGTCCGTCGAGACAGACGGCTACAACGCAGTGCAGGTGGCGTATGGTGCGGGTAAGAACCTGAGCAAGGCCGTGGCTGGGCACGTGAAGCCAGCCGGTGTCACCCCGAAGCATATTCGGGAATTTCGTGTCGATGACCTTGGCGATGTCAAGGTGGGCGACACATGGAGCGTTACGGAGTTTGCGCTCGGCGATGTCGTGGATGTCACAGGCATCAGCAAGGGTAAAGGTTGGGCCGGTACGATCAAACGGCACAACTTTAAGCGCCACCGCAAAACCCACGGTGGTAAGGGCAACACGCGTAAGGTCGGTTCGATCGGTAGCATGTACCCACAAAAGATTTTCAAAGGGAAGCGCATGGCGGGCCAGATGGGCCACGAGCGTGTCACTGTCAAGAATCTGACGGTTGAGTTTATCTCGGCTGAGGACAACTTGATTGGTGTCAAGGGCGCTGTCCCAGGCCCCAAGAAGGGCTTAATTATCCTAGGAGGTGCTAAGTAATGGCTGAATCTACCAAGCCAGCAAAAGCAACCTTGCCAACCAGCGTCTTCGGCGTTGATGTGCCGAACCACGAGCTGCTCAAGCTCGCTTACGACGCATTCTTGGCAAACGCCCGCCAGGCAAGTGCAACCACCTTGCAGCGGGGCGAAGTCCGCGGTGGTGGCAAGAAGCCATGGCGGCAGAAGGGCACTGGCCGAGCCCGCTTCGGCAGTATCCGCAACCCAATTTGGCGGGGTGGTGGTGTGGTCTTTGGCCCACGCGGTAACGAGAACTACCGCAAGAAGCTATCTAAGACCAGCAAACGTGTCGCTATCCGCCAAGCTCTCACACTGGCTCATCAGGCTGGCAAGATCCAGGTCTTGCCCTTTGAGGACAAGGTAACTGGTAAGACCAAAGATGCTGCAGCGTTTCTCCGCCAGTTCAAGCTCGAGCGCAAAGTGCTGCTCGTCGCTGGCGAGAAGTCGCCCGAGCTGATTCGCTCCACGGCCAACCTCCAGCAGGTGCTGGCTGTGAGTGCGATGTATCTCAATGTCTATTACATTCTTAATGCCGACCATATCGTCCTGTCGCCTCAGGCGCTGGATGTTATTACGGCGTGGCTCGCAAAGGAGGACAAATAAATGCAACTCGTATTAGTCACTCCTCGTGCCACCGAAAAATCCTACCGGCTCATCACAAGCCAAAACACCTACATCTTTGATGTGCCACTGTCGGCTAACAAGCAGCAGATCGCTGCGGCTGTCGAGGCGCAATATGACGGCACTAAGGTGGCCAATGTTACTACCGCCGTGCAAAGCGGCAAAGCTATTCGCTACAGCCGGGGCAAGCGCCGCTACCCAGGCACCACACACCGCCACGACAGCAAAAAGGCGTATGTTCGCTTGAGTGAAGGCGAGATTAAGGTGTTTGAAACCGAAGAGCAGCCGCAAACAGAGCAGAAGGAGGATAAGTAATGCCGATTAAGCAGTACAACCCAACCACTCCCGCCCGCCGCGGCATGACATCGCAAGATCTGAGCGATGTGACGACGCGCAAGCCACTCAAGAGCCTCGTCAAGGCTGGCAAGCAAAAGGCTGGCCGCAACAACACTGGTAAAATCACCGTCCGGCACCGTGGTGGTGGCGTCAAGCGGCACTACCGCTTGCTCGACCATCGCTTGGCCGCTGGCTTGACGCTAACGGTGGAGGAGATTGAGTACGATCCAAACCGCAGTGCACGGATTGCCCGCGTCAAGGATCAGCACGGCCTCTACCACTACATCTTGGCTGACACCCAAATGACCAAGGGCAAGGTGCTCCAGACTGGTGCCGATGCGCCAATCGAGGCCAGCAACCGTATGCCACTAGCCAACATTCCGGTTGGTAGCCAGATCTACGCCATCGAGATCAACCACGGTAAGGGTGCTCAGATGGTGCGTAGCGCTGGTACTAAAGCCCAGCTCATGGCCAAAGAAGACGGCTATGCCATGGTGCGGATGCCCAGTGGTGAGGTGCGTAAGTTCCGCCTTGAGTGCGAAGCCAGCATTGGTGTGGTGGGCAACGTCCAGCACCAGAATGTTAAGCTTGGTTCGGCCGGTCGCCGTCGCCGTATGGGGTGGCGCCCAAGCGTCCATGGTAAGGCTATGAACCCAGCCGATCACCCAATGGGTGGTGGTGAAGGCAAGACGGGCCCTGGCCGCATCCCGAAGACGCCATGGGGTAAGCCAGCAATTGGCTTCAAGACCCGCCGCCGCAAATCAACCAATAAGATGATTGTCCGCAGTCGTCACGAAGCTAAGAGGAAGAGGTAGTCTATGAGTCGTTCACTCAAAAAAGGCCCATTCGTCGACGCGAAGCTTGCCAAAAAAGTGGCAGCGCTGAAAGTTGGCGACCGCACCGTGATAAAGACCTGGGCCCGCAGCAGCACGATCACGCCAGAGATGGTGGGGTTCACCTTTGCAGTGCACAATGGTCGGGTGCATGTGCCGGTGCTGATTACAGAAAACATGGTTGGCCACAAACTCGGTGAGTTTAGCCCAACCCGTAAGTTCCGCAAGCACGGTGGAAAGGATAAGAAGTAATGGCCGCATCACAGACACAACAGGGGTCGAGCGATGCACCAGCCATCGTTCGGGCGCACATCAAGGGTATAGACCAGACCCCGCGCAAGGTTAGCATCGTTGCTAGCCTGGTGCGTGGCTGCAGTGTGGCCGATGCGCTGGTCATTCTTGACCACACCCCGCGCCGCGCTGCACTGCCCGTCAAGAAGGCAATCGCCAGCGCCCAAGCCAACGCCATCAACAACCATGGCCTTGACCCACGCAGTTTGCATATCCACAGCCTTAGCGTAACTGCTGGCCCACGCCTACGCCGCTACAAGCCGGCCAGCCGCGGCCGAGCTCAGCCATTCCAGAAGCGCTCGAGCCATATCTTGGTTGAGGTGAGTGGTGTGGAGAAGCAGGTCAAGAAGGCACCCGCCAAAGCAACCGATACAGCCAAGAAAGGAGACAACTAAATGGGCCAAAAAGTAAACCCAGTCAGTTTCCGCCTCCAAGTCCACAAAAACTGGAGCTCGCGTTGGTTTGGCCAAAACAAGCGCGACTTTGCGGCTTGGTTGGCAGAAGACATCAAAATCCGTGAGCTGATTGAAGCTCGCTATGCAAGCCGGCCAACGATTGACCGGATCGAGATTGAGCGCAGCCCAAACCAGATTACCATCACGATTCACACTGCCAAGGCTGGTGTGGTGATTGGCCGCGGTGGGGCTGGCGTGACAGAACTCAAGCGACAGATCGAGAAGATCGCCAGCTTGCCAGTCCGTATCAATATTGAAGAGGTCCGTCGGCCAGAGCTCAGTGCCAAGCTGGTGTCGGAGAATATTGCTCGCCAGCTCGAGCGCCGCGCTAACTTCCGTCGTGCTGTCAAGATGGCTGCCCAGAACACTATGAATAGTGGTGCAAAGGGTATCCGCATTGAGGTAGCCGGCCGGCTTAACAATGCCGAGATGGCACGTCGCGAGAAGGTCATCGAGGGCTCGGTGCCACTGCACACCTTGCGAGCTGATATCGACTTCCACACCGCACGGGCCAACTGCCCTGGCGTGGGTATCGTCGGTGTCAAGGTCTGGATCTATAAGGGTGAAAGGAGTGCGAAGTAATGTTGCTACCGAAGAAAACAAAATTTCGCAAAGTCCGCATTGGTAAGAACCGAGGCAACGCCACACGAGGCAACTACATTGCCTTTGGTGACTATGGCCTGCAGAGCCTGAGCAACGAGCGCGTCACAAGCCGCCAGATCGAGGCAGCGCGCCAGGCAATGACCCGCTACGTCAAGCGTGGCGGTAAGATCTGGATTCGTATCTTCCCGCACACGCCAGTGAGCCGCAAGCCACTGGGTCTGAAGATGGGTGGTGGTAAGGGTAACCCTGAGTTCTTTGTTGCGAAGGTCAAGAATGGCACTGTAATGTTTGAAATGAAGGGTGTGCCAGAGGATGTCGCCCGCGAGGCAATGCGCCTGGCGAGCCACAAGCTCCCCGTCAAGACACGCTTTATTAAGAAAGAGGAGGCCTAGCGATGGCAGAGAATGCAATCCCTGCAACAGAGGTCAAGAGCCTCGAGACACTCCAGCAAGAGCTGGCCGCCAAGCGCGCCGACCTGCTTGAGGCCCAGCGTGGCCACCGGGCAGGTGAGCTCGCCAATCCGCGGATCCTTGGTGTATATCGCCGAGAGATTGCGCAGATACTAACGGAAATTAATCAGCGGAAAGGAACAAACTAATGGCCAAGACATTGACCGGCGTTGTTTCCTCGGCCGCGGGCAACAAGACCATCACGGTGACCGTGACCAGCCGCGAAACACACCCTATTTACGGCAAGCAATACACCGTCACCCGTAAGTATGCTGCTCACGACGAGACAAACGATGCCAATGTTGGTGATACGGTGCGGGTCATCGAGACACGCCCGATCAGCAAGCGCAAAGCATTTCGGCTTGACGCCGTGCTCAAGCGCTCGCAGGGCTCGATTGAGCTCAAAAACGATGACGCAGGCGAAGAGGAGGCAGCATGATCCAGCAAGAATCTCGCCTTAAGGTAACAGACAACAGTGGTGCAAAGTCTATTCTGTGCATTCGCGTGCTGGGTGGTACTCGGCGTCGCTACGCCCGGGTGGGTGATGTGATTGTCGCCAGTGTTAAAGACGCCAGCCCGACTGGCAACGTCAAGAAGAAGTCTATCGTTAAGGCGGTGGTGGTGCGCACCCGCGACCAGATCCGCCGCAAAGATGGCAGCACCATCTGCTTCGACGACAACGCTGCCGTCATTATCAACGACGACAAAACACCCAAGGCAACTCGTGTCTTTGGCCCTGTGCCACGCGAATTGCGCGACCTTGGCTATAGCAAGATCATTAGCTTGGCACCGGAGGTACTCTAATGGCACAGCGCATCAAAAAAGACGATATCGTCAAGATCATCAGTGGTGACGACAAAGGCACGACGGGTAAGGTGCTGGCCGTTAACCCCGCTCAGCAGACCGCATTGGTCGAGGGTGTGGGGCTGCGCCACCGCCATGTCAAGCCAAGCCAGCTTAACCCACGTGGTGGTACCAAGGAAATTCATGTGCCAGTGCCACTGAGCAAGCTCGCTCTGGTTGTCGACGAAGCAGCTGGCACGACGAGCCGCATTGGCTATACTATTAATGCTGAGGGCGCTAAGGTACGCGTCGCTCGGCAACTGAACAACAAGGAGGTCAACTAATGGCGAAGGCAACTGCATCCGCCGCTCCGACTCCTCGCTTGAAAGCCTTGTATCTGGATCAATACCGCAAGGAACTCCAGGCCGAATTAGCCTTGAGCAATGTACACCAAGTACCCAAGCTCGAGAAGATTGTGGTCAGCGCAGGAATCGGCAAGCACAAAGAAGACAAGCGCTACCACCAACTGGTACGCAATACCATTACCAAGATCACTGGTCAAGCACCGGTTGATCGCTTGGCCAAGAAGTCGATCGCCGGCTTTAAGATCCGTGCTGGCATGGGTGCACCGATTGGCGTGAGTGTGACGCTGCGTGGCGCTCGGATGTACGAATTCCTCGACCGGCTGGTTAATGTTAGCCTGCCGCGGGTACGTGACTTTCACGGTGTGGGGAGCAAGTTTGACAAGGGTGGCAACTACAACCTTGGTATTACCGACCAGAGTATTTTCCCTGAGCTCACCTTTGAGGAGACGCAGATCGTGCATGGCCTCCAGGTGACGATTGCCATCGAGCAGGGTAGCCCAGCTGCAAGCCGGGCGCTGCTGGAGAAGTTTGGTCTGCCGTTTGAGAAGGAGGGGAAATAGCGTATGGCTAAGAAATCAATGATTGCACGCGATCGCAAACGCCAAAAGATGATCGAGAAATTCGCTGCCAAGCGCGCTGAGCTCAAGGCGGCGGGCGACCTCGATGGCCTGCAAAAGCTGCCGCGCAACTCCAGCCCAACCCGCTGGAAAAACCGCGATGCCCTCAGTGGTCGGCCACGTGGCTATATGCGCCGCTTTGGCCTGAGTCGCATCAACTTCCGCGAGAAGGCATCGAAGGGCGAAATCCCAGGCATTACAAAGAGCAGTTGGTAACGGAAAGGAGATAGAGTTATGAGTTTACAATCAACTGACCCAATCGCGGATCTCCTCACCCGAATCCGCAACGCTGCGATGGTTGGCAAGACAGAAGTCCGTGTGCCCACCAGCAAGCTCAAGCAAGTTGTGGCCGAGCAATTGGTCAAGAATCACTACCTGGCAGGTGCTACCGTAGAGGATGGCAAGCCACGCGGTACATTGGTTGTCACCATCAACCGCGCTGGCGAGAGCCCAGCCTTTACCGAGCTGGCCCGGGTGTCTAAGCCAGGCCGCCGCGTGTACGTGGCTGCTGCCGACATCCCCAAGGTCAAGC
>CAUPVK010000005.1:0-62534 GCA_963514895.1 uncultured Candidatus Saccharibacteria bacterium
ACCACTTCGTCATCAACGATGATATCGACGAGACGGCGCGCATTGTGCGGGCGATTGCCTCCAAGCCAGATGTGTATAACCGCAAGGATGACGAAGCTCGCTTGGCGGCGCGAGATTTGCTCGATAGCCTCTTGCGCGAGCACCCGGAGCATGTATGAGTAAGCAAGCCACGCACACTGCCGCTGAGCCGGGTGATGCCGAGCATAAGCAGCGCTCATCCCTGGCGCTGCGTCGACCAGTGTGGTCGCCCACGGCGTTGGTCGATCAAGGGTTCTTTATTTTTGCGGGGGTGGCATCGTTTTGGTTTGTGTGGTTGGTGTGGCGCGAGGGCTGGCACACTGGTGGCTGGTGGTTGGTGGGGTTCTTTGCTGTGGTGTGGGTGATTACGGCGTATTTTGCGTTGCCACGCTTGCACCGCATCTTGAGTAGTATTTATGTGCCCAATTATTTCATTGGCCGGACGCGCACCCCAGATGGTCTCCTTGGCGATCCAGTCAATCTCGCCTTTCGCGGCAGCGAAGCTCAGCTCCACCGTGCCATGACCGCCGCTGGCTGGACGCTGGCCGATGACGTGACGGTGCGCTCGTCGTGGCGGATTATCCTCGCCACACTAACGCGGCGCAGCTATCCTAATGCACCAGTCTCGCCCCTAGTGCTATTTGGCCGGCAGCAGGACTTTGCCTACCAGCAGGAGATCGATGGCAACCCAGGCAAGCGCCATCACGTACGCTTCTGGCGCTGCCCCCAGGGGTGGTTGTTGCCTGGTGGGCATCAGGTCGACTGGCTCGCGGCTGGTACGTACGACAAGAGTGTGGGGTTATCAATTTTTACCTTGCAAGTGACGCACAAGATTGACGAAAATACCGACATCGAGCGCGACTACGTCGTCAAGACAGTCACGCGCGCGCTTCGCTCGATTGAGCTGACGGTACTAGAGGATTTCTCAACGGGCTACCACTCGCGCAACGGAGGTGGAGATAACATTATTACCGATGGCGATCTGCCTGTCATCGAGCTTGGCCGTGTCCGTGCCAAGGCAAGCGAAGACGAGGACGTGCCTTCCGATCTGATTCTCGATGCAACGACGCATGAGACTATGCCTGATGAACACGCTACTCTCATGTCGCAATTTTTGAGCCGCCGCCCACCACAGATCGCCCTTGGGATTATTATGATTGGCCTGGCGATTGCTGTGGCCACGATGAGCACCTTCTTCGAGATTCTCAACTTTAGCCACTTGCGCATGGAGGTGGTGCGGATTTTTCACGAGAGTGGCCTGCCGCTGCAGAGTATTGAGAGTGCGACGCATATCGTAGCGACTATCTCAGCCATTGTATCGACGACGTGGATTGGCATCGTGATTTTTCTTGCGGGGCTGACCTTCCGTGGCAGCGACCGCTCGCGGATTTTGCTGATGAGCATCGCCAGCCTCGCAGCGGTAATTAGTTCATTTGGGCTGACGATCGGCAGGGTTACATGGTCGGCGGCTGGTACACTGCTCTTCATTGGTATCAACATCGTCATCGTGCTCATGTTCTCCACCGACGCTGCCCGGCGCTTCACGCGGGCACGCAGTGGGAAGTAGTGGCCGCAGATTTGTAGATTATACCCGGTACTGTTGCGCTGTTTCTATTCTGATGCGGGCGAGGAGGGTAGTCTATTGTATCTGATAAAGCTACTATCGATCGTAACAATTAGCCCTAGCCTCAGGGGACAAGAGCTGAATACTCACGAATAATATTCATCTTTACCAATGTTCCGGGGGAGGGTAATAACAACGAGAGGCGCGAGAACTGACAAAGCTTTGGCAGCTCAAATTTACTCAGATTGACAACAGGGCAAAAAATCGCTACACTACCTGATATTGTGACAGAGCAGATTGGTGATTTTGACGGTATTGTCAAGGGTCTTAGTACTGGTCCTGATCTTGATAGTTATATTCCTAAACAATGTCGAGAGTGCCCACAGCTAGCAGGGATAATAGAGGCGCTCAAAATGGCATGGGAGCAGAATGAAGCGCTGAAGCGTACAGTACTTGAAACAGTAGACAATATTACAACATGGCTACGAGTACAAGGCATGTCTGAGGAGGAGATAAAGCAGATCCTAGAAGACCCGGAGCGGCTAGAAGAGGCACGAGCTGAGTATAGGAAGATTGCAGAGATGAAGCTTGCTATGGGTGATGCCGCGCTCAATCAGTTGCTACCAGGCATAAAAAAGCAAACAGCAGGCTGCCCTGGAATTATAAAATGCATAAGTCCAGATGGAGAAACGGTTGTAGAGGTGTGCGGCTCACACACTATGCCTGACGGAAAGAGTAGCGAAGCAGTGACAGTCCATCGTACTGGCAGAGGTGAACAGGACTTACCCGAATGAGATACCTCCGATCAATAGCAGTCTATTTACGCCAATAAATAACGACAGAGGGATATGCAAAACACTGATGACATCAGATAAAGAACGAGAATTTTATGGCATTGTGGAGGGGCTTGATGAGCCAGATATATCTGCGGCTTCTTATATCCCCAAGCAGTGCTATGGCTGCCCGCGAGCAGCCGAGCTGCGCCGCAGGATAGCGATGACGGCCTGGACATATAGTGAGCTCTGGAAAAATTGCTTTGACATTGCAGATGGTGACCCCAGCCTAGGCAAGGCTATCGTGCGTGCAATGGATCGGCTCAAGCAGCAGAATCTGCAGGCAAGAAATGAACTGAGCCAGCTCATTGCTCAGTGTAAGGAGCGCTAGTTGTGATAGGTAAAATAGTAAGAAGAAATAGCAGAGTGACAGAGGTAGCAACTACCGCATGTATGTTGCCATCACTCCCGCACCGCGAAATGATCGAGAGTGCAATGGTTAGGCGGCGTGATCTCGACGACCAAGGAGCGGAAGGATAGATCGTTGTGACACGTCTCGCTAGCAGACGAGGCTCAGTAGCAAGGAATAGACTACATCTTCTACTAGCTCATTAGCACTCTATTGACGAGAGTGCCAACTCTGCGCTATAATGCGATCATGACAGAACGGCAACAAGCGATTCTTTCTGCCATTATCGAGCAATACGCCGAGATTGCTGCCCCTGTGGGGAGTGTAACGCTGGCGAAGTTATTTGGCGTGTCTAGTGCAACCATTCGTAGCGAGATGGCCAAGCTCGAGGAGATGGGCTTCGTCAAGGCGCCGCACACCAGTGCTGGGCGTATCCCCACCAGCAAGGGCTACCGCTTCTACGTCAACGGTATCACTAACGCTCAGATGAGTGAGCTCCCCAGCGGGATTGACCGTAGTACCAAGGCTATTGAAGCGCACGTCAACTCACATCTCGATGCAGCCGACCGAGCCATTCGCAGTGCGGTGGATAGCCTCGTTGAGCTCACGGGCAACCTGGGCTTTGCTACCATTGGTAGTGAGCTCTATATGAATGGCATTAGTCGGCTTTTTAGCCAGCCAGAATTTCTTGAGGGTAAGCATGTCCAATCGGTAGCGCATTTGATTGATAATATCGAGCCATGGCTGCGCGAAGCTCGACCCAATGAGCCACTCAACGTCTATATTGGTAGTGAGAACCCCATCGGCAAGAGCAGTGACGCAACACTCATCATTAGCAAATTTCGCTCACCCTATAGCGATCGCAGCTACATTGGTGTGATTGGCCCGATGCGCCAGCACTACCGCCGCACCATCGAGCTCGTCAAGCGCACTGGGGTGATGCTGGAGGAGATATTATGATGACACGACCACTGTTATTTGCATTGCAATCGTGTTATACTATGGAGAATAAGATGGCTGAGCAGCCTGCTCAGCACCACAGGCAACACCACTAGGCAGGAGGAATGATATCGATGACAAAACACAAGAAAGCGCCAGATACGGCCGAGCTCGAGCAGCAGATTGGCGAGCTCACGCAGGATTTGCAGCGCACCAGAGCAGACTTTGAGAATTATCGCAAACGCGTTGATGCAGAGAAGGCTCAGGTTAAGGCAGCGGGCACTCAGCAAGCAATTCGCAAGCTCCTACCTGTGATTGATACGATCGAGCGCGCCACTGCCAACGTCCCCAAGAAACTTCAGAATGATACTTGGGCAAGTGGGGTGGTGGCGATGTCAAAGAAGCTCGATGGCTTGATGGCAGAGTTCAAGCTTGAGCCGATCGTGGTTGAGCTTGGCACGACGGAGTTTGATCCAGACCTTCACGAAGCCGTCTCGATGGATGATGAAGGTGGTGACAAAGAAATTATTAGCGAAGAGCTGCAGCGCGGCTATAAGCTTGATGGCCACGTCCTGCGCCATGCTATGGTGCGGGTCAGCCGGCAGCCGTAGGAGTGAGCGGGATGAGGCGTTGGCTGCTTGCAGGAACACTCATCATATTAGCAGCACTTAGTGTTGGCAGTGCTCGGGCTCATGCAACGCCACTGGCCAACCAAGCCGATATTACAGTAGTCAAGCGAGCGAGCACAGCCTATCAAGCCTTTACACGTGAGTTTTATGCCACTCAGCCTAAGAAAGACTCTATTGACGAACGAGCCAAGCAGGCCGCAGCAGCCTTTGCGGTAGTAGCCGGGCACTCATTTTCTACGCAACTTGGCGATGAGTACAGCCGTCATGCGGCAGCTGTGAAGGAAAAAGCCTCAGCCGTCAAGACGCTTCTTGGGCGTGCTCCGCAAGCCTTTGCTAGCAAAGATACGCAGGCTGCAGCAGTCTATTTGACAGATGTAGAAACAGCGGTGAGTCAGTATGACTCAGCCGTTGGTGTACTTAATACAACAGTAGACGATGCCAACCAAGCGACGAATCGCCTCTATTTGTTTATGGTGATTAGTGCTGGGCTCGTGGCGGCACTTGCTGCAGCCTGGGCGCGACGCCAGCATACCCGGACATTTGCTAGTAAGCGTGTAGTGCGGGCGCGCTGGGCGGTGGTTGCAGCAGCGGCAGCACCACTGGTGGGAGCAGTTTCGCTCTATGTGATATTTATCCAAGGGAGTGACACACGGGTTGTGCGCGGCGGGGGCTACGCGGTGCTGACCGGTGGTGTAGCAGTTCTTATCTATGCAGTGATGGCGTATTGGCGTCTCCGGCGAGCTGAGACACTAGCCGCAGCAATTGCTGCAGGTGATGAGATCTATCAGTGGTAAGTAAAATCTATTAGCACTCTTGACAGCCGAGTGCTAGCTCGCTATACTAAACATATTGGCACTCGCCTCCAAAGAGTGCTAGAATAAACAAGATGTTAATAACCGAAACAATAAACTAACAACATTGCGTCGTTGCCAGCAAGGCAGGCGCACAGGAGGAAACATATGGGTAAAACTATCGGCATTGACCTCGGTACAACCAACAGTGCCTTTGCATACTTGCTTGCGGGCAAGCCAGAGGTTATCGCCAATGCTGAAGGCAACCGCACCACACCATCAGTGGTAGCAATCAACAAAAAAGGTGAACGCCTTGTGGGGCAGGTGGCCCAGCGCCAGCGTGTGACCAACCCTAAGAACACGATCTATGGCGTTAAGCGCTTGATTGGCCGCAAATTCACCGACAAAGAAGTTCAGAAAGATCTCGATATCATGCCATACGAGATCGTCAAGAAGGGTAATGCCGTTGCCGTCAAGCTGGGTGATAAAGAATATACACCAGAAGAAGTAAGCGCCATGATTCTGAGCAAGATCAAGGCCGATGCAGAGGCCTTCTTGGGTGAGAAAGTGACGAAGGCGGTCATTACTGTACCGGCGTACTTCGATGATTCGCAGCGCCAGGCTACCAAGGATGCTGGTAAGATTGCTGGCCTAGAAGTCGAGCGTATCATCAATGAGCCAACGGCGGCTGCTCTCGCCTATGGTCTGGATAAAGGCAAAGAAGAGAATATCGTTGTCTTTGACCTTGGTGGTGGTACCTTCGACGTGTCGGTGCTGGAGATCGCTGATGACTTCTTCCAAGTGAAGTCGACCAATGGTGATACCCACCTTGGTGGCGAGGACTTCGACAACGCCATCGTCAATTACTTCCTCGACGACTTCAAGGCCAAAGAAGGTATTGATCTGCGCAAAGACAACGCCGCCATGCAGCGCCTCAAGGACGAGGCCGAAAAGGCAAAGAAGGAGCTCTCGACAGTTACTGAGTATGATGTCAATATTCCATTCATCACCGCTGATGCTGATGGGCCAAAGCACTTTGAGATGAGCCTGACGCGCGCTAAGCTCGAGGACTTGGTGAAGGATCTGCTTGACCGCCTCGATGGGCCAGTCGAGAAGGCGCTTAAAGACGCCAAGCTGAGCAAGTCTGATATCAACAACATCGTCATGGTTGGCGGTATGACCCGCATGCCAGCAGTGGTCGAGCGGGTGAAGAAGCTGTTTGGCAAAGACCCGATGCAAGGCGTTAACCCAGACGAAGTGGTGGCCGTTGGTGCAGCCATTCAGGGTGGTGTGCTGGCTGGCGACGTCAAGAGCGTGCTGCTGCTAGATGTGACGCCGCTATCCCTCGGCATTGAGACCATGGGCGGTGTGTCGACTAAGCTAATCGAGCGCAACACCACTGTGCCAACCAGCAAGAGCGAAGTGTTCTCAACTGCAGCAGATAACCAGCCACAGGTGGAGATCCATGTCTTGCAGGGCGAGCGCGAGTTTGCCAATGACAACAAGAGCCTAGGCCGCTTCGTGCTAGATGGCATTGCGCCAGCACCGCGCGGTGTGCCACAGATTGAGGTGACCTTTAACATTGATGCCAATGGTATCCTCAGTGTTACTGCCAAGGATAAAGGCACAGGCAAAGAGCAGTCGATCACCATCCAAAACTCTGGCAACATGAGCAAGGAAGATATTGAGAAGGCACAGAAGGAAGCTGAGCTCCACGCCGACGAAGACAAGAAAAAGCGTGAAGTAATTGATGCCAAGAACCACCTCGAGAATGCCATCTACCAGGCAAAGAAAATGCCCGATGAGTTTAAGGATAAGATCTCGAGCGACGACAAGAAGACGCTGGAAGATGCCATTGCCGAAGCTGAGAAGCACAAGAACGCAGAGGACAAAGACGAGCTCGAGGCTGCCACCAAGGCACTGGGCGACGTAACAATGTCTATCGGGGCTAAGCTCTATCAGCAGCAAGCTGAAGACAAAAAAGCCGAAGAAGAAGCTGATGCCAAGGCGAAAGCTACCGACAAAAAGCCTGGCAAAGACGAACCCGTCGAAGGCGAAGTTGTCGACGACAAAAGCAACGACAAGAAGTAGTATGGCGTTATAGCTACAGCTGCATTGCAAATGGCCACCTGGAAAGGGTGGCTATTTACTTAGTATCATAAGTGACTAGGTGGTGACGAACGCCTTAGGCAAATCTACAAAGAAAACAAAAAGCTCACCTAGTAAGAGCTTCTTGTTGCGCGCTGACCTCTGTTATTTGATATCCATCAACTCAATGTCGAACACGAGATCGCTATTGGGCGGAATGTTAGCGGCAGCGCGAACGGAGCCGTAGGCCATCTCACTTGGGATGATGAGTCGGCGCATGCCACCGACCTTCATGCCAGGCACGCCCTCTGTCCAGCCGCGGATGACTTGGTCGAGGCCGAAGGTGACGGGCTGGCCAAAGTCGTGGCTGCTCTGGAAGATGATGCCATTTTTGCACAGTGCACCAGTATAGTGTGCAGTGATGGTTGCGCCAGCTGGTACCTCGGTACCAGTGCCGGGGATGATGTCGATGATTTGCAGTGCGTCAACCTTAGCTATAGGTGTAAAGTCGGCGAGTTTGGTTCCTTCGTATTGTGTCATGACTCTATTATACCATTATGCGTCTTCCGCCGCGCCACGCAGTTGAGCGGTGGGATGGTTGTGCTGGGTGGAGTGCGATCGACGACTATGACCTGCCGTAGCTGTCGATAGCGTTCGAAGAGACGACCAAGCGCGCGCGTCATGGTGCTGGTGTAGCGTTCTTCATCTGGCGCTGCGGCGTAGTGAGCTCCCTCCTCGAGCGGTGTCGCCCAGCAGCAGCTGGCGTGGATGGCACGAGTGTCTTGGGGGAGTTTGGGGTATTGGGGGTATTGCATGCCATAACCCACTAGATCGGCACACACAGCAGATAACGTGCGAGTACACTGTTGCTGCAATGTGTTGCTTGCGGTGAATGTCCCCTGCTCGGCTGAGCTAAAAATCGTGCGTTTGCGCTCAAGCACGCGGCGTGTGCCATTTTTGATAATAACAAGTGAGTTGTAAATTCCATCCGGGTGGTACTCTGGTGTGCCTACCACAAGCTCCGCTGTGGGCATAGAGGTAGAGAGTTCCTCTAGCTTGGCGAGGCGATCATCTACCACATCACGTTGGCCTGGGATTTCAAGCAGATCTATGTCTGCCGTCGTCATGAGTTCGGGGCTGATGAAGCGATCGGCAGGGTGATCGGCAGGGTAATCGGCAGCTGCTTGGCGTATCAGACTCAGGCGTATCAGATCCATGTACTCGCGCCAGGTATTGGCAGAAACACCAACAGTTGGTGTTTCTGATGATAGTTGCTCAGGGTAAAACACACCTGTTTGGCGGTGCCACTGGATGTCATAATGACGGGCTTGTTCGCGTGGTCGTTTATGATACATGAATATATCATACGATATACCAGCCTGCAGAGCAAACATACACAAATATCCCAATAGTATAGAAGAGTTGGTGGGTGTTGATGAGTAAAGCAAGGAATGTGGCAGCTCTGACGGGTTAGTTTTGGCTAGACTATATACCTGCACATAATGAATTGTGATTATAGATTGATATCAGGAAGAGGTTAGGCTCCACACAGAGTGTTCTTTATTGATACCGCCACTGTCCCATATCACGATTATAGACGTCGATGATGCGCGGCGTTAGCAGGGTAGAGATGCCGGCCGGGGGCAGGCTAGCGGGGCGCTGGCGCAGGGTGTAGTCGAGCAGTTTGGTGTCGGTATAGCTAAGCCCGGGCGGCAGCGGCTGGCTCAGCAGGTTGGCTTTATCCTTGGTCGAGAGCACAAAACCCCACTCGCCAAAGGAAGGCACATTAATGCTAAAGGGCGTGATATGCCGCTGGGGCTGGGCGGATGCGACGGTGCTAGCCACCATTGCGAAGGCGTGTGGCGAGAAATACGACGACGTCGCTTGGGTGATCATCACCCCACTGGGGCTGAGGATGCGCGCGGCCTGGCGGTAGAATTGCTGCGAGTAGAGCTTGGCTAGGCGGTCGTTCGATGGGTCGACCAGGTCGATCAGAATGGCATCATACGCCTGGTGCGTCTTGAAGGCAAATAAAAACGCGTCCTCGTTGACGACGCGCACCTTGGGGCTAGCAAGCGAGCGCCTGTTTTGCTCGGCGAGCAGGGGACTAGTGCGCGCCAGCTGCGTCATGGCTGGGTCAATATCCACCAGGGTGATGTGCTCTACGCTCGGGTATTTCAGGATCTCGCGCGCCAGCAGTCCGTCGCCACCGCCCATAATCAACACGTTTTTGGGCTGCTTGACCGCTGTCATTGCCGCACCGGCCAGCGTTTCGTGGTAGCGGGCTTCGTCCAGGCTCGAAAACTGCAGGTTATTATTCAGATACAGCCGCAAATCCTGCTTGTACTTGGTGAGGACGATCTTTTGGTAGGCCGATTGCTGGTAGAGAATAACCGGGTCTTTATAGGCCTTGGTATCAATGCGGTGCTCCAGCCAGCTGGCACCAAAGAACAGTCCCAGTAGCAGGATGGTTGCCACCACACTGGCGGCCAGGAGCCTCCGCGAAGTCTTGAGCTGCAATAAGATCAGCACTGCCACGGCGATATTGAGTGTGGCGATCAAGTAGGTGCTGCGCATCAGGCCCAGGCTGGGTAGCAAGAAGAGCGGGAAGACCAGCGAGGCCACCAGTGCGCCAAAGTAGTCGATCGCCAGCACCTTGCTAAGCAGCTCCACCGAAGACGGCCGGCCGTAGCGGGTAAACATCTTGACGAGCAGCGGGATTTCCAGCCCAATCAGCACACCAATCACCAGGCTAATCAGCGCAAACACCGGCCAGTGCAGCTTGCTCAAGCTAAAGGCGCTGTAGAGTAGCAGCACCGAATTACCACCCACCAGCCCCAGCAGGATTTCATTAACGGCGAAGCTGGTGGCCGGGTGCCAGCGAATATGCCGCACCAGCAACGACCCCACCCCCATGCCGAAGAGGGTTATACCAGTTGCCAGGCTAAAACTCAGGATTGAATCGCCCACCAGGTATGAGGCAGCTGTACCCAAGATGAGCTCGTAGATAAGCCCGCCAATTGCCACCAAAAGCGCTGCCGCAAACAGCGCGATGTTTTCCTTGCTGGTGATACGCTTGGTGCCTGGTGGTGTGACGCGAGTATGTGCCATAGTGTCTTTCGTCTACCTTTCGCGCCCAGGTTATTTGCCTACGCCGCCACTGCCGCCGCCATAGACACTGCGCCCGTGGTAGGTGCCGGTGCCGTGCGAATCATCGTGGCCAAAGAACTCATCGTAAATGGCAAATAGCAGCGCCCCAACAAAGCTGATGATCATCACCCAGCGCCAAAATAGCGGCCAGTTGCGCGGACGGATGAGCCGGCCAAATAGTTCCTTTTGCTGCGCATCGGACAGCGGTGTTTTGCGGTAAACGTCGTACTCACGCCGGTTGTATTTTTCTACCGTGTAGGTGGTGGTAGCGCTCGTCTCGGCATCGGTGTAGTGCAGGCTAGCGTAGGCCATTGGTTCACCCTCAAAGACCTGGTAGGCGTTCTTACCGTGGATAGCCATAATGGTGCCTTCGCCAGCCTCTGCAACGGTAATGGTTTGCACCGTGCCATCCTCGAGCGTAATGCTAAACTCATTGCCCGCAGCCAGGTGCTCTGGCTCAAGCCGCTGGGCAAACCGCACCGGCTCATAGAGCGACACAACCTTACTATCGTGGTCGTACTCCACCCAGCTATCGTAATTTTCGAGGCCCGTCAGCTCCCATTCTTCCCAGTAGGAGGCTTGCTTGGTCTCGGGGTTGTCTTCTTTAAACAATAAGCAACCTACCGCGCGGAAGTTGGTTCGTTTGCCACGCAAGACATCGTTGATTTTGAGGCGAGCTTTGGTGCGTTTGGTCATAAGATAGCGCTTTCGATCGTTATAGTGTTGGTATAAAATGCGTCTGCAATGGCTTGGCGAAGGGTCTCGATTGTATCCTCGCCTAAGGGCCGGCACGTGGCAATACTGAGGTACGCTCCGCGGCTCTCGGGCCAGGTGTGGATGGTGGCGTGCGACTCAGCGAGCAGCAGCGACACACTCACGCCCTGCGGTGAGAACTGATGCGAGACAGACTCGAGCGCGTGCAGGCCAGCTACCTTGGCAAGCATGCGCACCGTCTTTTCGGCATACGCAAGGTCATCCAGCCGCGTGGCATCCGCCTGGCGAATCGTAAAAATCAGTGCTTGCACCTGCTCCATTTGCATCGTCTACGCTATTATATCACTCTTGATGCGAGAGAGCGAACTGGCTATGCTCATACCAAAAAACCAGCCAGAGTGGCTGGCTGGTCTGCTGTAGTGTGCGAATCATTATGGCTCGAGAGTGTGCAGTGATGTACTTGAGTTCGATTCATCTGGGTTGATTGCCAGCGGCACAACAAAACCTTGGTATTGCGCGAGTGTCACGATGTCGCCAGGCTGTAGCTCGTAGCGCGTGCGCGTGTTGCCATCGGTCAGGTAGAGTTCAGCAACGCGGGTCGACGTAGCATTGGTCACGCCATCTTGCTCGGGCTTAGTATGGAATGCATCTGCTTCGGCGAGTGTGGCGATGTGCCGGTCTACCACAGTGCCGATGCTGTCGCCAGCCTCGACGGCTAGAGTAGTAATACCATCTAGGTTGGCTGGTAGTTGAGGTTCTTCTGTGGTTTTGCCTGCTTCGTAGGCTTCGCGCTGGCTGAGGTAATCGCTATACGCATCGACTAGCTGAGTGGCTTGCTCTTCGGGGGTGGGTTGATGCTCGGCGGCAGAAGGGTGCTGATCGTAGTTATCTTTTGACCGAAAAGCGATGAACGCTGTTGCTAGTCCTAGCACTGCGGCGGCTCCAAGAAGGCCTCGTCGTGAAATGTCATTAGCCTTTGAGCACTGTGACTCAGACTGAATGGTAGAGTTCTCTACCAAGTGACGGTACTTGTCATCACCACATTTGGGTGTTGGTGAAGAATGTGGGGCTTCATGACCCCTGTTTGGTCTCTGTTGTGTATACATAGTCCATTCACTATACAACAGAGGTCGCAAAAAGGGAAGAGGAAAATGGCAAAATAACGCACAATATTGCATAATGTGCTCAAAAACAGGGGTAATATCACATAATACATAATATTATAGATATTAATGCAATAATATATCTTGTTACACATACGCAAACGCCAATATCTTACAGCCCGGTGGCTTACTTCACGCTCTTTCTGGTGTTAGCTTGGCTACATAAAAATGAATGCCTTTCTAGAATATTCACCCCTTTAGTGCGAGAGCGCGGCGCTTAGTATAGAGACGAACCATCATATCTCATCGAATAAAGTTGCAGATATAAAAGGGAAATATATACAGAGGTCATAAGCCAAAAATAGAACAAATACCATAAATTTGCTGTTTTTGAGGTATTTCTGCCGCAGATGCCATGCTACAATAGAGGGTATGAGATCTACTCGAACCATCCAAATTGTGAATATTACTGGGCGAGAACTCGCCGGCAAATCATCAACAATTCGTGAGCTAATGCCGCGGCTGGGTGCCGGGGTTGTTTTGTTTCGTCCGAGCGATGTCTTGCGCGAATATGCCGCGAGCCATCATATGACACTGCGCAAGCGGAGCGATTATTTGCGCGTGCTGCAGATTATGACGGAGTCTGCGCCGAGCTTACTGGCCGACCGGGCACTGGAGCTACTTGAGCGGCCTGGTGTGGAGCTGGTGGTGCTCGATGGCCTGCGTGACTACCGCAGTGCTTGCCGCCTCAAGGAGCGGCTGGGCGATCGCTACCGGACGGTGGTGCTCACAGCGCCAGATGAACTCCGCTACGAGCGCTTTAAGGGAGTGGCCGAGGCGAGGCGGCGTGCTGGGCGCGATGCAGCGGTGATTCAGAGCTTCGAAGAATTTATGCGTGATGGCGAGGATGACATGGATAGCATGCAGCAATTCCCAGCGGTACTGGCTAGCCACGATCTAACGCCTGGTGGCCCGATTGACACGAGCACCTATCCATCGGCTATTGCAGTGGCAGATGAGATTATCAGCTACTTGGTGTAGAGTAATCCAGATCAGGCAGTGAATGCGGGTGGGCGATCATGTATCGACGAAACACAGTAATACCATCTGTACTCTCCAAGACGCTTATGTTATGATGAAAGCATGAATAAGCGAGGGTTTACGCTAGTCGAGATTTTGACAGTGGTGGCGATACTAGCGATCTTGGTGTCGGCGTCGATTGTGGGGTATGGTGCGTGGCGTCAGCGTGCGGCCCAGACGGAACTCGTGAGCGACCTGCGGGCTGCCGGCGCGGCGATGACAGCCTACCGGACATTTTATAATGGTTACCCTACATCGCTCCCAGCTGATTATAATAAGAGTGAGAATGTGACAGCGACACTCAAATACGTCGCATCGGCAACTTACTGCATAGAGGCAACGACGCGCACCGCCCAGGGGCTTGTCTATCATATGAAGGGCTCAGAGAGCGAGCCCAAAGAGGGTGGGTGTGATGCCTACCACGCACAATCTGGCGAGAATGAGACGCGAGCGACCGATGGTGTGTTGCGCTACTGCCATGTGATCCGCGCCGTTGAGCCAACCCAACCGGCAGTGTGTGAGCCAGAGTTGCAGAGGTAAAATTTTAGCATCAACAAAAATCAGACCTTGGGCGTATTCTCTATGATCCGTACACTTTGCCAGCTAAGGTAACGATGAATACGGTAGGACTAAGATATTGCAAACAAAATCTTAGCCCCTTTTTCTATACTAGCTTCATTCTCTCGCTGCTTTACAAAAATTCGCTGTGGCAATCCGACTTGCGGCACTAATGCTGAGAAATTGGTATTTTCAAGATGTTGATCCTGAGTATGGTTGAGGCGGAAAAACGACGCAAGTTTTGAGGTGTAAGTATTGTAATATATGCTACAGATCAATCACCTTACCGCGGTCGATTGGCTTGTTGGTGTGATGACCATGCATACGACGGCGCACGGTGCGGCGCAGCTCAATGGCATTGGCGAGGAGAATGATGCCATTGACCAGTGCATAGCCGCCAACGATTTGGACGAAAAGCTGAGCGCTGCCGACAGGGAAGAGCCAGAGGATGAAGCTCACGACCACACCGATTACGCCAGACATGAGCCAGAGCGCTCGCGTACGGCTCCTGGCAGGGAAGATGCGGCTGAGTATAAGGTCGATGAGGCTGCGTAGCATCACTACCCAGCCAAGGACAAAGCTGAGCGTCGCCACACTAACCCGAGGGTTGGCAAGCATCACCGCGCCAAGCAGAATAAGCAGCGCACCTGCCACTATGAGAAATGCCTTGGCTTGACCGTCTGCTACTTGTAAACCACGCACCAGCTGCGATAGACCCCAGACAATGATCAAAATTGCGAGAACTGTCATCAAAACAGTGAGCGTCACTGCTGGCATCGCAAGCGAGACGCCACCAAAGATAATCAACGACAGGCTCATGATAATAATCACCCACCACGCACCAATAAGCTGTCTTTTGAGTTGTTCGATCATATATGCCTCCTTGTCTTTCTAGTGTAGATGATGGCGGGGTAATCTGCAATTAATAGGTGAGACTATGAACTATCTACCACTGTAGAAATGGTATAGTGCTCAGGCACTAGTCACGGGCAAACTGCATCAGCACGAGTGGGTCACCAGTGACGGAGCGCAGAGTGTAGGCGCTGGGTAGTGTTGGGGTGGTAGTTGCCGTCGAGCTGCTATAGTAGAGAACGTTGATTTTTTTGGCATCGGTAAAGGGCTGAGTGGTGTCGGCTACCTTGCGGTACGTGGTACTCCCTTCGAGCGGTGCGTAGCCGCCCATCAGTGGGCCACCCACATAGGCCATGTAGATGGGGCAATGTGACTGCGCTTGCTCGAGATAATAGCTTATCTCTATAGCGATGTACGGGTCGGCCGCAAGGATGACACTCCCGTCATGGCAGGTGGTGTCGAGCTGGGTGGCAATTTGCTTCACATTGGGTCGCTCATCACGCTGGAAGTTGAAGTTGCCCTGCAGTGATAACTGTACCATGCCATACAACATAACCACCGGCAGAAGTACCAAGAGAGCGGTTGATACGGCCTTGTGCCAGCGCAATGGCGAACGATGTAGGGCTACGCAGGCTGTATAGAGGACGATGCTTGCAATAGCAACACCACTGATTGCTACGTGAGCAAGATAGCGCTCGACATACATTGGAGCAGATAGTGACACAACGATCAGTGCTGCAGCTGGCACACCCACATGAGCAAGCAATAGCCAAGCAAGCTCGGGATGCGGCAACGAACGCATTGCACGAGGCCACGCCCACGCAACGGCACAGATAATAATAAGGACAAGTTGCGACGACACAACGCCTAGCAACCAAGATGGCTTATAAATCATGTTGAAGGATGCGATGCCAAGCAAATTCTGCAGATTCATCGGCTGGCCAATCTCGGCTAAAGCACCATTGCCAATTTGTCCCAGGAAGGTCGGTAGCCACGGTAAAAACAGCATGAAGCTCACTACATACGCCCAGAGCCACGGCAGTTTCCACCACTGTTGTAGACCTTGGCGACGGTAGGTCATAACCATGAGCCAGAGCAGCTGGGCTAGCCAGAGTAAGGCGCTATAATACAGCGTCCCCATGCCAAAGGCGACAAGCACCGCATAGAGCATCCAGTCGCGCCAACGGTCGTCATGCCAGGCGCGCGCCAGTACAGCGGTGGCGCTCACACCGATGAGTGACCCCAAAGCATACATCCGTATCTCAAAGCCGTAGCGCATCAGCAGCGGTGTGCCAATTAGTGTGAGGAGTGCATACCCCGCGGCGCGCTTACCAAACCAGCGCCGTACGAAACACCCCATAATAATCATCGCACCGCCATAGCAGAGGATACTAAAGGCACGCAGGGCTGCCTCGCTATAGCCCCACACACTGGCCCAGAGCTTGAGGATGAGATAGTAGAGCGGCGGGTGTGTATCGATACTGGTGAGGCGGATGAGATCTCCAATTGGCTGCTTGGCGAGCCACACCGAATACGCCTCATCAAACCATACACTCTGCTGGCTGCCAATCCACCAGCACAGCGCCATTGCCACCAGTGGTGCTAGTACAATGGCAATGCGAAACCAATGGCGTCGCATCTTACAGACAAGGGGAAATAGTCGATTAACGAGAATAAAGGCGGGCTTCTTGACCCGAGCGGCAGATTGTTGCCGCGCTAGTTGCTTACTCATATCTTTTATAGTACCGATTTGTTGGCAAAAAATCCACTAGCAAAGCCATAATCATCCGTGGTACAATACCACTATACGTACCCGTAGCTCAGCTGGATAGAGCGTTGGTTTCCGGAACCAAAGGTCGCAGGTTCGAACCCTGCCGGGTATACCATAGATAATTGAGGCTTGCGCGGCCTCTGTTTTTTATGGGAGATGTACAGCAAAGATGTACTGATTGATGGGATAGACCAATGAAACAAAAGAAGGTCTATCTCTCTAGCTGATCCCTGTTAGCGTGGAATAATCTTCATCAAAAACTTTGTCTTGACAGCAAGGTAGATAAGCGCAACGGCGCTCATAGACAGAGCAAAATTGCCAGGGATTTCATAAAAGCGATCGACCGACGTAAAATAAAAATCGCTAATATAATAATCTGGTGCCACAAAGAGATGTATGACGAGAATAACGAACGCATGCACCGTATACACATAGAGCGAATTATGGCCAAACGGCAGCAAAATCCAGCCTAGCCAGCGCTTGATGCGATCCTCGAACCGCCGAAACAGCATAAAGAACCCAGCAAACCAAAGCCACGATAGGGTAAGGCGAGGCAGTGGTAGGTCGAGCTTGAGGAACTGATTGTCGAGTGCGGTATCGGCCGCGGCAAGCGCTTGATGAAAGCCGTCACCTAGCCCATGTGCCACAAAGGTGACGTATGCGTCGGCAAAGAGTGTGAGGACGAAGAGCGTTGCAATACTGCGCTTGATGATGCGTCGACGACGCAGTGGCCACGATTGCCAGCGTGCGGTAATCTCTGGTAGGTGGTAGCCCAGGGCAAAGGCCATAAAGAACAGTACCTGCCAGGTGAGCGGCTGGTATAGTTCGCTAACAGGCCGTGGCGTCAGTGCCCACACCAGTAAGCTGAGCCCTAGCACGATATACCACTTGCCGCGCCGCAGCAGCCAGAGCGCGCCTGGTGCTACCGCAATAAACAGTGCATACAGGCGCAGATAGTCCGCCCAGCCGTAGAATTGCTGCAAGGTGACAATATCCCACGCCAGGCCAAGCCAATTGCCATCGGGCAGCGGCAAGGGCAACTTGACACCTTTATTATCAATAAAGAACCAACTAATCAGGAGCGATAGCATCGTCACGATAATGCTCGTGAGGTAGAGCGTACCAGCTCGCTTCCAGAGCAAGCGCGTCGCTGCCATGAGGGGCTGCGTGCGGAGCTTGGCACCGCGCACAATGCCCAGGACAAGGCCGGATATAATGAAGAACCCTTCGGCTGCCGAGACAGCGAGACGACTGTCGCCAGTGAGGAAAGTGAGGCCATTGGGGAAGTAGGTGAGATGGTCGAGAATAATGATAACCAAAAACCACCCGCGCATGAGGTCGAGACTAACGATGCGCCCAACAGAGGACGCGCTGGCTTTTGGTTGGGTTGTCACAATGATTTAGTATAGCAGATTTGCTAAAAGTACGCTTAAGATTGTCTAATGTTGTTGGAGGGTAATAGGCTTGAGATGCGAGATAGCCGTCTGTAGTCTAAGCCCCGAGGAGTACGATTGTACGCCTAGCGGGGGCGCTTGGCAGCAACAGCCCGTGCCTTGGTGGCAAAGGTGTCATCGATGAGGACGGAGGGCGCAAATTCACCATAGCGCCGCGCTACCGCTTGCTCAATCAGGAAGTCGGCAATGCGTGGATTCTTAGGTAGAATTGAGCCATGGAGGTAGGTGCCGATCACATTGCGGTAGCGCGCACCTTCGGTTTGGTCGGTACCATTGTTGCCCGCCCCACGCGATACGATACCCAGGGGTGGCACGCTGTGTCCAAGGGTTGTGAGGCCGCTGTGGTTCTCATAGCCAATGACTTCGCCAAAGTCGCTGCTGGCAGTGACGATATTGCCAATCAGGCGCTGCTCGCCAGCGACTGTCTCGATATCAAAGAGACCAATTCCACGAATGATCGCTCCCTGAGTGGTCTTAAAGAATCGCCCAAATAGCTGGTAGAGCCCACACACTACCAGCATTGGCACACCATCATCAGCGAGGCGCTGCAGAGTGGGGCCAATTGCTAGTAAATCATCCTGAATAGTAGCTTGGCCAGAGTCTTGGCCACCACCACCCACGATGATATCGACATCGGCTGGGAAGGTGTCGCCTGGGTTGTATTCAACGAGCCGCACGCTGTAACCATACCATTCAAGCCGTCGCTTGAGCGTGAGGGTATTACCCCAGTCGCCGTAGATGTTCATGGCGTGAGGGTAGAGTTGGAGGATGGTGATAGTGTTGTTTTTCATACAGTATTTACCTCTGTGTAATGAGCTAATTCGCGCCGCAAGGCAAGCATGGCGGTATAGGTGCAGTAGATGCGCAAGGGGGTGCCGCGGTTGGCCTGGACAAACTCTGCCAGAGCTTGCTTAAGGCCAGGTACAACGCGCCGAGCTTCTACCTCATCATACTGGAGGCGCAGCGCCATATCGTAGGCGCGCACACCACTTACCATTGCCACGCCAGTGGGCCGAAGTGTGTCGAAGTCGACATCCCATAGCCAACTCATATCGCGGCCATCGGCGTACTGGTCGTTGATGGCAATCATTGTAGCAGTCTTGTAAGGGTTAAACGATGCCAGGCTCAGGCGGAAACCGCTCGGGTTCTTGACGAGGACAAGCTCGCAGGGCTGGCCATTGACGGTCAGAGCTTCGCCGCGGCCAAAGGCTGGCTCGACCTGAGCTAGGGCAGCGAGCATGGCGGGTGTATCGAGTTTATCTTGCAGAATAGTACGGACGAGGGTAAGTGCTCCTGCAGCGTTTTGGGCATTGTAGCTGCCTTTGAGCTTAAGTGAGACAGGATGGTCGGAACCGTCGAAGCGGAAGGTGGCAGCTTGGTCAGATAAGTGGCATAGCGTCACATCAGCATCGGTGGTGGCTGTAGCCTGGCCTGGGGTGCTCCGCATGGTATCGTCACTTGGGAAGAGGTGGGCAAGTGATGGATCGACGCCATAGCGGCTTATTGGTGCTGTGAGATCAGCGATAAATTCTTGCCGCGTCAGCCGTGGGTCGTCGCCATTGAGAACAATGCCATTTGTGGTGCGCATGGCGATGGTGTGAAGCAGCTGCGCTGTGTAGTCGATCTCGCCAAAGCGATCGAGTTGGTCGCGCAGGACGTTGAGTAATAAACAATAGCGTGGGGCAACTTGCTTGACGAAGTGCACAGCATGCGCTTCGTCCAGCTCCAGCACGGCAATATCCGCTGGCAAAACACCATGGGTATCAACCGCCTCAAGTAGTGCTGCTGCCACGCCGCGGGTAAAGTTGCTCCCCGTGCGATTAGTAAAGACGCGGAGGCCTTGGCTTTCCAGTAGGGCTACAACCATCTTGGTGGTGGTTGTCTTGCCGTTAGTGCCACTTACTACCACCACACCATGCGGTAGAGCATCAAGCGTACGGGCAAGAAAGTGCCGATCGAGTTTCTCGACGACGAGGCCTGGCAATGCCGAACCACCACCGCGCAACCGAGCTGCGCGCTGTACCCCTTTGCCCACAAGAGTTGTAATACGAATCATGGTGTTTATTATAGCATGAATCACCCTTTATTTTATGATGCGATATATAGCACAAATCACGCTAGTGCGCTACAATGCATAGTATGATAGTGGTTGGATTTTTTGCGTGGTGGTATGGCGCTGGGTGGTGGCAGCGGATCACGATGGTGTGGGGGAAGCTGGTGAGTGTATTTGACTATTTTTCAATTGATCTCCTGGTGCGAACGTGGTTTGCGCCGTTTCGACAGATATCGGCAGGAGCGGTGGATGGGCCGATTGGCGTGCAGATTCGGGCGTTTTTCGACCGCCTGATCTCGCGGACGATTGGCGGCATCGTGCGGAGCTTTATGATTATCTTTGGTATCGTGACACTGGTGATAACCGCGGTGGCGGGGCTTGTCTTTGTTATTGCGTGGGCGCTTGTGCCCGTGTTGCCACTGCTGGGGGCGGGGTTTGCGATAGTGGGGTGGCTGCCATGGTAAGCGACTTTCATTACGATAGCTTGCGTGCTAAGAAGGCTCGCTTGGGTGTGCAGATGGGCCGCTTCGATCACTGGTGGTGGGCGCCATTTGTGCTTCTTATAGCAGGAGCGGGAGCCTTGCTGGCGGTGGAATTACCACTGGGGTGGTTTATCGCGAGCTTGGCTGTGGTGCCATATGGGCTCCACCGGTGGTACCAGGGTGAGATTGCCCATTTGCCCACCAGTGGTGGCACGGCTGATGGTTTGCTTACAGGTGATGTCCTGGGTCGGTTGCCCGCCGCGCCGACACCACGCGATATTGCATGGGCATTGCGCTCAGTTAATGATGGGCTGTTTATGGCATTGCGACTCGGTCTTAGCCCGGCACTTATGCAGGATCTCGTGAGTGACGACCCGAGCATTATGCCCGAGTTTTGGCAATTTGCCGACCGTATCCGCCAGTATAACCAGCTCGAGCAAATCACTGGTAGTGTACTTATGGTGGCTTTGGTGCGCAGTGTGCCTGGTTACCAAAATATCTTGGCGGAGCTCCAGCTCGACGACGAAGATCTCGATGGCGCTGTGCAGTGGCAGCACCACTTGCGTCAGTTGGTGGCACAGATTCATCGGCCGCGGCGCACTGGTGGGGTGGCGCGCGATTGGTCGTTTGGTTATATTCCGCTGCTGCGCCGCTTTGGGCAGAATATTAGCGAGCAAATTAGCCGTGGCGGCGGGATGTTCTCTGTTGATGTTGCGTCGCACACCAAAGCGATTGATCAGCTCATCGACATCTTCGGCACCCGTGGGCGGCAGAATGCCGTGTTGGTAGGACAGGCTGGCACGGGCAAGACGACCATCATCCACGCCTTTGCAGAGCGGCTACTCGATGCCTCGGCGCATTTGCCTAGTAGCCTCAAGTTTCGGCAGGTGTTTATCCTTGACTCATCATCACTCATCGCTGCGGCACCAGGCCGAGGTGAGCTCGAGAACCTTGTTATGCGCGTCCTTGGTGAGGCGTATACTGCTAAGAACATCATCATCTGCCTGGATAATGCTCAACTATTCTTTGAGGAAGGGATTGGCGCGGTGGATCTTACCAATGTACTGTTGCCTATTCTCGAGGCAGGGCGCTTGAGGGTTATTCTGAGTATGGACGAGCAGCGGTTTTTGCAGATTGGCCGGCGCAACCCATCGCTTGCTAATGCGCTCAATCGCATCTCCATAGCACCCACAAGCGAAGCCGAGACACTGCGCGTCTTGCAAGAACAAGCCGTCATTACTGAGGGGCAGCGCCATGTGGCTTATCGCTATCAAGCGCTGCGCGAGGCGTATCGACTAAGTGCGCGCTATATTCATGACCTTGCTATGCCGGGCCAAGCCATCAAGCTGCTCGAGTCGGCCGCGAGCTACCACGAGGATGGTATTGTGACAAAGCAATCGGTGCAGCAAGCTATTGAGCAGACGATGGATGTGAAGATAAGTGTGGCGAGTACTGCTGATGATCGTGAGCGACTGCTCAATATGGAGGCGCTCATCCACCAGCGAATGGTTAACCAAACGCGAGCGGTCAGCGTGGTAAGTGATGCCCTGCGCCGAGCACGAGCCGGTGTGCGCAACCAAAATCGGCCAATTGGCACCTTTCTCTTTCTTGGGCCAACAGGAGTGGGTAAGACGGAACTGAGCAAGGCTCTGGCTGACGTGTACTTTGGTGGTGAGGGCAAGATTGTCCGGATTGACCTCAACGAATACGTCCGGCCTGAGGATGTGTCGCGCCTGATTGCTGATGGCGCTGATGACCCAGCCAGCTTAACCGCCCAGGTGATGAAACAGCCCTTTAGCGTGGTGCTGCTCGATGAAATTGAGAAGGCTGCGCCAGAGGTATTAGCAACCTTGCTGCAGCTGCTGGACGAGGGGATCCTGCGCGATATTAAGAATCGTGAGGTGAGCTTCCGTGATGCAATTGTTATTGCTACGAGTAACGCTGGGGCCGACCGCATCCGTGAATACATCGAGCATGGCTATAAGCTTGAGCAATTCGAACAGCAGTTTACCGACGAGCTCATTAACAGTGGTCAGTTCCGTCCCGAGTTCCTCAATCGCTTTGACGAAATCGTCCTCTTCCGGCCGTTTACTAAGGAAGAGCTGGTGCAAGTGCTCGACCTTATCCTCGAGGGGGTCAATGCCACACTCGCCCAGCAAAAGGTCTCGGTTGCGGTAGAGTATGATGCTAAGCTCTTTCTCGTCGAGCGCGGCTACGACCCACGGCTTGGTGCTCGCCCAATGCGCCGCGTGGTGCAAAAAGCGGTGGAGAACACTGTGGCACGCCAGATGCTTAGCGGCAGTGTGACACCTGGCAGCACGATTACCGTCACGCTTGAGCAGGCCCGCCAAGCCTTCCAGACTGATGGTGCACCAGAGGTTGTGACAGCAGATGAAATTATCCCACCAGAGTATAAACGGTAAAAAAGTGCGGCACTTTCGAACAATTAGCCTTAGCTCTATAAGGGAATGATAGTAAGAAAGAGCTCATTCTATTAATGGGCTACGCGTTGGAATAAGAAGAGCGAAGATATGAAGGGGTTCTCGAGGACGCTTGAAAGCGCAGGCTTGCCATCCTTAGGAGAAAATTTAAGAGCAAGAAGTGGCACTCTTACAGTGCTAGAAGTATTTTGTAGAATATAACCTCTAGCAATGCGGGCCAAAGCTGCGTAATTATTGACCTTGGTTTGGTTGCATAAATCCTGGACGGAAGTTTGGCTTCATGGCTGGCTTGCTATAGGCTGGTTGTGACTGTCGCGGCGTGTGTACTGTGTTGTCGCGCCGACGGGCGTAGGTGGCGGTACCTGGCCGCGATCCTGATGGGTCGCGTGGTCCACCGCAAGCACCTCGGAGGCGCTCATTGTTCATATAAGGTGCTTCATCATCAATACGGCTACTATCGGTGGCGACTGGCCGGCAGCCCATCATAGTGTGCGAGCTTTGGTAGCGCAGGTGGTTGGCGCGGCGCTCTTGGATAGATTGATGTTGGCGCTGGTCGACGCGTAGTGACGACGTCTTGGCGCCGTTGACGATGGTGCGGGTATTGCGCGCAACGCCATTGGTATGTATGTTCGATCCGCGCAAGCGATGGAGTCCTCGGGTCATACCTTTATTATACACAAGAAAGTGGTATAATGGATAGCGCATGCGGGTGTCGTACAGCGGCTAGTATACAAGTTTTCCAAACTTGGGATCGGAGTTCGATTCTCCGCACCCGCACCATTTCGGAACAAAATTGGAAACGGTCGCCCTGTAGGGCGGCTTTTTCTAGACTTTGGCGGAGCCAAAGCTCGAACCTAAAGCTGAACCTGTGCAGGCTCGGCTGCTGGTCAAGTAGACCCGCGTCGAATCGCTGAGTCTATACTACCTTGGTATCTTATGCGGGTTGTTACATACCTGGAGGATAATAGTAACGCAGATGAAGCTACCGAAGAAGTACAGCAACAATTTACGTTAGCTATGAGATAATGGAACCATGAAGCTTCTCATCACTAGGCATGGCCAAGCTGAAGATAATGCCTGCGGCATTACCATGGGTCAACGCGATAGCAAGCTGACCGTTCTTGGCGTTCGGCAGGCGGAGCGTAAGGCTCTAAAAATTAAGAAGCTATCTCAGAAAATTGATCGTGTCTACACATCTGATCTTGGAAGATCTGTGCAGACTGCACAGATCATCTCGGATACACTTGGTCTACAGAAGGCTACTTCTGACAAGGATCTACGAGAAATTAGTTTTGGAAAATACGAGGGATTGCCCTACGATGCCATTCCGCATATAGAGGGTGGTTATATGAAAGTGCGATTTCCTGATGGAGAATCAAACGAGATAATGGCCACACGAGTTATCAATGCGGTAAATCGTATATACGAAGCCGGCAAGGACGCATGCGTATTAATCGTAACGCACTCGGGTCCGATCACTGTAATTCTCGCGAGCTATTATGGTGGGGACTTACAGGCGATGTTAGATGACAAGATTGGGAACGAAGAGATAGTTGAGCTGCAAGTTGATAGAAAATTAGCCAATCCTATTGGCGACAAGGAGTAAAACAAGATGGAAAAGGCGCATATCGCAGAATTTGAATATGATAAGCACGAGATAGAACGAGCCTTATTCTTCCTGTCGAATGCTTTGCAAGACTCTGGGCATAACACCAAACCAGTATTGCTTCATTCGATTCAAGTTGCAGAGATGCTCTGGGAGAAAGGTTGCCCGCAAGATGTAGTGATTGCTGCAGTTCTTCATGATGTTGTTGAAGATACAGATATTACTATCGACGATGTCGAGCAAAGCTTTGGACATCAGGTTGCAGTGTATGTCGATGCTCTCACAGTTTCAGATACTCAAGACATCATGCAGTCTTTTGCCCGTACGGCTGAGCTCGGTAGCGAGGCCCTATCAATCCGCGCAGCAGACCTCATTCAGAATAGTTACTACTATCACTTGGCTTCGACTGATATGCAAAAGCGACTCCGTGATAAGTTTGTATATTTTATGGAGCTATCTGGTGAGCTACTGGATGAAGCTCTAGTAAGTGAACTTAGCAAAGCTTATAGGCGGAATGTTGAAACTATTTGATCTAGAGCTTTCTGTGAAATACGGTTTATAAGGCTAGCTTTGGGTCGAGGGCTGAGACGGATGTCACAAAAAAATAGAACAAAACACGGCAAAGCCTATAACGAAAGTCCTGAGAAGCGCTGGTTTGACCGAGTAGTGGCGGTTCCTTTGCTGGTTTGTATGGGCTCGGCTGCTCTCGTTGCCGCTGCGGCGATGCATAAGGAGCTCGGCGATGGCCCAACGCTCTTCGTGCAGGAGCGCTATGGCAGTGATCTTGATAACCTCGTTAAGGTGCCAAAGTTGCGGACACTCCGTGGTGCAGTGCGCAACACTGCCTCGGCTAATGGCTATAACCACAGTAGCGCGGGGCCAGTTGGTAAGCTTGTGCGCAAAGCACATGTAGACGAAGCACCGCAGCTATTGCAAGTATTGCGTGGCAAGATGGCGATCGTCGGGCCAAGGCCACTAGCCACAGGCGAAGTATATAATGACATTCTTGCTAACCCCGACATTCCTGAAGGCCTCAAACAGCAGTGGATTGAGGCGCGCAAGACGGCTCGCCCAGGCATTATGGCACCTTATAGCAAAGAACAGCATGAGCCTGGCTACGAGCTAGATACAATTCATATGATGGAGCAGGATGTTGTATACGCTGAGAGAGCCTCGCTAAAGAAGGATGCTAAAGTAGTTGCTGCAACGCTCGGTATGGTGGCAACAGACCTTGTACAAAAGCTTATGCCGCGGTCTGCCCGTGAGTGGCTACAGGTGAAGACAGGCTTGGCGCCAGCAGGCCAAGAGCGTGCGGAGAGTGATGTCGTGGTGGCGCTGCAGCAAGCGCATACTCAGCCTACACGGCGCGCTGCGTAACGTGAGCCCACAAGCTTCCACTTTCTCTGCCAGATTGCCTGTCATCTTCTGCTCACTATTCTACCTAGAGATGCAGTGATGTATTGCTGGTATTATAGTAGGTACTTTGGAGATAGTTCTGCTATGTCACCCGTAAAGTTCTGCATTTCCTCAAGTAGTGGTCTCCCGAAATAACGGTGGAGCGGTGACCGCAGCAGATGCGTATACTCTATGTATTAGAGTGATGAAAGGGGACGGGACGGGCATCATACCATTGAGCCCTTGTGATACAATAGAGAGAGATTTTTGCGAGAGGGAGCTTTTCTCCTTGCGCGAAACACGATTATTTCAATGTAAAATACCCCTAGGGGTATAGGGAACGCAATCATACTATGCCAGCATCATTCTCATTTACCATAACTCACCGCATGCCGCAGACGTTGGCGCGGACTGGTGTGATTCACACACCACATGGTGATATCAAGACGCCAGCCTTCATTGTGGTGGGCACAAAGGCGAATGTGAAGGCAATGGTGCCCGAGATGGTAGCTAGCGTGGGCGCACAAGCTGTCTTGGCTAATGCCTATCACCTCTATCTGCAGCCAGGGCATGAGCTAATAGAGAAGGCCGGGTATTTGGGTAAGTTTATGCACTGGAGTGGCCCGACCTTTACCGACAGCGGTGGCTTCCAGGTGCTGAGCCTGGGCTCGGGCTTTAAGAAGGTGCTGGCGATGAGCACTGATGTTGATGAAGAGATTGCGATTGCCAAGAAGTCGAGCCGGCACGCCTGGGTGGATGATAATGGCGTGATGTTTAAGTCACACCTCGATGGCTCATTACATAAGTTTACGCCAGAGCTGTCGATGCAAATCCAGGCAGGGATTGGGGCGGATATTACCTTTGCTTTTGATGAGCTGACGTCGCTGATTGACCCGTATGAATACCAAGTGGAGGCACTAGCGCGTACCCATGCGTGGGCGGAGCGCAGCCTAGCAGAGGTCAAGCGGCTGCGGGCTGCTCGGCCAGATAAGCCGTATCAAGCGCTCTTTGGCGTTTTGCAAGGGGCGAATTATGAGGATCTGCGTAAGCAAACCGCAGCACACCTTGGCGCAATGGACTTCGATGGTTATGGCATCGGTGGTGCGCTGGAGAAGGAAACCATGGCGCAGACCATCCAGTGGGTGAACGAGATCTTGCCCGAGAACAAGCCGCGGCATTTGCTTGGTATCTCGGAGCCAGATGACATCTTTGCGGCGATTGAGCAGGGGATCGACACCTTCGATTGCGTAAGCCCAACTCGCGTAGCGCGCAATGGTGCGGCCTACACACCACATGGGCGGGTGAATATGCGTGGGACGAAATATCGCGAGCTGTTTGCACCTATTATGGCGGAGTGTGACTGTTACACCTGCCAGCACTACACTGCGGCCTACATCTGTCACCTGCTCCGGGCCAAGGAGAGCCTGGCGGGGACACTGCTGTCGATCCACAACGAGCGCTTTATCATCAAGCTTGTCGACGACATTCGCCACAGCCTCGAGGATGGCACATTCTACGCCTTTCGAGATCATTTCTTGGCGCAGTATTATCGCCGATAACGATTGGTGAGAGCTCCTCCGTAGGTTATAGCATGCATTCACATAACAACTAGGAAAAAGAGTTTGCATAGTCAATCTTCTCTCCAGCACCAGCCCTTTTTTCGCCACCGTCTCTTTAAAAACGCTAAAAGGGTCTTAGTATTTTCCTAAAACATAAGGCTCTTCAATGATCACGCTGCAATAATCACCATAGGCAATTTTCTGTTCTACCAGGATGGAAGTACTGCGTTCTTCATATTCTGAGAGAGATGCAAATCTGCGGCAGTGAGCAACTCGCTCGCTAGACACGCAAACGAAATGGTGTGAAGTTGGTGGTGGTGTCGTAGGTGTCGACGGATTCGCGCCGCTTGAGCACGGCGATGACGCGGTAGGTAAGTGGCAAGCAGACGACCTCAACGGCAAGCTTGAAGCCAAGCCCGACGGCGATATAGTTGAGCAGTGCCCCCCCCGTGAGCTGCCCGCCAAAAGCAACGACGCAGAATATAACGGTATCAAATAAGCTCCCCACTACTGTCGATCCAAGTAGGCGCAGCCATAGCTGCCGACCCTTCATAGCAACCTTGAGCTTAGCAACGATGTACGAGTTGAGGAAGCTCCCTGTCAGGAAAGCAAGCAAGCTCGCCATGACGATCTGCGGGAAGAAGCCGAGCACTGCCTCGTAAGCGGCTTGGTCGTGGTACTCTGCCGCCGCGGGCAGATAGCGCACCAGTGTAAAGCAGCCAATAGCTAGCAGCATTACCCCAAAGGCCGTCCAAATAGCGCGGCGTGCCCGGCGATAGCCATAGACCTCTGTCATGACATCATCAAAGATATATACGAGCGGGAAGAGCACTGCTCCACCATCGAGGATAAGTGGGCCCAGTGCCACCAGTTTGGTGGCGGCAATGTTGGAGATGAGTAGCGCCGCAACATATACTGCGAGAATAACGCTAAAGTATCGATAATTTTCATTCGTATGTTTCATGCTTCGTTTATCATACCACACCTGCCAAGAAACCTGCTATAATAAACCCATGCCCCGATAGCTCAGCTGGATAGAGCAGAGGACTTCTAAGCCTAAGGCCGTAGGTTCGAATCCTACTCGGGGCGCCATTTTCCGTCGTCATACCCCGTTTCGATGGGGTTGTTTTTATTACATACAAAATGCATTTACATGCTGCGCGAGGCTATGCTATAGTACAGCGAGATTTATGCAAGATGTGACTAACCACGACCTCCTCAAGCGCAACATTATCAAATATTCGTGGTTTCGGATTTTTACCAAGCGTGTCTACTTGCCGCTTATCACGGTGCAGCTGGTGAATGTTGGTAAAGTGAGTTTGGATGAGCTAGCACTGATGGTCGTTATCTCGTCTATTATCCAGGCAGCGCTGCAGATGCCGGCGGGCTATGTGGCCGATAAGTTTGGCAACCGGCGAGCGATTATCCTTGGTGCGAGCATCGCTGTGACGTCGCCACTGTTGTATGCTGTATGGCCGAGCTTTTGGGGTGGGCTGATTGCCTCGGTTTTGTTCTTTGGTGGCTATGCATTTCAGTCTGGTGCGGTCGAGGCCTTTATGCATGATTCCTTGACGGCGCTGGGGCGAGCGCGCGACTATACCAAGGTGATGGGCCGCGCCCAGACGTATGGATTGATTGGTAATACCGTGCTTATCATTGTGGTGCCACTCACATACCGTATTCATCATACACTCCCATTTTTGATTGGCTTTTTGTCGCTTGCTGCGACAGTGTGGTTGGCACTGAGCTTTGCTCACCCACCGCGCCGCACGACTGCCCAGGCTCAGCGGCCACGGCAGGCTGCTCGCGCAATCATTACTGCAAAAAATCTTGCTCTCTTCACCTTCGCTGGTTTCTTGGCTGGTGTGTCCAATAAGGGGCTAGAATATCGCGAGCTCCTCTTCCAGCACGTTGGTATTGCTGTAGAGTGGTTTGGGGTAATTGCGGCGGTCGGGAGCCTGGGTGGAGCGTTACTGGGCTGGTATGTGCATTGGTTTGACCGCCTGCGGCCACTGGCATTTTATTGGGTCGATGCGTGGATTATGGCGCTGTGTATTGTCTTGATGGGCGTAACGCCAAGCCCGATTATCGCGGTCATTGCTGTTGTGCTATTTACTGCATATACGCGAGTGCGACCGATTGTTCTGCAGTCGAAGATCCTCAGCGAGCTGCAGCATACATACAAAGCAACGCTCCTCTCTGCACTCAATATGTTTACGTTGCTTGGTGACGTCGTGGCGATTAGCTTGCTCACCCGGATGGTTAATCAGCATGGCTATAGTGCGGGGCATGTGTGGTTTGGTGGGGCAGTTGGGGCGATTGCACTTGGCCTGTGGCTGGTGATGTGCGTTGAGGCACTGTGGCGTCGCAAGAAAGCACGCTCAATTAGTTAACCTCAGTATTTACCCTATCCATTTGTCATTTTTCTTGATCATCCGCTCAACGAAGTGTGGTGATGGCTGTTATTACAGATAGTAAGGCTCACTATACAAGCAGTGAGAAGCCCAGAGAAAAGAAACAAGTGACTTAGTGATGTTCAGATATGAGAGCGATGTAAGCCAGTAAAGCCGTGAGATTGAAAATGAATGGGCATAGGCAATAGACAAACCACGCTATCTCTGCTACAATACAACATGTCAGCAGCGCAGTAGATTTGCTGTGCGATTGTCTGGTGGATATAGCTCAGTTTGGTTAGAGCGCTGGTTTGTGGCACCGGAGGCCGTGAGTTCAAGTCTCATTATCCACCCCAAGATAAATTCCCGGATGATTCCGGGGTTTTATTTTGGTTTGGTGCTGCTTTACTACTATAAGCAGTGGTAATTTTATTTGGTTATTGCCAGAAGTTCAAGGCGTATGCCTGACGTGTCTGTTTTGTGTACTCTTGCTTTTTGTACTCTTTTTCTTATGCTATGCGAGATAAGAATCGATCTTCGCAGCTCAACAGACGAAGCGCTGGCGGACGGGAGCTGATACTGAGAAGGTAGACCTTCTAAGACTTAGGCTCTATGTATGCAAAGTCTGTGCAAGATGCCGTGTATACAGCAAGAGACCTCTCATAATGAGAGGTCTCTCTATTGGCGCGGTAAGACAAGCTAAGAAGCGGCTAATATTCCCATGTTGTTTCGATATCCGCCCCGAGAGTGTTGAGTCGGTTAGCGAAGTCTTCGTAACCTCGGTTGATGTTGTATACATCACGCAGGATGGAGCGCCCAGGGGCAGCCAACATCGCCAGCATTACGACGACGCTGGGGCGCAAGGCTGGCGGTGCGACGACATCGGCAGGTTTCCAGCGGGTAGGGCCACTGATGTAGACGCGGTGTGGATCGACCATCTCTACCTGTGCGCCAAGGCGAGTGAGGTCGGTGAAGTAAATGGCGCGGTTATCGTAGCTCCAGTCGTGCACTAGAGTGCGGCCCGTTGCTACTGTGGCAATGAGACCAAGGAAGGGGAGATTATCCATATTGATGCCCGGAAAGGGCATACTGTGGAGCTTGTCTTGTGGAGCGGTGAGAGTCGATTTGTGCAGGCTAATATCGACCAGGCGAGTCTGGCCATTACGCGCTGGGTACTCGCTGGAGAGTTCATATTGTAAGCCCATACCGCGCAGCACTGCTAGCTCGAGCTCGAGGAATTCGATTGGTGCCCGGCGGATGGTAATAGCAGAGTCCGTCACTACACCCGCTGCGATGAAGCTCATTGCCTCGATAGGGTCTTCGCTTGGACAATATTCGACTGTTTGGTTGATTTCGCTGACGCCATGGATGGTGAGGGTCGTTGTGCCGATGCCATCGATCTGCACCCCAAGCTTTTGCAAGAAGAAACAGAGGTCTTGCACCATGTAGTTGGGGCTGGCGTTGCGAATCGTCACGACGCCTGGGTGGAGCGCTGCCGCCATGATAACATTCTCAGTGACGGTGTCGCCGCGCTCGGTAAGGACGATGGCGTGCTCAACCATATGCGGGTTGGCTGTTGCTTGGTAGTAATCGGTCGTTGCCTCGACAGTCAGGCCAAAGGGTGCGAGGCCTGCCATGTGTGGCCCCACCGTCCGCGTGCCGAGGTTACACCCACCCGCGAAGGGGATTTGGAATGACTCATATTGATGGAGCAATGGCCCCAGGAACATAATAATGCTGCGAGTGCGCTTGGCTGCGGCGATATCCATCTCGTCTAGATGGAGGGTGCGTGGTGGGGTGATCTCGAGGTCATTGTGTTCAAGCCAGCGGCAGCGCACGCCAATGCTTTCGAGCACCTCGATGATGCGATTAACTTCCTCGATCCGTGCCACTCGGCGTAGTGTCGTCTTGCCTTTATTAAGGAGGCTTGCGCAGAGCAGAGCGACAGCGGCATTTTTGCTCGTCTTTACCTCAATCTCGCCATGGAGCGAGCCACCACCATTGATGACGAAGTTTGTTTTGCCAGCTTTGTTGATACGGACAATCTCACTGCTCAGCACTTCGCCAATGCGAGCAATCATTTCTAGGCTGATGTTTTGGCCACCCTTTTCAATGCGATTGATGGCCGACTGGCTCGTGCCAAGTGCTGCAGCGAGCTCGGCTTGCGTCATACCGCGCGCTTGGCGGGTTTCTTGGATGAGTGTTCCGATATTACGGAGATATTTTGCTGTTCCCATGCTTGTACAATATATCATCGGTGATATATTGTCAAACACAAGCATCTCGTGTTGCAAAAAGAAATACAGAGGTTAGGCTGCGAGGTTTTTCTAATAACTCCATCAGCTCCTTTCTGCTATTTCAACTAGCCGTGCGCAAGGCCTATATTTACTACACGAGCAAGTGCCTAGTCTTCACATCAGAGAGTAATATCAAAGAGATGCGATAGCACGTCAATACTACTGGAGAAAAAAAGAGCTATCGCAAGCTCAAGACGCACGTAGTCGAGTACTGCAACTCCCCACATTGGGTGGCTGTGCTATACTACACATATGATCTGATGAAAATGTGCATAGCGAATCCTAAGATATAACCAACAAACAAGGAGTATTACCCATGCACGAAACAACTATTGCTACCCTTATCACCCGTGAGCAGCAGCGCCAACGCGAAGGCTTGGAGCTCATCCCTAGTGAGAATTATGTCTCTGGTGATGTACTACGGGCGCTTGGGAGTGTCTTTACTAATAAATATAGCGAGGGTTACCCAGGCCGGCGTTACTATGGCGGGCAGCAGTATACCGACCAAGTAGAGCAGCTGGCAATCGACCGTGCCAAGCAGCTCTTCCGAGCTGACCATGCTAATGTCCAGCCGCACAGTGGTGCTCAGGCGAATGAAGCCGTGTATTTTGCATGGTGCGAGCCAGGCGATACCATCCTCGCGATGGATCTAGGTCATGGTGGTCACCTGACACATGGTGCGCCTGTGACACATAGTGCTCGCGAGTATAATTTCGTCCGCTACAAGATGAAGGATGTAGCGACGGGTGAGATTGACTACGACGAGCTGCAGCGGATGGCGCAAGAACATCGACCAAAGATCATCCTGGCGGGCTTTAGTGCCTATCCGCGCCAGCTAGATTTTGCACGCTTTGCGGCGATCGGCCACGAGGTTGGCGCTTTGCTCATGGCCGATATGGCGCATGTCGCGGGGCTAATTGCTGGTGGAGTAGCGGAGAATCCACTTGACTATGGTTTTCATGTTATGACGACAACGACGCACAAGACGCTGCGCGGGCCGCGTGGTGGGCTCATCGTTAGCAGAGGAGTAGCGAGCAACCCACTCAAGCGCCTAGCCAAGACTCTCGAGAATATTCCGACACTCATCGATCGAGCGGTCTTTCCTGGTATTCAGGGCGGGCCACATATGCATACGATTGCCGCCAAGGCAGTGGCTTTTGGTGAGGCGCTCCAGCCAGCTTTTCGCGTCTATGCTCAGCAGGTGGTGGCCAATGCCGCTGTCTTAGCGCAGGAGCTGCAACAGCGCGGCTTTGTGCTTGTGACGGGTGGCACGAGCAACCACCTTATCTTGGCCGATGTCCACACAAGCTTTGGGATTGATGGCAAGACGGCGGAGATTGCGATGGATAAGATCGGCTTGACGCTTAATGCCAATGCCATCCCTGATGATCCACTGCCGCCATTTCGCCCTAGTGGCATTCGCCTTGGTACACCAGCAGCAACAACGCGCGGCCTAGAGCCGCAGCATATGCCGCAGATTGCTGAGTGGATGCGGCTAGCCATCGACCACCGTGATGATGAGGTGAGGCTAGCTGAACTCCGTACCGATGTTGCAGAGTTCTTGGCGGACTTCCCAGTGCCGACGGAATAGACAAAAAGTCAGAGGTTTGTCGCTGTCATTGATAATTGTGTCTCGCTAGGCGCAGTAGTAATACATTCGCATATCTAAAACACCCGCCAGAGAGCGGGTGTTTTTGTTGGTTGAGAGGATAAGCTTAGCAGCTGCCTCGGACGATATCCTCGGTTTTGTCGCCCTTCTTGTAGGTGATTTTTGCACCCTTACCACTACCACACTGGGTATACAAGACAGGAGTGTCGTTGTTTGGTGTGCCAGATGTGATGATCTTCTTCTTAAGGTCAGGATCGATCTTTGCTTCAGTTACTTTATCGTCAACAAGATTGCTACTCACTTGCGCGGCTGTTGGGTATTCACCCTTCTGGCTGTTCCATGCCTCTACCTTGGTCGAGAGCTGCGATGCAGCGCCAGCGGCTGCAGAGTCACGAGCGCGTTGCTGGATACCGTTGTAAGCGACGATGGTAATAGCCGCTAGGATGGCGATGATCACAATCACGATGAGAAGCTCGACAATTGTGAAACCGCGCAGGTTACGTTGAGTTTTTGTTGTCATACAGAGTTACCCCTCCTTGTTACTGATTATATTACGATCATACTACGAACATTCATTAAACACAAGCTTTTTGATCACAGATATATGAGAATATTTTTCAGAGATAGCGTGCGCGCTAGCATAGGCTGAATTGTGGCTAATGGCGCGCTAGTATAGCTAGAATACCTGAGCTACACGCTACCTATTGTTTTCTCAATTGAGCTAATTATTAATTCGCCGGGCCTGCATTGACCCCCGAGCGTGAATAGTCTGGCCAGTACTGAGAGCAGCGATATCTACTGCAGCAGAGACGACAGTGGTGCTATCATTTGGCGTGGTGCTGGCCGCTTGATTAAAACCCGTTGCATAGCCAAAGCGAATGCTCGATACATTGCTTGCGACGCGCGTGTCGAGCGCTTTGCAGTAGCCGCCAATGTAGTTGCAGGTGCTCTGCTGCCAGGGTTGGCCACACATCGTGTTGTTGCTGGGGTTGGTCGCATTAAATTCGTACTGGCTTGGCACGATAGTTCGCCGCCAGAGAGTGGTACCTTGCACGAAGTAGACAACCTTGACGGTAAGTGGACTGTTTGTGCGGTAGAGTTTGGCAACTAGGTCAGCTTGAGTGCGACAGGGGTTGGCTTGGCTATTGAGATAAATGAGCTCGCGCTGAGGATCGGAGGGGTTGCGGTCGGTGGCGTATTGGGTAAGAATCAAGACGTTATCACCTGCGAAGTGCTGTGCCCAGTTAGCTGCAATGGCTTTGCTCTCGACTTTTGTCGCTAGGCGGACATCTTGCTCGATCTGGTCAAGTGCATCTTCCATGCTATACGTCAGTGCGCCGCGCTGGTTGGAAATAACAATCGAGCTCAGTAGCCCGACTAAGGCAGCGACCAATACGCCGACTACCACGACAATAATAGGGATCACTACTAGCATTTCTACTACAGTGAAGCCACGCTCTTGTCGCCGCGCAGGGTAGATGCAGCGGATGAGCTGCTGCATTCGCTCTCGTATATTATTGGCTGCTGAGAATCGCATGGCGAACCTCCGATTGGCTAGAGCCTTGCCCATAGCGCACCGTTACCGATACACGGCTTATCTGTGGTGCGGTGGTGCTATATGGGCAATCAACGATAATGGTGGCATTAACGGGCTGAGGCAAGCCATCAGTATCGAGCGAGTGGTCAGTCGTAAGATTGCGATTAGCCGCGCGGTTTGTACACGGCGTTGGTGTGCCATTGCCAACTTCGCGGCGGAGCAGCTCATACCCGACAATACTCGCCTTGGCATCGCGATTGGCTTCTGTGGCGCTCTGGATTGTCACAATGTAGAGCTGGTAGAGCGTCCCAACAAAGAGCACGCCCAGCACCATCGTCACCAACATCTCTACCAGAGTAAAGCCAGCGTCTGGACTATGCTTCATTGGTGGTTGCTCGTGATGGTTATCGTTACTGTTGGTGCGCGCTCTAGCCGGTAGTAGAGGAAGAAGCGGCTGCACTCTTGGCTGGTGGTGACGCAGAGCGAACCATCGCGAGCGCGTGGCTCGTAGATAAAGCGGTCAATCGATGCACTATCTTTGCTAATACCATTGCTTGGCGACTGGACGAAGAGCGCTTGCTGACCACTGCGCGATGGGTATTGATAGCTATCCTCAGATAGTCCAGGGAGGATATGGCGAATTGTCGTGCCATTAAGCGAGGTCAAAAACTGCTCGGCCGACGGGTAGCGGTGGCCTTGCTCGCCCGACGTACCAGTTGCGTCGCCGTTGTAGAAGGATTCAAGGCTGCGCGCTACCGTCTCTACAGTGGTGGTGCGGGCGGTATCACGCGAGGAGCGCTGCGTATTATTGAGCGTCACCACGCCCAGTACCAGCAGTACCAGCATAATTGCCAGCACAATAATAATTTCCACGATTGTATACCCGCGTCGTACCCTCATGCAATTAGCATAAGGGTTTTGAGGTAAAAGTGCAAGAGGTGAGAAGTCGAATCGAGGTTATTATGGCTTACTTTGTTTCGACTACGGCCCATAGTCACCAAATAGGGGAACAATAAGAAAAGAATTCTCTAGTAGGACAAAATGAACTTCGTGCTCGTCCGATAGGAGAGAAGTACAAAACTGGCAGAGGATAAGCAAAAAATAGTGAGATATAGATACTCAAAAATATATAGTCAATTTTACTTTCTTGACTATATGTATCGCAAAAATTATTAATAAACGGCGGTAAAAGACAAAGGTATCTATAGGTACTATGCGCTATTTGACTTGTCACGCCGCTGGTATTTCTAGCGGTTCTTGCACAATGGTGATGCCGAATTTTTCCTCCACTGTGCGAATAATCTCCTCACGAGCGGCAGCAAGATCGTGGTAGCTGGTAGCCGATTGATTGATGAGCACTACGGCGTTCTTGTCGTGCACCTTCATGCCGTGGAGAACGCTGCCTCTGAGTCCCGCTTGCTCAATGAGCCAGCCCGACGGCACCTTGACGCGCCCATCGGGCAGCGCATAGTGCGGTACTGTGGGGTAGTGCTGCTGGAGCCGAGAAAATTCTTCACTTGAAATAATCGCGTTTTTGAAGAACGATCCAGTATTGGGGAGCTTGGCTGGGTCAGGCAGCTTGCCAGCGCGGATCGTCATGACGGCTCGGCGAATGTCTTGCGGGGTAGGCTCTGCTATAGCGTGGGTGGTGAGATAATCCTGGACGGCTTGGTAGAAGGGTGGCTGCGGCAAACCCTTGCGCAGGCGGAGCATTATGCTTGTGATGATATATCGCCCCATCTCGCGGCCCCGGAAAATGCTGTGCCGGTACGAAAACGCGCAGTCGGCAGCGCTGAGCTCCACAAACCGCTCTTGCTGGCGATCATATGCCTCAAGCGAGACAAGTGTATCGGCAATCTCTTGCCCATATGCCCCAACGTTCTGCACTGGCGCAGCGCCTGCTGTACCTGGGATAGCCGATAGCGCCTCAATGCCACTCAGACCACTAGCTACTGTCTTGGCCACGATAGTATCGAGAACTTCTCCTGCACCAACAGTAATCGTCGTCGACTCATCATCCTCAGCAATGACCGAGAAGCCTGGAATACGGTTGCGCGCCACAATGCCAGCAAAGCCGCTGTCTTGGGCTAGAGTGTTGCTCCCGCCACCAAGAACAAAGAGTTCAGCCTGCTGTTGGTGGGCCATCGTGCACACCGCCACGACATCATCGTTGGTATAGAGGTCGACCATAGTATGGACGTTGCCGCCAAGTTGCATCGTCAAATATGGTTTGAGTGAAACGTCAGTACGAATATCCATAGGTATAATATATCACTCATGATATATATCTGCAAGGTGTGTCGGCCTAAACCTAGATAATAACAAGCCTGCAAGCACTGCTGACTCTTATGGAATCTAATACTACTATTCTCTCGACTCGATCGTTGCCTGCGCCGCTTGGATAACGTGGTCGATCATTACAGCGATAGTGAGAGGGCCGACGCCGCCTTTCTCTGGGGTGAGAGTGACATCACTGCGCTGGCGCACGCTTGGGTCGACATCGCCAACGATAACGCCGCCTTCGCTTGCTGTGCCAGCATCAACGACCACTGCACCTGCTTTGACCATATCCGCTGTAATGAGATGGGGCTGGCCAGTAGCGGTGACGACGACGTCGCTTGCAGCGATGACCTCTGTAGTATTGGGTGTTTGGCGGTCGCACACAGTCACAGCCAGGCCGCGGTCGCGCCACAGCCGCTCCAGTGGTGCGCCTACTAACCGCCCTCGCCCGATGATGGCAAGCTGCTTATTATCGAGGCTAATGTTGTAACCTGCCAGTAGCCAATCGATCGCTTGCGCCGTTGCTGGCGTATAGGCGGCTTGTGGGCCACTCAAGCCATCGACATCCTTGGCAGGAGAGATGCGCTGGACGATGGCGTCTGTTTGCGATGGGTCGTTGAGCGGCAGTTGGATGATAATACCGTGAATGTGTGGGTCGTTGTTTGCTCGGTCGATCGCAGCTGGCATATCTATTTCGGCGGTTGGCGCTACCTCTGTCTCAACGAGGATATCGGCAGCATAAGCTTGCTTGTAGCGCACGTAGGCATTGATTGGCCCCGATGCATTGAGCGGGGTAATGATGAGCAACTTGGGGGTGATACCATGCGCTTGGCGTAGGTGGCGTACTTGGCGGGCTTGGCGCTGCTTGATGAAGCTTGCGAGCTCGCGGCCGTTGAGTGATGAAGTGGGCATAAGGCGTAATCCTTTCGTAAATATATGGTTAACACTAGTGATAGGTGTCTCTATAGCAAACAGTCCTCTGGCAATACCGAGGACTACATACTATGGAGGGCCAGGAGGGGCTCGAACCCTCGACACCCTGCTTAAGAGGCAGGTGCTCTAACCAGCTGAGCTACTGGCCCATATCGCGCTTGCACTACCCGTGCAAAGCCCTTTTACTATAGCGGATAGCCCGGGGTTCTGTCAAGAGGCGGCGAGGTGAATTAAAAAGCTCTTTTGCTGCGGCGTGTGCGCTTGCTTGGCTTGTCTTTTTGCCAAAAACGCATTACCATGGGACAAGAGAGTTTAATCGGGAGAATAGCAATGGCAAACGAACAACCTACAGCACAACCAACACCACCAACTGAGGCAACATCGCACACAGCTCCAGCTGCTAGCCAACCAGTCGTACCAGCCGCTGCGCCTGCACCGGTTGACACCTCGCCGCGCAACTACTTGGCGGTTGTCGCTTTCGCTGCGTTTATGGGGCAGTACGGCTTGGCTCGTTGGTATCGTGGCGACGAGCTGGGCAAGATCCGCTTTTGGATTGCAGTGGGCTGTACGGTAACATCGGTTGTGCCGTATATTAATATCGTTTCACTGTTGGGGTTGTTTGTCCTATCTGTCTGGGGTATCGTCGACTTCTTCTTGCTGACGAGTACCACAGCAGATGCAAACGGCACGCCATACGTTGCAACAGAGCGCGACAAGACGTGGGCGCAGGGGCTTAAGATCGCCTACATTGTTGGTCTTGTCTTGGCGGCAGTGGCGATTGTTGTCTTCTTGATCTTGCTGGCAGCTGGGGTGGTTGTGTTGTGGGACACAACAAACACAACAGGACCTATGCGGTCATCGACATACTATTATCCTCGCTAATAGTGGTTGTAGCAGTAGTGCAACAAAAGGGGCTGGCAGCGCGCTAGCTCTTTTTTGTATAGTGCGGCCACAAAATTAATAGCAAATAGTGCCATATAAAAAACCCAGAGTGTACTGGGATATATAGAACAAAGTTGGTACACCCGGCAGGATTCGAACCTGCGGCCACTTGGTTCGAAGCCAAGTACTCTAATCCGCTGAGCTACGGGTGCGTGCTGCCTCTATTGTACCACCACTGGCATGAGATGCCAAACTGCCTGCCTGAGAATACCACTCTAGGGAGTGGCGAGACTGAGGGGTTGGATGGTATTATATAAAAATAAGAACGAGGACCTTGGGATGTACAAAGAATACAAGATAGATTGGACACAGTTACGCGCAAGAAAAGATAGCAGCATCCTTCCCGCAGCAATCTGGCATGTACTCCATGCTCAATCAGAAGATACCAGCACAGATGAAGTGTACTGGACAATTGAGAACAATGCATTATTCAATCGCGAACTATATGAAGCAACCGAACCAGTCACGACTGTCATTACCCATGAAATACACGTCGGCAACTACACGACCATCGGTCTTCGTTATGGCCTCGATCTCCTCGTCGAAGTCGCCTGTGGCTGGACAGCACCATCAGAAAAAGAACAAGGCAATACCGACCTAGCTGACCGCTGCCGAGAGAAGATCCGCGCTATCATGCCAGACCTCTACCGACTTGCCGAAACGCAAACCGACCAGCGCGTCCTGCAGGGGATAGTCGATCTGACGGACGAGCTCGAACCTAGCAAGCAGCAGAAAGCAAAAATACTGTCGATTGTGGAACCAAAAGCTTATGATGAGCGGCTCATTAGGATGGCTTTGCGCGATTTGAAAAAATCGTTGAGATGACTCTTAGGTTGTGTAAGCAATAATTTGATGTATACGATAGTAATAGAAGCTAAAAGGGGTAATGTAATTGTATGTAGGGCAGAGCCGCTACTCTCGTGTTGCTGATGGTTGATACCTACCCGTCTATATTAGCAACGGCTACCCCACGCTCCGTCAAAGCTTCCTCTACTCGCTTGACGACTTGGCTGGGGGTAAGCTCGGCCTTGACAATGTAGCTGTGGACACCGAGGTGCTGGAGCTTTTTGGGGGCTTCTTCGTGACCAAGGTTAGTGAGGACGATAACTGGGATATCCTTACCCCATGAGTAAGCGCGAATGTGCTCGAGCGTGTCTGCGCCATTGAGGTGGGGCATTTGGAGGTCGAGCAGGATGATATCGGGGTGGGTCCGTTGCACGAGCATGATGCCAGCTTTGCCATCGCCTGCAACTTCCACCGCAAAGCCAGCCGCTTCGAACTTCATGCGGTACATTTGGCTGATGGCTTGGTCGTCTTCGATGATGGCAATTTTAACCATTTGCTTTATAATAGCAGGTGTAGCATGAAAATGGAACAAAATCACCTAAAATCAAGTACCACACCTATACTAGCCGAACCACTGGTAGTGCTGGGTAGCGCGCTGGCTCGTGCGACTGACTTTGCAGAAGTGGTAGCAGCGGTGCGTTCGGCGTTGGAGGCGGTTGCCCAGCCAGCCTGGTGTGGAGTGATGGTAATGGTGGATGGAGCGCCGCCGCTAATTGACTTGCCAGATGAATGCGCTGCCTCTGTTAATATACTCTTGCCACTGTGTGAAGAAGCGACGGCTCGCACAATGACCGCCATGCTACCCAAGCGCCACGCACTTCGTCGTTACGACATTGCTGTAGTGCTGCGGCTGGTGTGGCAGGGCAACCACTGTGGATATATCGTGCTAGGCCCGCCAGCTGAGCGCGCCGCTTATACTACCGCACAGCGAGCCACTCTTGCAATGATAGCCCAGCAGTGTGCACTGACGCTGATGGCGCAGCAGTGCCACAATACCACGCAGCAATTCCAGCAGCAACTCACCCAAGCGGTAGACCATGCAACGCGCCAACTGCGCGCTTCTAACCGTCGCCTGCGTGAACTCGATGCCGCGAAGGATGAGTTCGTTAGTATGGCAAGTCACCAGCTGCGTACACCGCTCACTAGTGTGAAGGGTTATATATCGATGGTGCTGGAGGGTGACGCTGGTGAGATTAATGCCACGCAGTGCACCTTCCTTACTGAGGCCTTTACGAGTAGCGAGCGAATGGTACAGCTGATTGGCAACTTCCTTAATGTGTCGCGCATCCGCACTGGCAACTTCACAATTGACTTCCGCCTAGGCGATGTTGCCGCGCTGGTGGCACAGAGTATCGAGTCTATCCAGCTCATTGCCGAGCGCCACCATTTACGGGTGGATTATCAACAGCGTGGAATTATACCACCTCTGTTAATCGACGAAAATAAGCTCCGGCAAGTCATCGTTAATTATATCGATAATGCTATTTACTACTCGCCTGGTGCTGATGTTATTACGGTGCGACTCTACCGCAAGGACGGCTGGGTGGTGTGCACGGTGCAAGACCATGGCATTGGAGTGCCGCAGGGTGAGCAGCGCAAGATCTTTACGAAGTTCTTCCGGGCGCATAATGCCCAGCTGCAGCGGCCCGATGGCACGGGGATTGGGCTGTTCTTGGCAAAGAAGATCGTACTGGGGCACCATGGCGAGCTGATCTTTCATTCGCGGGAGGGGCAGGGGAGCACCTTTGGCTTCCGTCTGCCGATCGATCGCCTCACACCGCACTGTACCACACCACCAAACGAAAATCACTCCCCACGTGGGAAGTGAAAATCGCACATCTCCTGGGCTGGGTAAGATACCCAAGGAGTCCTCCTTTGCTTGGCACCTCTCGCACGGGTGCCAAGTGTGAATTTGCACAGTTATAGCACGGACAAACCAGACAAATGCAGTATGGGTTCTCCTGCATCTCGTGGCTTGCGATGGCTGTATCGAGTGCTGTTTGTGTTAGTTGTCTCCACCATGCAAGTGCATGACACGATCAGTGTAGCATCATGATTATGGCATGTCAAGCCTTTTTTACAACATTATCGCTAGACAAGTGTCGATTTTTTTGCTATAGTGACTAGGCGGCCTCATCGTCTAGCGGTTAGGACACTGGGTTCTCATCCCAGCAACCCGGGTTCGATTCCCGGTGAGGTCACCACGGATTTATCAGATGGCTCTTTGGAGCCATTTTTATATACCATAGATGTGCATTTACTAGGCAAAACACCCGAGGTGCGCCATGCTGCAATGTACTTGTAACACCCTTCTACCCGTGGCCTGGCTCCTGCACTGGTATAATAAGCATATGCATAAACCATTACGCGGTGTTAACTTGGGTGGGTGGCTGGTGCTTGAGCGCTGGATGACGCCATCGGTCTTTGCGGGCACCGATGCGAGCAACGAGCATCAGCTGATGATGCAACCAGACGGCCCGGAGCGCATTGCCAAGCACCGGCAGGAATTTATGACCGAAGCGGACTTTGCCTGGCTGCATGCACATGGTATCGAGGCGCTGCGTGTGCCGGTTGGTTACTGGGTGCTGGAAAGCCAGGATGGTTACCTTGAGGCTACCAAGCAGCTGGACTGGTGCTTTGCGATGGCTCAAAATACCATATGCGTGTCTTGCTTGATTTACACGCAGCGCCTGGCGCACAGAACTTGGGCGACCACAGTGGGAGTGGCAACCGCATGCCACAAACGGGGTGGTACCAGGCCAAAAACCGCCGCGCAACCCGCCGTATTCTCAGGCAGCTTGCCGAGCGCTATAGTGCAAGCCCGCAGCTCTGGGGGATTGAGCTCCTAAACGAACCTTTTACCAAAAACTGGCTCCAGCACTGGCTGCTGCGGCTGTGGTCGCGCCGCACAACTGGCCGGTTGCGCCGCAATGTACTGGCCACAACGCGTATTATTATCAGTGACGCCTACCAGCTACCGCGGTGGCGCCGGGCGCAGCCCCGTGATTGGCTCGATATTCACCACTACCAGTGTTTTGGGGCGGCCAACTTAGCGCTGGTGGATTATGACCAGCACGCGAGTATTGTGGATGAATTTACCCACATGCACCAGTCGTTGCAGCGCCCAACTATCATTGGGGAGTGGAGCGCGATTTTGCCGCCCGCCATTGCCATGACTCCGCCGACCATCACCGCCTACATACTAGCGCAGCAAACGGCTTTTGCCAGCGCCGACGCCCACTTTTTCTGGAGTTATAAAACCGAATCGAATGATGGCTGGAACTACCGTTGGCTGGTAGAGCAGGGTATTATGCCATAAAAATTACACTGTGTTGTGTAAGGTAAGAAACGCCTGGTCCTCCTATAAGGGAAACAGATTGCTAATACAATAAGTTATTTTGCTGTTTGATATAATGTACCTAAAGAAGTACAAAGAAGTCAGTTAATGATACAACAAGCGAAAGAACGGCTACTTAACCTAGTACAGAATAACCGCTATCTCGTCCTTTCAACTAAACACGATGAAAGTACCTGGACAGCGGTTCTTGCTTACTCAGTATGCGGGCCGCGGCAGATATATTTTACATCGCAAAGTTACTCACGGCATATCGGTGATATCCAACATGATCCTAACGTTTCTGGTGTTATATTTGATTCTTCGGAGACGAACCCAAACAAGATTGACTGCGTACAGTTTTCTGGACGGGCAAGTGTCGTAAGCGATGATGAACTTGATTCATTTTTGTTGCGGTGCCACGAATTTGATTCGTCTATAGATCCAGAGCGAAAGGCGCAATCGATTCGAAATGGATATCATGTTGTACTTGTTGTCTTGGATGTGACCGAAGCATTTGTGTTGGATCAAGAGGTGTACCATACTCATCATGCTGATGCACGGGTTGCAGTTGATGATTTTTCGTTTGATAGTAATCATCATGAGGATGAGAGGCGCTGAGCGATCGAGCATCCCTTCCAGCTATCTGCCAAATCATGTATAATAAATCGAGTACGACAGCCAAGAAACGGAGGAAATGAAGAAGTATGGCAATGGGCATGAACCAAATGAAAATGCTTAATGACTTGCGCAAGGCGCAGAAGGCGCTGGCGAAGGAGATCGTGGAGGTCGAGGCAGGTGATGGTGCGGTGATTGTGCAGATCACTGGCGAGCTGAAGATTAAGAGTGTGAAGATCGACCCAACTAAGGTAGACCTAGATAACATCCACCAGCTGGAGCACTGGATCGAGATTGCAATCCGCGACGGTATGGCCAAGGCGCAAGAGATTGCTGCCAAGAAAATGCAGCCACTGATGGGTGGGCTTGGCAACCTCGGGTTCTAGCTAGTATGGCAGATATTCTGCCTCAGGCCCTGCAACGGGCGATAGACGAGCTAGGGCACCTGCCGGGAGTGGGTGCGCGTACGGCGGAGCGCTATGCGTACTTTTTGCTACGAGCCGATGGACGGACAAGCCAGGGGATTGCCCAGGCTATCACGCAGCTTCACACTGCTGTTGCGACCTGCCCCGTCACCTTTGCTTTGATGAATCCTGACCAAGATGTTTCGCCGCTCTATAGCAGCCCAGAGCGCAATCGCAAGCAGATTGCTGTAGTGGAGGAGCCGCTCGACATCGTGGCGCTGGAGCGTACCGGCCACTATAAGGGGACGTACCATGTGCTGGGTGGCGTCATCTCACCGATTGATGGGGTGGGGCCAGAGCAATTACACATCCCCGAGCTGCTGGAGCGTATTACTCATGACGCAGTAGAAGAGGTGATCATTGCTACCAATGCAAGTGTGGAGGGCGAGTCGACTGCGCTCTTCTTGCAGCGGCACATTGCTGAGGCGGGCCTAACGGTACGGATGACACGCCTAGCACGCGGCATCCCCGTTGGCGTTGACCTTGAATATGCCGACCAAATCACCCTCGGCCACGCGCTCGAGGGGCGGCGTGCGGTATAGTGAAGAGGCTATTGTGCTGATTCTGCATGGAGACGCCGCCGCTCTTCGGCGGCTTCTTGCTTCTCAACAAAGTTATAGAGGCAGTCGCTGACAGTACTTTCGAGTGTATTAAGATTCTCAACATGCTGGACAAGCGCTTCCATGGGCGATGCTGCCTCGCGCGTAGTCGCTTCTTGCAAAAAGCGAAATATGTCATGATCATAGCCAACACATTCAAAATAAAGCGTAGCGAGTTCGGCGCTTGGGTTGTCGCGCAGCTGTTGCGCGACCCACTGCTTGACTTCCTCACCTTCTCCTAGCTCGTCTTTGAGCAAAAGCACATAGAAATGGATTTCCTCTATCTCATCTGTTTGGTAGAAATAATAGTTTACCATGTCCCAGGCAGCCTTCCGAGCGACCGCTTGCTCGCCATGCTTGGCACAGAGCTTTACAAGATAGTAGTCGTCAAATAACCGTGAAGAAGATCGCTCTGATGGGTGCTTGGTAATGATGGCAATGTAAGCATCACGAATCCGCTGATCGAAGATAAAGCGCCGGTCGTTCAATGAATTAACAACAGCGTGGAGTGTATACCCTTCATCCTCGGGTGCAATAACATAAGCGGAGGCGCGGGCTTGGCGCGTGCCGTCTGGATCTTTGCCATGTATGACATACTCGGCATCGATTTCTGCCTTGATGTAGGGGCTGATGACATACCGTTCGAGTTGCTGCGCCTTCGCTACGCCATCATCATCGAATTTGAGAAGGAGCTCGATGATCATGCCCAGTTCTTGCTGAGCTGATGAAATATATTGACTAACTTCTCGATCTTGTGCGAGTGTTGTTGTCGCAGGGTTATATCCAAAGTGCCGATAGGCCATTTCTTGGCAACGGCTCGCAATCGTGCACATGCGAGTAAAATCATCAGCATCTTGAGTGCGCAAGTGGAGGGTATTGGCATCACTAAGAAGGCGATAAAAAGGCAAATTGATATCATCGCGCTGCATATCTCTGGCGGCAGTGGTGCGAGCATCGAGCGATTCGCGTAGCTCCTGCAAGCGGGCTGCTCCATCTGGTGTATCGCTCATTCTAATATACTCACAATATTGCTGATGAAAGAGCTCATGTGGCTCAAGATCGGCAGGGATAGTCTGGAGTGACACAGTGCCAGACTCATCGCGCTGGAGCTCAAGAGTGCTCGACCGCATTGCTTGTGTTGGCTGCGAATCTGGCAAAATGACATCTAGAAACTCCCAGACATCCTGCTTAATCTTGGGGAGCTCTGCGGCAAGATCGGGGATACCCTTGCTGATATTCTGTAGGTCGCGCAGGAGATCGGTTGCGAAGCGTCTACACTCGGCAATGGCCTGTCTATCAAAATAATTATCAGCGTAGGGATCGCAATCCGAGAATCGCATAATGTGAATCAGGCTAGTAATTACCCGCCATACACTGCTACGCCAGAATAATTCATCATCTGCTATCGCCTGCTCGAGCAAATCTCTATCGAGTAACTGCTCGCGATACTCTGCAATGTAGTAGTCGATCATTGCTTTTATCTTGACTGGGTCGATTGGGAGCTGGCTTGCCTGTGACCTTTGTTGCTGGGTAGCAGTGGTATCATCTGGAGAATTTGTCATGATATATACCATAGCGAGGAAAGGGGAGTCTGTCAATCAAAAGAACCTTAAATATCAAGACTTCTGTGCTGTTCGTTAGCTTCTCCACTTACCATTGTATTCGAGTGGAGTGCAACGCTTCGCCACCAGAACCAACAGACTTCAAATCTGACGTAAAAGGTTAATATCTTCCCAGGATTCATCCTTATTAGCATTTTGGAGAGAGGTTAAAGAATTATTAAAAGTTGTGTCACATCGAAAGGAGAAACAATATGTGTTTATTTGCTATACTAAAACAATGGCAAAATCAAAGAAATGGACGAAAAAGCTAACACGATGGGCGCAGAGTAATCGCTGGGGGCTGATGAGTGCGGCGCTGGTACTTGTGCTGGTGGGTGGTGTGTATATCGCGTGGCAACGTGGTATGTTGACGAAGCTTATCAAAACACCACAGGACACTGCGAATGCAGCGCTCACGAGCCAAGATAATACCTTGCCTGCCTGGATGCCAGATACCGTCAAGCGCTGGCAGGGCGAGATTACCAAGCAGGCCCGGCAGTATAATGTTTCGCCGCAGCTGGTGGCGATTATCATGACGCTAGAGTCCGGTGGTTATCCCAAGGCGCATAGTGGCGTGGCCAGTGGTTTGATGCAGGTGACGGATAGCACAGGCAGGGAGATTGCGGCTAAATTCGTGAAGCCGGCGCGCACGAACTATGATTTATTTGATCCTGAAACGAGCATCGCCTTTGGCGCAGCCTATCTGGCGCATCTGCGCGATCAGCTGTGTGTGCCGCTCGGCAATCTATCCGAAAACGAGTGCGTTGAGCTCGTTGCTGCTGGCTACAATGGTGGCCCGGGTGCGGCGGGCAACTTATACCGTGGCCGCGGGCTAGAGGCGATCGAGACCCTCAGCTACAGTCGCGATGCCATGAACCTATGGCGCGAGCGGGTAAGCAGCAGCAGCCCCACCTATACACGCTGGTTTGAGCGCGGCGGCAAGAAGCTGGTAGAAAAGGCGCAGGCAGGCAGCTAAGGAGTGTTGGTGCTAGTATAAAACCCTGGTATTTTGCTTGGTTATCTCTCTGTATCCATTTCTCTAGGAGTGGTTTTATATAAGGAGGAAGCGGGAGGCCGTGCCGGTAGATGAGTTGTGCAGTGTGGAGTATATGTTTGGTGAACGTAAGAGATTTTGCACCGAGTTGCCGTAGGGTTGTGATTAGTCTATTCTTGTGTGCTTGATCGGTCTCATCTGTGTTTGGTTGGTGTTGAGTATTTTCGTGGTCTGTCATAACATCCTCCGCACTAGTACTGCTAAAATTACCGCACCATACCTCGCACCAACTGGCAAATTCTGCTACACTAAAGAGGATGTTTGACGAAGCGATACGCGCGATCCAACGCGCAGACAAAATTATTATTATCCAAGCCGAAAACCCCGATGGCGACAGTGTTGGCAGTAGCCTCGCGCTGGAGGAAATCCTGGGCGATATGGGCAAGCAGGTGACGCTCTATTGCCCGGTGGCAGTGCCTAAGTATTTGCGGTATATCCGCGGCTGGGATCGCATAACTGATGAGTTTGATAGCAGTGCCGAGCTGGCGATTATTGTTGATACCAGCGCCGATGTCTTGCTGAGCAAAGTGCTCGATGCACCGAGTGCTCGCGCCTTCCTTACGACACACCCAGTGCTCGTGCTAGACCACCACGCGACGGAGAGTACGCTGAGCTTTGACCATACGCTCATCAATCAAGATGTGGTGGCGACTGGCGAGCTTATCTACAATCTTGCGCAGCATGCTCAGTGGGCGATCAACCCACAAGCGGCAGAGAATCTCCTCATCGCGATCATGAGCGATAGCCTCGGCCTCACAACGCAAAACACCACAGCCGACTCCATCCAGACCGTCGCAGAGCTGACCCGGCTGGGCGCAAGCAATGCTGCCATTGAGGTGCGCCGCCGTGACTTTATGAAAAAAGCGCCAGAGATCCTTCGCTACAAAGGGCGCTTGATCGAGCGGATTGAGTATATGCTAGATGGCCGCCTGGCACTCATCCATATCCCGTGGGAGGAGATCCAGGAATATAGCGACCAATATAACCCCAGTATGCTTGTGCTAGACGAGATGCGTCTGGTGGAGGGGGTAGATGTGGCGATTGCTATCAAGACCTACCCCGATGGCAAGCTAACTGGCAAGATTCGCAGCAATGCGCCAGTAGCGGCAATGATCGCTGGCTACTTTGGTGGTGGTGGCCATGCCTATGCAGCGGGTTGGCGGATGTATGAGGATTACCAGCTGGCGATGCGTGAGATCGTCGAGGCAGCCAGCCGGGCCTTTGTTGAGTATGATGAGAGTGAGGCAGCCCATGGCGATTAAGTTTGCTAATACACTGACTCGTCACCTCGATACATTTGTGCCGCTCCAGCCTGGCAAGGTGTCGCTCTACACTTGTGGACCAACAGTATATAACTATTTGCATGTTGGCAACTGGGCAGCGTATATCTACTGGGATATCCTGGTGCGCATGCTTCAGGCGGAGGGCTACGAGGTGGAGCGCGTGATGAATATCACCGATGTCGGCCACCTAACGAGCGATGCCGATGAAGGCGAAGACAAGCTCGAGAAGGGTGCGCGCCGCGAGGGTAAGACTGCTTGGCAGATTGCTAAATTCTACACTGATGACTTCATCCGCGGGATGAACGCGTTGCACTTAACACCGCCGAGTCAGCTGGCCCGTGCTACCGACTATATCGACGAGCAAATCCAGCTTGCCATTACTCTCAAGCGCAAGGGCCACACCTACCAGACGAGTGATGGGATTTATTTTGACACCAGTACTTTCCCGGCCTATGCAGACTTTGCCCGGCTCGATCTGCGAGCCTTGCGGGCGGGGGCACGAATTGGTCCCAATAGCGAGAAGCGCCACGCGAGCGACTTTGCTCTATGGAAGTTCTCGCCAACTGGCGTCAAGCGCGACATGGAGTGGCCCACGCCACCGGAGCTGCTTGACCAGATACCAACAGACGGCGCGCCAGTGATGGGCTTCCCGGGGTGGCACTTGGAATGCTCGGCGATTGCAATGCACTTCCTTGGCGCGACGCTCGACATCCACACTGGTGGAATTGATCATATCCCCGTCCACCACAGCAACGAGATTGCTCAAAGCGAAGCTGCGACGGGCCAACCCTTTGCCCACTACTGGCTGCACTGCAACCACCTCAAGGTTAATGGCACGAAGATCAGCAAGAGCCTGGGTAATGGTTACACCTTGACCGACCTCGCTGAGCGGGGCTACACCCCCATGGAGTACAAGTTATTCGTCTTACAAAGCCACTACTCGCACGAGGGGAACTTTAGCTGGGAAAACCTCAGTGCAGCGCGCAACCGCCTGCGCAAGTGGTATGAAGTGGCGTGCCTGCGCCACCAGACGTATGAGAGTCTGGATGATGACCAGCGTAAGAGTGACGAACAATCGGGCCATGTATCGCTCCTGGCAGCAAGTGGGGTAGTGCGCGAGGCGCTCGCAAATGACCTTAATACCCCCGAGGCGCTGCGGCTCATCGATGAAGCATTTGATCGGGTGCTAGCGCGGCCACTGGCAGCAGTGTACCATCGTGGATTGGAGGAGTTGCTAGCGGCGATCGATCAGCTACTTGGTCTCGATCTCCGTGAGTCGACGCCAGACATTACAGATGAGGCTAAGAAGCTCATCCTCCAGCGCCAGCGTGCTCGCGAAGCCCGCGACTGGCCCACAGCCGACCGCCTGCGTACTGATCTCACCGCGCAACACATCGCCGTGCGTGACACACCGCAAGGGCCGGTGTGGTGGTGGGCGGAGAAATAACGTGAATCACGAGACCACACCACACGCTCCATCAGTGGAACAAAAACTACGTACAGACCACAAGATACACGCGCTACGTACAGTCTTTGGCACAGTAAACCGCTGGGGGTGGGAGCATGATGATACCTATAGCAATAATATTGCTCGGCATGAAGCCATTATTACCCTGAGCAACCTTATTGCCTGCGAGTCGTCCCTGAGCAGCGGGGAGCTGCCCAGGGATCTGCCACTGACTGAGCGGACGGGCTATGACATAGGCAAAACTCTACCCAAGAATATCGACCTTGCCATCGCGGCGTACCTGCCAGACTATACTGAGAAACTGCCAGGCCTTGGCTACGACGGTAGCGGATTGGCTGTGGGTTACGATGAGTATAATGTACCTGAGGAGATACCTGACGAAGAATGGCAAACACTAGAGCTTGATATGTCTGATGAGCTGATGGCAGTAGCGTCACTTGTCGATCCGTTGCGTGCGCTGGTGCTGATGCATCATTATTATAATCTAGTCGTTGCGCCGATTGAATATGGTAATAAAGGGAGACCATGCTACGATTGGTCGTTGCCCGATACGCTCGAGATGACAGGGGTTATTGCACCAGTTGTGCAGCTATGTATGCGAGGCCAAAAGGTGGTGCACCGCTGCATACCGAGAGAGCATTATGACGCGATGAACCACGCACAGGGCAGTAGTGTGATAGCACAAAATGGCGATGGTGTGTAGGATATGATGATGGTATAATACTATCATCATGACATGGAGCAGCATTACCCCACAAAAATTTGTCGAACTTGTAAATTACTGGGTCAACCAAGATTGGCCGCTCACAGAAGACAAGTTGGCAGCGGCTATGGAAAAACTGGGCTGGGATAAAAGTGATCCAAGTACTATCGCAAAGGATATTCCAGTTAGTCAGCCGAGACTGAGGGCAACCACATCCGATCCGGTTAGAGGACTTGACATGATCTCATGGAGCCTAACAGATATTGATACAACAAAATCAATTGAACAAGACAGATTTATGAACGACGCTTTTGTCGGCTATGTAGAGGCAGGAACTGCCGTTTGGGGTAGACCTCGAATCAAGCGTGATGCTGAGCGTGAAATTGCATACTGGAAGGCAGAAAATGGCTGTGAGTTTCAAATATCCAATCGGCGTTCAGCTATCGCAGTATATATCCATTCCCCACAGTATGCGAATGTATTGAATAGCATTTAACATGGTGGTTTCAACATGTACCAATTTTCCTGGTTACAGTTCGAGAATAGACTTGCGCGCGCACTCATGCGCGCCGGCGATCGAGTACACATTGTACTGATCCCCGAAGTGTCTGCAGAATATATGACACAGTACCTTCACTACGTTGTTAGCGACACGGCGATTGTCTGTGAACTACATCTGCCTCCACAGACGCGAAATGTATCAAGTGTACACAAATCCAGTGCTATCAGCGCTATGGTCAATCAAGGGTGGCAGCAGAGTAATGAAAATGAAGTTTACTCGCGTCATCTCCTGATGCCGACGTATAGTTCGGCGTATGCCTCACTCACAGCACAATCGATCCACATCCTGCGTGACATCCTTCAGATCAGTGAACCAACTTCATTGACTTACTACGCATGGCGTGCTCCTGAAGAGCTAGAAGATGGTCGTTACTACTCCGCAGAAGAAGTAGATGAGCTGGACGAGGGCGAGGATCCACTCGAGGTTGATTTGGGGATTGAGATGGCGTCGAGGCGACCAAATCTATAGCCTATAGCATGTATCTTATGACCTATCTTGTGTCGTCTGTTATCTCTGTACTATGTAACGAGTGGTGATAGCGAGGATTCTACTAACTCTCGCCCTTAATCTTCTCCACCAGCTTGGCCAGTGGCTTGGTGGATTCTTCGCGAGCGCGGGCATTGTGCTCGAGATAGTCGTCTAGCAGAACTTTGCAGCAGCCAGCGATGGGGATGGAGATGAGACCACCGATGATGCCGAAGATGTAAAGGCCAATGGTGATGGCAACAAGGACAACTAGTGGCGTGAGATCAATTTTGCGCGACTGAATGGTGGGTGAGATGAAGTTATTCTCGATCTGCTGGTAGATGATGAAAAATGCCGCAAAGATGAGACCGCCTGGCAAAGCATTAAAGCCAAGCAAAAGGGAGATCATCACCCCGGCAATCGTGGCACCAAACATAGGGATGAGGGCTAGGACGAAGGTGACAGCAATGGTGACAAGTGCAAGGTTACTCGGAATAGCCGAGAAAAAGAGGCTCAGCACAAAGACCGCCGCCCCAGCAAACAGTGCGCCAATGCCCGAGATCGTAAGCTGCCCCGTCACATAGCCTGCTACCACAGCATGCATGCGATGGGCGACCTTCTTGTGGCGTTCCATCGTAGATTGGTCGCGGTAGAGCCCCCAAAAGCGCTCTGCCCAGGCTGGCCCTTCCGTCAGCATCAAGAAGGTGAGGACGAGCACCAAGAACCCTGAGCCGACTGCAGAGAAGACGGAGCTAATGCCGGCAAGGAGGTTGCCACTAAGGCCACGCGTCCAGGACTCGACACTGCTGCGAGCACTCTCCACTACTTGATCCACCTGCGCTTGGATATGATACTGCTCGGCAAAAGCACCAAAGCTATGCCACTGCTCGCCCGCTGTATGGACCATCCCCGGCAGGGCGTCGACAAACTTGCTTGTCTGCTGGACGATAGGTGGTACCACGAGCACAAGAACCACTCCAAGTAGCGCCACAATGCTAATGAAGGCAAGTGCGGTGCTGAGTGTGCGGCTGCGATTTGGCAAGCGCTCGACGATGGCATTGACCGGCCCATTGAGTGCCAGCGCGAGGAACCCCGCCGTGCCAATCATAATCAAGGCAGTCTGCGCCAGATAAATCGCGAGGATTGCAAAGGCAAAACCAATCACCACCAGCCAAAACCGCACAAAGGTCTTTGTATCTATCTCTATTCGTACTCTCATGGTCTTTAGTATACCATAATTTGCTGGTGGCCGACGCTATCATTACTCGAATGGAGCGGGAGTAGATGACTCAGTCGGTGCTGAGGGTTGAGTAGCCTGCGGCTGCTGTGGCGGTAGTGGATCAGTTGGTGATGAAGACTGTGTTGCTGGCTGCACCATAGGCGCCTGCGCTGGTGTAACTTGCTGAGCTGGTGGATATGGCTGAGGTTGAGACTGGGGCGGATAATATGGTTGCTGGACGGGTGGTTGTGGCTGACTTGTGTAGCCAACGGGTGGTTGCCCAGGCTGCGCTGTTGGCCCTAATGGGTAGGGATAACGCGGCTGAGTAGAGTTCTTCTTGCGGGTGCCAGCCCAGATAGCGAAGCCAATTATTGCAATCGCAATCACGACAATCACCATGAAGCAGATGATAAGTATGACAATTGTGCTGTGTTCGCTTGATGTGAGCGGAGTGTAGGAGTAATTGATGCTAGTATCAGGGTTTGTACTTGGGTCTGTATTGCGAGCATCTGGGCTAGGTGTTGTAGTCTGGTCGGTTTCATCTCGTGGTTGATTCTGAGCGGTTGATAGGAATTTTGTTACAAGATAATTACCTGGGTATTTGCTATTGAGGCTACTAAATGACCGTGCTGCAGTGCTGTAGCGCCCAGCAACAAATTCATCGATACCCGTCTGCCATAGTTTGGTGAGTTCACCATTAGTGGCAATGGAGACACGCTGCTTGGTTGCCATAGTTTGTGCGTCTTGTGCATCTCGGGCAATACCGCTACCAAAGCACGATTCTTCTTTCGTGCATGATTCTCGCGCATATGTTGTGATACCAACTTGCTCACCCTTCGCATTAAAAGCAGGGCCGCCACTACTGCCAGAAGAGATCTCGGTAGTAGTCAAAATAAGCGAGTGCCCGCCGCCATCACGCAGTGTCCTGCTTGTCGTACCAGTAGAAACGGTGGGTATGGTGCGAGACTGCTTAGTGCTAATGCCACCATCAACAAGCGCTGGATACCCTACTGCAGTAATGCGGTCGCCGTTTTGGACTGAGCTGAGCGACGACAGCTGCTGGATCGTTGGGAATGTACCACTCATCTTGAGGAGTGCAACGTCGGTATATCGAGACGAGAGATCGACGTCACCTGTATCAACTTCTTTGTCAATGAGTGTCGCAGTTTTGTTGGTGGCAGATTTTTGCCAGGTATTTTCTTCTGTAAGGCGGATTGGATCATCAGACGTCTGGATAACGTAGTCGGTGCGACTGTTACTTACTGTAATGTTAGATTTTGGCACAAGCTGCAGATAGGCTATAAGCTTTTGGGCGGCAGCCATATCATCGTTTTCGACTTGGCTGATAAGCTCGCGTATCTGCGTCTCAGTTGCATAACCCGCTCCAGTGACAAATTGGACATAGTTATCCCACTCTTGTTGGGAGGTTGGGAAGGCGTTGGCAAGGAGATCAGTATCGGTTGTTTCGACAACGTGACCATTAGTGACAACAACGCCATCCGATGACACAATCGACCCACTCCCAATGCCACCATTACAAGCCTTTGCTAGTGTGAGCGTATTACTCTGGACACGAAAGGTGAGGCGAGCACAGCGCATTGCACCAACTCTAACTGTTGCTAACTGATTTTTTGCTACCACTCTGAGCATAATGTCGTCGCCGACTGTGCCGTGGATGTTAGCTGTGTCGGTTGGTGTATTGGTTGCAGCTAGGCGTGCGATCACGGGCTGGCTAGAAGATAGCGCACCGTCCTGTGGCTGCGTGTAGGAGACGCGAGAGATTACATTTTGCCAGGTAGTGAGCGCATCGCGGTTATTGGCAGGTAGGTTGGTTACGGCAAGCCAGTATGGTCGGTCGTGCTGGACGGTTAGGTAGTAGTAGGATTGTCGCCAGATAGTGAGCTGACCATTAAGAGCTTTGAGGCGATGTTTGACGTGAAGCTCACGATATTTTTTGCCTGCGATAGTAATAGCGCGTTCGTTGATCTCATCATCATGTCCAGCATGAGCAAGGCTTTTGCGTTTCTCTTGGGTAATGATGTCAAGGTTAGACTTCCCCTTGTACTCAGGGATGCTGTCTTTGCTACCGAAGTAATTTTTGTTACGGTTAGCGGTAATAGTAAGTTGTGACTGCTGCGCAGCGGCTGGCTGTGGTGCACTAGATGTCTTGTTAGTGAGATGTAGGGTAATGATGCCGTAGTTGCGTGTCTCTTGGAGTTGATCGCCATTATATGTTTGCCCCTGAAATGTTCCTGGCTCACTGTTGGGATTTTGGACAATCCCCTCTGCTGTCATAACTCCTGGGTCGTACTCTAGACTAAAACCCAACTGTGAGGTGATGCGACGCTGCTGCGTTTGGGTATTTGTCTTGGTAAGAAGGTCGATTGTTTTTTTGCGGCCACTGGGTGACTGAGCACTTGGCTGCGATACTAAATAGAGAGCAATAATACTCCCTACAAGCAGGGTAATACTCACACCAAGTGCAACAAAAAGCACAGGCCGCCGCCCCTGAAAAATAGAAAAACGATGTGTCATAATGACACACTATAGCATACTATAACACACTGTGCCATAACCGAGAGTGCTTTAATTATTAATCGGCCGGGTTATCAACTCTTGTCTGTAAAAAGTGTGGTATTTTTCATTGAAAATGAAATATCACTACGGGTGGCCTGGTTAGTTTAGTGTGCTTACTCTACAATCACTGTCATCCGCACCATCAAACACAGCAAGACAAGTCCTGTGCCAGCTAGCACTGAGACAGCAATAGTCATGCGGTTGGGGTAGTAGTCGACCGTCTTGGGTTGCTTGGTTTGACGTGACGAGAGGTGAGTGGCTGATGTGCTGGTGCGCTTCGATGATTTTTTGGCTGCTGCCCTAGTTTTGGTTACAGTGGTGTGTGGAGCTTTTATCATGGCTCTAGTATACGCCGATGTACGGTGATTTGTCCAGAACGCTTATGCTTGGTGTGCTATAATAGATCTATTATGACATACCATGCCAAGACCCCCCAGCAGACGATGGCTGACCTATCGTCTGGCGTCCGTGGCCTCGATGACGCTGCTGTGGCTGAGCGGCTGGAACACTACGGCCCTAATATTATCCGCGTTGTGCACGAACCACTGTGGCGGCGGCTCATCAAGCCATTTTGCTCAGTGTTTATGCTGGTGCTGTTTGCGGCAGCGGCGATTAGTTTCTTCCACCAGGCGGTGGTGGACGGACTGATTATTTTGGCGATTATTCTGGTGAGTGCACTAATCGATTACACGCAGCAGCTCTCTACCGAGCGCATCATCCGCTCACTGCAAAAGCACGCTCCCTTGCAGGTACGCGTCCGTCGGCGCGAAGGGGAGCAATCACTTGATGCGGAGCAGCTGGTGCCAGGTGATGTGATCATTGTGGAAGAGGGCGATAAGATTCCGGCTGATGCGCGGGTGCTTGAGGCGCGCTCGCTCCGGGTGGACGAATCACAGCTGACGGGTGAGTCGCTCCCGATCGAGAAGAATAGTGCGGTTCTCCCTATGGCAACGGCGCTCTATGAGCGGCGGAATTGTTTGTATCAGGGGTCATTTGTGATTGGTGGCAGTGCGCTTGCTATTGTGACGGCAACCGGAAATGCAACTGAGTATGGCAAGCTAGCGGCGCTCTCGAGTCACCCACGTGAGGCGAGCCCAGTGGAGCGCACGATCAATAAGCTGGTAAGTCAAATCATCGTCGTTGTGTTGGTGGCATCAGTGGTGGCGCTGGGGCTGGCACTGTGGCGTGGTATGGAGCTTACGGCGGCGCTGCAGTTTGTGATAGCGCTTGCCGTTAGTGCGGTGCCAGAGGGGTTGCCAGTGGCAATATCGGTGATTTTGGCTATTGGTATGCAGCGGATGGCGCGGCGCAAGGCGCTAGTGCGGACGATGGCAGCAATTGAGACAATTGGCGTCGTGACGACAATCGCTACAGACAAGACGGGTACTCTCACGCGCAACAAACTCACTGTCCAGGCCGTCTGGGCACCGGGTAACCGTACTGAGCCACTACTCCAGACACTGGCTGGCAGCACCTTGCCGAATAGCCGAAGCAAGATGTATGATCCGCTTGATCGAGCCTTTGTCGCTTATTGCAACGAGCAGCGCGTCTCGCGGCCGCAGCGCCGAACAGGTTTGACGCTCTTTCCTTTTGAGCATAAGCTAGCGATGAGTGGCACACTCCAGGCGGTTGGCACTGGGCAATATCGCCTGTGTGTAAAGGGTGCACCAGAGGCGATTATTCGCCATGCGCGGCTTTCTAGTACAGATAAGCGCGCGATGCTTCAGGCGCTGCAGCAGCTCACGGGGCAGGGGTATAGAGTAATTGCCTTGGCGTATACGGCGCTTCGCACGCCAATTGATTCGCTGGAGCAACTGCCAGCGCGCCAGGGGTTGCAGTTTGTGGGGCTGGTTGGTGTGGCAGACAGTGTGCGGCCAGAGGCTCGGCCGTCGATTGCTCGGGCACGCCAAGCGGGTATCACGGTGCGGATGATTACTGGTGATCATTTCGAGACGGCGTATCAGATTGGGCGGCAACTCGGCCTCGTGCGGGGGCGCGATGAGGTGTATGATTGCCGACGGCTTGACCACTTGAGCGACGGTGAGTTGGCTACAGTGGTGGCCCGGGTACGCGTCTTCTCACGGGTCATACCAGAGCACAAGCATCGTATCCTCACAGCGCTCAATGCAACAGACATCACTGCCATGACGGGCGATGGTGTCAATGATATCCCCGCCCTTACCAACGCCAATGTCGGTATCGCGATGGGCTCGGGGGCACAGATAGCGCGCGATGCTGGTGATATTATCCTGCTTGATAACAACTTCCGCTCCATCATCAGCGCTGTGCATGAGGGGCGGACGATCTACGCCAACATCAAGCGTATGGTGGTGTATTTGCTTGCAACGAACCTTGGTGAGGTATTAGTGTCGATCGGCTCACTATTGGTGGGCTTGCCCATCCCGCTTTTGCCGGTGCAGATCTTGTGGGTCAATTTGGTGACGGATACAACGATGGTTATTCCATTGGGTGTTGAGCCAGGCTCACCTCAAGCAATGCGTCGATCGCCATACCACCCCAAAGCACCACTGCTCAGTCGCTTTATGCTGAGTCGGGTTGGACTCGTCGCGGTGGTGATAGCGGTTATTACATTGGGGCTCTACAGCATGTATTATCACTCGCACGGCGAAGGATATGCGCGCACTATTGCCTTTTGTGCGCTGGTGGTGATGCAGTGGGCCAGCGCTCTCGCTGCCCGCAGCGACTACGAGCCCGTCTGGCAGCGCGCTCGGCGGTGGAGCACAGCATTCTATAGTGGCTTGGCAGTATCGATTGTGCTCCAGCTGGTCGCGCTGTTTGGGCCGCTCGAGCAGTGGCTCCATGTGGCGCCTATCTCGTGGAGCGATGGCGTCTTCGTCTGGATTGTGGCGTTCTTCGTCCCACTTGCGATTATCGAAGGGCATAAGTGGCTTGGCCGCACCTACTTTGGTAAAGGGCACGCTGTGGTGCGTTCGCGCCGACGGCGTTAAGGTACAGTAGTCTTGATGTTTACACTCTTGCTATTGCTTTATAACAAGTGGTGTGGTTTCATACACATATGACAACACACTATGAAACTACCCCCCTTCGATTGCTGACGCCTATGATCAGCAGTCAACACCTACACCAATGACGCGCCTGGAGGCGATCGAGTATATAGTAAGTAAAACGGATTTTGATTATCCTGAGACACCATTTCGACGGAGAGATCCCTATACGGTAACGGCTTCTGAGATTAGCCAGATGACAGATGATGAGCTACGGGATTATACGAAAGCCTTGCAAATCGTCAATACTTTTGAGGCAACAGTGCCGCGTGAACACCGCGCTGATGAACAGGACTAAGCTGCATTAGTTTGAATCATAAAACTATCTTTTCTAGGTAGTGAGTTTTTCTTACTAATTTTTGATAAATTGCAAAGGGGGTCTTCACTAGTGTGTAATAGGTGGCGTGAGTATACCACACAAGAGAGCTTGTAATTTTCTTATGCTCTCAGATGGTTGTAACGGTAATAAAAAAGCCTGCCTCAGCAGACGAAAAATGCTATATGGCTGAGCGTGAAGGTCTGGAACCTTAAAGCGGCTGCAGCTTAGGTGAAGTCGCTTGCTACCAAGCATCTTGTAGCAAGCGGGTCATCCCACAACACATCAGATCAAAATGGGATAAATGGGACATTTACGGTATTATTTTAGTATGCCCAAAAAAGAAGTCACTGTACAAAAAATGCTAGCCAGACTCAGAAATGACCCTAAGTTTATTGACATATGGGCACGAGCCTATCATCATCCCGAACACCGGGGCGCTTGCATACAAGAGGCTCGCCGACTGTTCAAATTATCTCCCTACTGGGAGGAAGTGATATTGCCGATTCAGTTTAACTGCAGCCCAGATGGTGTCGTCATTGTAGAAATGAATCAACCGGTTCATGAGTCGTACGATAAAATAACCCAGCGAATGATGTACACCATTCCAATCTACCCAGAGAGTACGCTGGAGGATGTCAGAAAAGCCTACGGTGACATTATCAAAAAATACCGACAACTAGGCTACAAGGTTGATGTCCGGGCCTCAACTCAAGATGAGATACAATATAGGGCACTCGCACTTCATGAGGCCGGCAAGGAGAACCAAGATATCGCTGAGGCGATTAGTGACGAATTCGATACTATAATACTCAAGGAAGAAGTTCCGAAACTTATTCGGAGGTGTTATGGGAAACAATAGCAAACTGCAGATTACTCAGGTAGCCGTAAATGAGCTACGATTTAGCGAATATAATCCACGGCGATGGGCTAAGGAGCAACTGCAAAAACTAAAGGAAAGTATAGCCAAGTTTGGTCTCGTGGATCCACTCATAGTCAACCCCCCATCCGTCACGCAAAAATATTGTCGTTGGCGGAAACATGAGACTCAAAGTTCTGCAGGAAATGGGTTATGCGCATGTGGAGGCAGTTTTTGTTAACCTCACAAGAAGATAAGGAGAAAGATCTTAATATCCGCCTCAATCACACAGGTGGCGACTGGGATCTCGATCTATTGAAGGAATTCGATGAAGAGCTGCTCGTCGATATTGGGTTCACCGATAAAGAGCTAGACATTATATTCGACGACTATGGCGACTCGGAGGAGACAGATACCTTTAACTTGCAGCAGGAATTGCGCAAGGTTGGCATTGGTAATGTCACCGTAGAGAAAGGTCATATATACCAGCTCGGCGACTCTCGACTTATGTGCGGCGACAGCACTAACGCAAGTGACTTCTCGTTGCTTATATGTCAGGAGAAAAGGCCGATATGTGCCTAACCGACCCGCCATATATCCTTGATTATTCCGGCGCAATTCGTGGCGGTAAGCCGGTGACAGATCTGGGGTCGCGGCGCAATCGTCGCTACCTAGAAACCGAGTCGCTGCCTAACAATTTTACTGAGTTGTGGATGAAAAATATTGCAGACCATGCCAAACCTGATTTTTCGATTATCTGCTATGAGAACTGGAAGAATCTACGCATTATCTGGAGTGAGATGGAAAAATATTGGAAAGTCAGAAATATGATCGTATGGGACATTCCGGGCCGTCATCAAGGCTTTGCTTCGCAGCATAAATTCTTTTCCAAACATGACATCGCTATGGTTGGAGGATCTGGTGAAGTAGCATACAATACCGACGAGGAAGAAGACCCTCCGTAAGAAACGTATGAAACAGCACTATACGCCATATCGGGCAAGCCTGAATGGGAGGAGTATGACAAGAACAAGCCGCCGCTCCCTACTGACTTTATTGAATTTGATGCTAACGACAAGAAAAGCTCAGGACAAGGCGTCATCTTCGGGGTAAAACCTTTAGAAATTCTCATACCCTATATGAAAGTTCTCACAAAACGGGGCGATTTAGTGGTTGAGCCTTTCTGCGGCAGCGGATCAACGCTTATTGCAGCAGCAAAACTGAAGCGGCGTTGCTATATTATGGAGAAATCTCCCGTCTATGCCGAGGTCTCTATCAGTAGATGGGAGAAGGAGACGGGGTTAAAACGACAGCTCATACCCCCTAGAGAGGGCAGCAATGACAAGAAAGACGGATAGGTTGGTAGCTAGCTTGCTGTCCGAGCTAGAGAAACACGGTATCGTCATGGACGCCTGTAGCAAGGTGGGTATTGGTAGCAGTACCTACTATCGATGGAGAGACGAAGACGATAACTTCAGGCATAGGGCGGAATCTGCTATTGCTGTTGGCCGCCGCAATATCACCGATCTTGCTGAGTCGAAGTTAGTTCAGAATATACGCAATGGCAATCAAAGAGCAATCGAATTCCATCTTCGCGGTAACGACATGCGCTATATGGCTCAGTCACGAAAGGAGCTAGAGGAGCAGATACAAAAAATTCGAAAAGAGAACGATACCTCCTCAGCAATGCGCGCTCTTCAGACTGCACTCACGGGAGCAATTACTATGCAAGACTCGGAGCAGCTGATGGCAAAGTATAGGAGAATGAAGGCGTCAGGGGTGTCGCTAAAGCCATCAGCACTAAAGGTATCTTTTAGGTAATCGTTAAAGTACCAAGCAATGATATTTTCAAGCTCTTTACCTTCTGATCGCAGAAATTGTTCATACATCATTACCTGCATAAGGGTACTTTGATCTATAAATTGGAAATGTGCACCCTCAGGATACTCTTCGCGCCCAGTGACTTTCATAAAGCGCTCAACGACTCCTAGCTGTGATGAGTAAGATGGTAGAGTAAGGAGCATGTGTTTGTTTGCGATCGGGAAGATATGTATAAAATTACTTAATACCGACAGATTATCAGAATTTTCTTTGAGTCATTTTTTACTATAGGTAAACCT
>CAUPVK010000006.1:0-61285 GCA_963514895.1 uncultured Candidatus Saccharibacteria bacterium
GGCACACTCACCCCACACACCGAGTTTGAGGCGGAAGTCTACATCCTCAAGAAGGAAGAGGGTGGCCGCCACACACCATTTAGCAAGGGCTACAAGCCACAGTTCTACTTCCGCACAACGGACGTGACTGGTGAGATTGAGCTCCCTGCCGACAAGGAAATGGTGATGCCAGGCGACCAAGTAACCTTCAAGGTGACCTTGAACGCCCCAATCGCTATGGACAAGGGTCAAGACTTCGCTATCCGCGAAGGTGGCCGCACAGTCGGTGCCGGTGTTGTGACCAACATCGTCAAGTAGTTTGCACAGTACTCGCAAACTCACAAAATACCTTCCGCAGGGGAGGTATTTTTGTTTTTACATTCATGACATCGTCAAAGATAGCTCACTCAGACGATATGAGAGCTATGGAGTCAGCATTAATTACGCTTGATGATATCCCAGGCAGGCTATCAGCAGAGGAGTTTGAGCAGGTAGCGTAAATAAAGGATAAATAAAAATCAAAAAGAGTGATAGTTGTTATCACTCTTTTTTCAATCACTTATAGCAAATGTTACATCCGGATCTCGACATCCACGCCAGCTGGCAAGCTGAGGTTGTGGAGGTTGTCGATTGTCTTGGGTGTAGCATTGGTGATGTCAATCAAGCGCTTGTGGACGCGCATCTCGAATGTCTCACCGCCAGTCTTGTATACGTGCGGGCTTTTTACTACTGTGTAGCTGCTGCGCCGCGTTGGTAGTGGCACAGGACCTGCGACGTTTGCGCCAGTGCGCAGAGCAGTATCGATGATTTGCTTGGCTGATTGGTCGATCACCTTGTGGTCGTATGCCTTGAGGCGAATCCGAATCTTGAGCCCTTGGTTGTTTTGAGCCATTGCTCCTCCTTTTATGTGCAACTCTGTAACTTTAGCAAGATCGAAACAAGCTAAATTATCAGAGTAAATTAATATTACACCTAGCATTATATCATGAGAATATACATCGTGCGCTATTTATTATGAGCTGCCGTTAGTCTGTATCCGAACATCAGCTACAAAAGCACGAATCTCTCGCATATTTTGAGCTTAAAGCCGGATTGACAACTGACCCTTTCGCTTCTGAGGCAATTCGTGTATACTGTACTAGATATAGCGTTTAGTAGTTAGTGGCAAAAGGGACAATATATGAACTGGAAGATTATTCTTCGATCGCTCAAAAATAAAGACATGCAAAAGCGCCTTGGTATTGTGCTTGGGCTCATCGTCGCCTATCGTTTCTTGGCGCACGTGCCAGTGCCGTTGGCTGAGCCAAGCCGACTCAAAGACATTATCCAAAATGTGGTATCGGCAAGCGACTTTGGCGGCTTCTTAAACATCCTGACCGGTGGAGCGTTGGCGCAGTTGTCTATCGTTTTGATCGGCCTTGGGCCGTTTATTAACGCCAGCATTATTACCCAACTCCTTACCAAAGCCATCCCAAGCCTTGAGGAGATGCACAAAGATGGTGAGTCGGGCCGACGCAAGATCAACCAGTGGACGCGTATCGCTAGTGTGCCGCTGGCGATTGCTCAATCGATCGGTATCATCTACTTTTTGCGCCAATCAGTCTTGGCTGGGAGCACAACCGGTACAGTAGCTGGTTCGCTCCATGAGTGGATTGTTGCCGTAACGGCACTGACTGCTGGGTCGCTACTCTTGATGTGGCTTGGCGAGCTGATGACAGAGCAGGGCGTTGGTAATGGTATTAGCCTACTCATCTTCGCTAGTGTGATTAGCCAGCTGCCAACCACCTTTGGGTCGATCTACTCATCACTCTTTAATACTCAGAATGGTTCGCTCAGCGTCTTTGGCTGGTTCTCACTACCCGTTAACCCGACAACCTTCTGGACAGTAGTTATCCTCGGGACAATCGGCCTCATCCTACTTTATCTCCTCGTTAAGATTAACGAAGCACAGCGCATTGTCACGATCAATTATGCCAAGCGGGTTGGCGGCAATAGCTCGTATGGTGGCATTAAGAGTATCTTGCCTATCAAGCTCATCGCTGCGGGTGTGGTACCAGTTATTTTTGCAGTGGCATTCCTCAGCTTGCCAGCTTTTGTGGGGCAGCTACTGCATGCGACACCTGGTGCAAATCAGCAATTAGCAAATAACCTTATCCAGTGGTTCCAGGCACCCACCGCTCAAACATACGCCACCGGTGGCTTGACAGTGCTTATTTACCCATCGATCTACTTCTTACTCGTCATTGCCTTTACCTACTTCTATACTGGTATCGTCTTTAATGCGAGTGAGATTACGGAGAGTCTTGAAAACCAAGGCGGCTTCATTGAAGGGATTCGCCCTGGCCCAACCACTGAAAAATATCTGTCACGCACCGTCAATCGGCTTAACCTGTTTGGGTCGCTTGCCCTGGGGATCATCGCCATCATTCCGTTTGCGATCGACTACGTCTTTGCGCAGCTTGGCATCAATGCTAATAACATGGCAATCGGCGGTACGAGCTTGCTTATTGTCGTGACGGTTGGCCTTGAGACACTCCGTCAGATTAACTCACGAGCGCTGATGGTAACATATGACGACTTCTCGGTCGATGACCTTGATACTAAGCCAAAGAAGCGCGGCTTGCTCGGTCGGCGGCGTACTACCGCAAAGGCATAAGGCTACCACTAGTATAACTCACAAAAATACCGCCGCCTCTGTCTGAGGCGGTATTTTTTGATATGGTATTCTATAATAATTCGTTCATGAGCCTTTAGAACGTGCGTTATGAGTGGCATAGCGCCTCATTATTGCAATTCGGATATAGAAAGAGGGAATACAGAACCGTGGTGGAATAGCGGCTATGGAACGACAGTAAGCAGCTTTTAAGCCTATACGTCATTAAAAGCCTAGAGGGATGCTACGTTTAGAAGTCGCTTATGGCAAAAGCTACCTCTCTTACGGCTCCATTCTGATATAAGAATAGTGCAGCCCATAATCTCACAATAAATGATGCAAAAAGCTGGCTACTTCTCTTTACTCCTACAGAGAAATAGCGTATAATACAAAGCTGTATATCTATGGCAAGTTCGAAAGAAGTTATCAAATTGCGCGGCAAGGTAGTGGAAGCACTGCCTAATACGCAATTTAAGGTAGAATTAGAGAACGGCCTAAGCATTATCGCTCATATCAGCGGCAAGATGCGCAAGCATCACATCCGTTTGGTCCCAGGCGATACCGTGGAAGTCGAGTTAACCCCATACGATCTCACGAAGGGTAGAATCGTCTTCCGCGCACGCGTTTAATAACGTAGAGCGGCGGCCTGATATCACCGCTGTTCTCAGTAACGGCAGGTTTTTCCTGTAGGGAGATTTGTACGCTCATGAAAGTTCGTGCGAGTGTCAAAAAGATCAGCCCCGATGATCAGCTGGTCCGGCGCAAAGGCCGACTCCGTGTCATCAACAAGAAAAAACCTAAGAATAAGCAAAGGCAGGGTTAAGCATGGCTCGAATTGCTGGGGTAGTTATCCCATCAGACAAGCAAGTGCACATTGCTCTTACCTACATCCATGGTATTGGGCGCACGCTTGCTCGAGACATCCTTGCGGCGGCAAAGATTGAGCCGACCACTCGGGTGAAAGATCTCACCGAGGCTGAGGAGCAGAAACTTCGCGACATTATCGACAAAGATTATGTCACTGAAGGCGATCTGCAACGCCTGGTGACCAACAATATCAAACGCCTCAAAGACATTGGTGCATACCGCGGTCTCAGGCACAAAAATGGCTTGCCAACACGCGGTCAGCGCACTCGAACGAACGCACGAACTCGCAAGGGTAAGGCGATCGCCGTCGGCGGAGCACAGCCAAAGGCAGCAAGTAAGACGTAGGAGAAAGGACGAGATATGGCACAAGCAAAATCTACCAAGAAAAAGCAGCGCCGATCAGTCCCATCTGGTCAGCTGCATGTACAGGCAACCTTTAACAACACTATTGTCACATTTGCAGATAGCAAGGGTAACGTCTTGACCGCTGCCAGCGCTGGTGCATGTGGCTTCCGTGGGAGTAAGAAGGGCACAGCCTACGCAGCACAGATTGCTGCAGAAAAAGCCGCAGAAGCTGCCAAGAGTAGCTACGGCATCCGCACTGTTGACGTATTTGTCAAGGGTGTTGGGCTTGGCCGTGATGCGGCAATCCGCGCAATGGCCGGCTTCGACATTGCCGTCAATAGCATCAAAGATGTAACGGGTGTGCCACACGGTGGCGTTCGCCCACGAAAGGCAAGGAGGGCGTAAATGGCACGAGATAGAAGCCCAATCGTGAAGCAGAGCCGCCGCGAAGGCGTGGCGCTTCACCCTAAGGCACACAAGATTTTGGCACGCAAAAGCGGTATTCCGGGCGAGCACGCTCATGGCCGTCAGAGCAAGCCAAGCATGTACGCAACCCAGCTACGTGAAAAGCAGAAAGTGCGCCGCATGTATGGCCTACTAGAGAAGCAGTTTGCTAAGCTTATGAACGAAGCAACTCGCAAACCAGGCCTAAGCGGTGAAAACCTGCTCCGTTTTCTCGAGCTCCGGCTCGACAACGCTGTGTATCGTGCTGGCTTTGCAACGAGCCGTCGCCAGGCCCGCCAGCTGGTGAGCCACGGTCACTTTGAGCTTAATGGTCGCCGCGTCGATATTCCATCAATCCGCCTCAAGGCAGGGGATGTCATTACCGTTCGGCCAAAGAGTGCAAAGTCTGGCTACTTTACTGCAATTGACGACATCTACGGCAACACCTCCCAACCACCTCTGAGTTGGCTCAAGAGCGATATCAAAAAACTCAAGATCGAAGTATCGGGCGAGCCAAAGCGCGAAGAAGCTGAGGCTGGTATCAACGAGCAACTGATTGTTGAGTACTACTCACGCTAACAAGGGTAAGGAGAATTTTGTACATGTCTAAATTAATTCACGATCCAGCGTTGGCACGCATCGATGACAATGGGCCGCACAGCAGCACGTTTGTCATTGAGCCACTGCACGCCAGCTACGGCAACACGCTGGGCAACAGCTTGCGCCGGGTGCTGCTGAGCAGTATCCGCGGCGGAGCCTTTACGGCTTTCCGAATGCAGGGTGCGACACATGAGTTTACCACCGTGCCTGGTGTCAAAGAAGATGTTGTTGACATCATGCTTAATCTCAAGGGCGTTGACTTGGTTGTGCACAGCGATGAGCCAGTCGAGCTGCGGCTTGAGAAGCAAGGCGCTGGTGCAGTAATCGCTGGGGATATTGCAGCCAATGCTGAGGTTGAGGTTGTCAACCCTGAGCACGTTATCTGCACAATTGACGACCCACAGGCTAATGTCGTTATTGATCTGGTGGCCGAGGCTGGTCGGGGGTACTACCCGATCGAAGAGTCGAGTGCTAACCGGCTACACAGCGACATGATCGCCATGGACGCGCAATTTAGCCCCGTGACGCGTGTGCGCTTCAAGGTAGATCCAACTCGTGTTGGTCAAGAAACCAATCTGGAGCGGCTTGAGATGACCGTCGAGACTGATGGTAGCTTGACACCACGCGATGCCTTCGAGCAAGCTGCGGCAATTTTGGTCAATCAATATACTGCTCTTGCTGGTAGTACAACTGTTGTATCGGCACCAGCGCTTGGCACTCAAACTGCCGAGGAAGACAACGAGCTGAACACCTCGATCGAAGACCTTGGCCTCAGCGCCCGCACCGCAAACGCGCTCATCAACAATGAGATTCGCACTGTTCATGACCTCGTCACTTTGACGGAGCAGGACCTGCGCGAGCTCAAAGGCTTTGGCAGCAAAGCCCTCGACGAAGTAAAAGATAAACTAGCAGAATTGGAGCTCTAAATGCATCGACACGGATACAAAGGGCGCAAGCTCGGCCGCGAACGCGATCAACGTCGAGCCCTGCTCAAAGGCCTAGCAACCAGCTTGGTTGTTGAGGAGCGCATCGAAACAACGCTACCAAAGGCCAAAGAGTTGGTGCGCTACATCGAAAAGCTCATTACCAAAGCTAAGAAGGGTGACCTCGCTCATCGCCGCGCTGTCATTGCTGGGCTCAGCACACAAGCTGCGGCAATCAAATTGGTTGACCAGATTGCCCCGCAACTCAGCCATCGATCAAGTGGCCACGTGCGTGTGTATCGGACACGCCTGCGCCGTGGCGATGGTGCGCAGATGGCAGTGATTGAGTTTGTTGACGAGCTCAAGCCAATGCCTAAGCCCGAGGCAACCACAAAGGAGGCGAAGTAGTTATGGCTTACAAAACATTTTCGCAGAAGCCAGCCGATGTTAGCCGGCGCTGGATTTTGATCGACGCAAGCCAAGCACCACTTGGCCGCACCGCAACAACCATCGCGCAGTACTTGGTGGGCAAATACAAGCCAACTTACACGCCGCACGTTGATGGGGGCGATTACGTTGTCGTCATCAATGCAGCTAAGGCTGTTGTGACTGGCAAGAAAGAGACGGACAAGATTTACTACCACCACAGTGGTTTCCCTGGCGGCATCAAAGACGCTCAGCTCAAGGAAGTGCGCGAAAACGCACCAGAGCGTATCATCACTGCTGCTGTGAAGGGTATGCTACCCAAGAATAAGCTTGCAGCAGATCGCCTGGCTCGTCTCCGCGTCTTTGCTGGCGAAGAGCACGCCCACACCGCACAGCAACCAGAGAAAGTAGAGGTACAATAAATGGCACAAGCAACATACGACTATGGTCTTGGCCGGCGCAAAAGCGCTACTGCCCGCGCTCGACTGGTCAAAGGTAAGGGAAATGTAACGATCAATGGCAAGTCGGCGCTTGACTACCTATCAGGTAACAAGACATTGCTAGCTGAAGTGACTGACCCACTGGCCTTGGTTGGTAAGCAAAAAGAGTTTGATGTGACCGTCCTGGTGAAGGGTGGTGGCCTCAGCGGTCAGGTTGATGCTATCAAGATGGCGATCGCTAAAGCGATTACCGTTGGCGCACCAGACCTGCGCGGCACACTCAAGAAGGCCGAATTCTTGCGCCGCGACCCACGCGAAAAAGAGCGCAAAAAATACGGCTTGCGCAGTGCCCGCAAACGCGAGCAATACTCGAAGCGTTAAGCATTTTGCCTGCTTCATAACATACCCTGTCAACATGGCAGGGTATTTGCTATAGTAAAATATTACTAAGAGTGGTGAGATAGAGTAGCTTCTAGACACTAGGTGTTACTACAGGTCAGGTCCCTTATATGCATAATGTCACCATTCTTTTGCGGCCATCCTGCAAAAAATGATACAATATCACACTAGTATGTACGACAAACTCCACGAACTATTTGGCCTGGCGTATCCACTGCACGCCCAGGTGTTTGGCGATTGGCACGACATATCTCGACCAGTTATTGTGCTTATTCACGGCATTGGGGTGAATCATAATATTTGGCAAGATGTGCTGAATCAGCTTAGCGACCAACCAGTCTTGGCAGTTGATTTGCTGGGCTTTGGTCAATCGCGCAAGCCTGCCTGGCCCGATTATACCCTGACCGATCATGCGCGTGCTCTACGCAAAACGATTCGTCATGCTGCGCCGCTGCGCCAGGTGATCTTGTGTGGGCACTCACTTGGTACACTAGTCGCAATCGAATACACCAAGCTGTTTCCTCGCCGCGTGCAGCAGCTTGTGCTGTGCTCACCACCGATCTATCTACCAAGCGATATTGCTAAGCGCCCACTACGCGAGGCATTACTCAAGACAATTGGCAAAGGATTTCTTAAGGCGATCAACGCATCACCAAAGCTCATTGGCGCAGTCAATCAATACAAACGGACACAGAAGAACTTTCATGTCAGCCGTGAAGGGTTTTCGCCATACGCCAAGACGGCGCGCAATAGCATTTTACTCCAAACCTCGCTCAGCGATGCCTGTAATCTACCGCCGCTACCGATAACGATTCTCTATGGCACACTCGATGCAGTGATGATACCAAAGCACTTCAAGACAATCCAGCGCCAGCGTCGCAATGTGGTGATTGAGACAGCCATCACTGGCCACGAGATTCGCAAACGCTATGCCAAACTTATTGCCAAACACCTCGAACAATAAGCTCGCTATTCCTATATAGCATGATACAGTGCTGCATACTACTACACCTTTCCTGATATAATAAAGCTCCCTTCTACAACAAGGGAGCTTTATTATCTGTTAGAGAAGAATTCTTCTTGTGCTATGTTACCGTGTTCTATTTTGGAAGTCACATAGCGTCGCCGATACGCTATTGTCAGTACTTGACTCCACCACAACTTGCATGTTTGGATCGCTCGAGAGCTTCATTAGCGAATAGATCTGCCCATCTGGCATAGCAATCTCAAGGCTCCCTTTATCGGCAACGAGATAGACGAAGTAACGCTGGCGATTTTGCCAATTATTATATACTGCATACGCCTTCTCGTACTTATTTTTCGCTTCGCCGGTAATCTTCGAGCTATTCCGTTTCACCTCGTAGGTGCCAGTCTCGGTGTTAAGATCAACGCTCACGCGACTGTCGTTTTGATTGATGAAGACTCGAACGTGGCCTTTCGTATTGGCTGTATTGTTTGCAAAGTGAAGGCTAATCTCTTGCGAGGCTTTGCGATTAACCTTAAGCAATTCTTTGTGATAGCCATCAGGTGCTGTTTTAGACGTGCGAGCCGACTGTTTGGTGCGCAGGCCGCTGGTACGTGTGTTGTTATTGATCAAGCGCGACCGCACCACATACTTTCCATCCTTTGGGGTCATCGAGAGGGAATGAGTTGAGCTCATCGAGCCGATATGTTTCGCTTCTTGGCCATCATCCTTCAGAATCTGCCCTTGTGAGTACTCCCAGTTGCCCATCCAGCTAATACTTTTGACGTGTGTTGGGCTTTCTTGGTAGTAGTTGGCACCATAATAGTCCGTGCCGTGATCAAGCCGCTCTGGTTGCTGCTCGGCGACAAAGTTCCCATTGGCTTCGAGGTGGCCAATCATGTAGTAGCTGCCAGTCGTCGAGCCATATTGATAGCCATTAGCCCCAAAGAGCAGCGCGTGCTTGGTGGTCTTTGTTTGTGGATCATAAAAACTCTTGAGGTTAGGGCACTCAATAAGGCCAAGATCTTTGCCATTAAGCGTGCTACCGTTGAGCACGGTTGCACCCTGGTATTCCCACTTTTTTCCGTCACTACTCGAGTAGATACCAACCTTATCGCCCTCAGCCAGATACATCATCAGCTTCTTGGTTGATTCATTGTACCAGACGTGTGGGTCGCGGAAGTTCTGCTCCTTCGATTGCGCCTTCATGACTGGCTGGCTATGGTTGTATGGGTGGTAGGTGCGACCATCATCGAGTGAATATGCGGCATATTGGTGTTGGCCAGTCTCGGTATAGCTCGTAAAGTAGGCAATTATTGCTGTTTTGGGCAAGTCGCGGAAAAATCCATTGCTGTTCTGATACACAGAGCCCGAGGCAACCGCCGACCAGCCGTTAACAAACTTAGGAATCGCCACACCAAGATCTTCAAAGTGCTCCCAATCCTTCGTGCGAATATGGTACCACTCAGTGCCATCATTGCTCGACTTGTAGTTTTTATTGAGCAAGTAGTAAAGGTGGTAGTAGCCATCCGTTCCTTTGAAGATCGTCTGGATGTCATTCATGAAGCCTTTTGGCGTATTGTAGTGGTTTGATTGCTGGAATCCGTCGGTGTTGGTGTTGGTAGTAATGTTAGATAGATTGCTATTGCTCGAGTTCTGAGCAGATCGTGCGTGAATATAACTCGGCCCCACGCTCAGCAGCGTAAAACCCGCTACCAGCGCAACGAGGGTATATTTAGTGCTGTTTTTCTTCGTTTTAATGGTTTTTAGCATAGTACTCCTCAGACTTTTCTTGACATTAGCAAATCAATAAACAATACATTATGAGTGTCGTTTGTGTTGTTCTCCCGTCGTCTTTCTTAACTCCTCTCGTCTCGATTGCCCGAAACGAATCCTTACTATCTAGCTAACCAGAAACGCTACTCTATGTCAATGATATCGTTTCGTATAGTACCTCATATACTGCATGTTCTGACCGCTTATTCAAACTCGCCACCGAAAATGCTATACTACGTATATGTCCAAAGAAGTTATCCTCACCGGAATTCGTAGCAATGAAGAGCCAACGCTTGGCAATTATCTTGGTGCCTTTGTGCCAATGGTACAGCTACAGCAGCACTACGCTGGGCACTACCAGCTCAATATGTTTGTGCCCGACCTCCACAGCTTTACTACACCGATCGACCACACGACACTCTACGAGAATACGCTGACAAACCTCAAGTACTTCATCGCAGCAGGGCTCGACATCACCGACGAACATACGTTTCTCTACCGGCAGAGTTTCATCCCGGCACACAGCGAGCTCACATGGATTTTAGATTGCTTTACTGGCTTTGGCGAGATGAGCCGCATGACGCAGTTTAAAGAAAAGTCGGCTGACACCAACAATGTCACCGTTGGGCTCTTTAATTACCCTGTTCTGATGGCAGCTGATATCCTTCTTTACAACGCCCGGTGGGTGCCAGTTGGTGAAGATCAGTTCCAGCACCTGGAAATTACCCGTGATATTGCACTGCGCATGAATCATAAGTTTGGCGAGCTCTTCACTGTTCCAGAGCCAACTGCCAAGCAAACCGCCTTCATCCAGCGCGACACCGGTCTACGCATTCGCAGCCTGACGAACCCAGAAAAGAAGATGAGTAAGAGTTCAAACGACCAAAAATCCAAGATTAACCTTGCTGATACCCCCGCCCAAGCGCGCAAAAAGATCATGGCTGCCACGACAGACTCGCTTGGTGTTATCAACTTCGATTGGCAACGCCAGCCAGGCATTACGAATCTGCTTCAACTGCTTGCAATCTTAACCAATCGCCCGCAAGCCGAGGTGAATGCCGAGTGGGTAGGGCAGACCCAATATGGCCCACTCAAGCGTGCAGTAGCTGAGGCGGTGGCTACCTTCCTCACTGATTTTCAAGCGCGGCTCGCGGACATTTCCGACGAGACACTGCTTGCTACTCTCGAGCGCTCTGAGCGAGCGATGAATGAGGTCGCTAGCATCACGCTCCTTCGCGTACAAAAGGCGGTTGGCCTGCGGAGTACATCATGAGTATAGCGCGAGATGGAGTCGTTGTATGAAAATCACATCAAGCGACCTCCTTGCTATCTTACGCCAGTTTCGTCAAGCAACTGACGATAATGTCCCGCGTCACATCGACCAAATCGCCAGTATCCACCCACAGCCTATCAACCAGCTGGTGCGTTTTCGCTTCGACCGCCGGCAGTACTTTTTGCTCATCGACAACACAGCGGAGGATCATGCACCCTACATCATGCAGCAGATCTACACCGCAAAAAGTGATGCAACAGGGGAAATTCTCCCCAACCCACTCAGTGACATTGCAACCTACGGCCTACCATTCAAGGGTAAGGATGTCTATCTTTTTCAGCAGCAGCGCACCACCCAGCGTCTTGATAGCCTGCTTGCAACGCGCCACCCCGAGACCAGTCGCTCTACTTGGCAAAAACACATCAAAGCTGGCCACGTCGCTGTCAACGATAGAGTTATTTGTCAGCCACGCCAACTGGTAGCAGAAACCGATAGTATCGCCATAAACCTACCTGACGCAACCAACCATAGCGACAAAACCCTCCCCATCCTCTACATTGATGATGATGTAATTGTTATCAATAAGCCAGCCGGTGTCCTGACCCACAGCAAGGGCGCACTCAATGATGAGTTTACGGTAGCAGACTTCTTCCGGCGCTATACTTCGGTTGGACTGGATACAAATCGGCCAGGGATTGTCCATCGACTCGACCGCGATACCAGCGGAGTGATGATTGGTGCACGTACGCCTGAGGCCTTCCAGCGGCTTAAGAAGCAATTTGCCGAGCGCCACGCCAAGAAGACATATCTAGCGATTGTGGCAGGGAAACCTCGTCAGCAGCAAGCCAAGATCGATGTCCCGCTGGGGCGCAAGCCGGCTGCGCCAAGCACCTTTCGAACTGATCCACGCGGCAAATCTGCCCAAACAATCTATAAAGTACTCGCCTCGCAGTCCAGTATGAGCTTACTCGCTCTGCGCCCCCGCACTGGCCGAACACATCAGCTGCGTGTTCATCTGGCCTATATTGGTACTCCAATTGTTGGTGATCGCGTCTATGGATCGGCAGGGGAGCGTCTCCTTCTGCACGCCTATCAGCTCGAAATCACGACTCGTGCTGGCCTGCGCCAGACATTTGTTGCACCACCGCCAGCAGCCTTTATGGCACTCTTTCCTGAGGGAGCCGATGCCATTGCTCGTTTATAACCCCCGCACCGAGCAGCGTCTTGCCCAGCTAGCGCAGCAGCCACCACAGTCATTGCTTCTTGTTGGCGCGCCTGGACTTGGGCTTATGACTGCGGCACGGCAGGTTGCGAGCCGCACCGCACTTATTCTCCGGCCTCATACCAGCCAGGGCCATGATGACCAGCAACGCGGGACGATTCGCGTTGATGACATCCGCTCGCTTCACACACTTACCCAGGGCAAGGCAACGACTCGGCAATTTGTCATTATCGATGATGCCGACCGGATGACACCTGCCGCCCAAAATGCCTTCCTTAAACTCCTCGAAGAGCCGCCCCACGCGCTTCATCTCATCCTCACCAGTCATCAGCCTCAACGCTTGCTGGCAACAATTCGCTCACGCGTCCAAACCGTCCACATTATTCCACCTCAGCGAGCTCAAACAGCCAATCAGCTTGATCAACTTGGCATTATTGACCCGACGCGCCGCGCCCAGCTGCAGTTTATTGCGCAGCAGCAACCTGCAACGATCGCACGCTTGGCTGCCAATAGCGAGGAATTCCGCACCATTGCCCTGGCAATGACCGACGCGCGCCAATATATCACTGGTACTACCCGCCAACGCATCGTGATTGGGCAGCGCTATAGCCACGATCGAGCTCGTGCTTTGCTCTTGCTTGAGTGTGTGTTGCACATTATATGGCATACACTCCGGACGCAGCCATCACAGCAGCTGCTTACCCAGGCAGAACATATCGCACGCGCACACGAGCGCATTACTGCTAATGCCAGCGTGCGGATTCAGCTGCTGGCATGTGGTATACTATAACTATGTATGGATTATTATTGGTAGCCTGCGCTGGTGCCTTTGCCTTGTGGCAGCAGCAATCAGTTGCCGAGACCACCTCACAATTACCAATGCGCCTCTCGGGCAAGCTTGATCGCCTGTGGGAGGTAGCTCAGGAATCACTCCGCGATCGTCGTTATCTCCGCGCCGAGAAGGCACTGCTCACGATCCTGCGGGTAGACGAGCGTAATGCAACTGCCTATAACCGCCTCGGTATTTTATACGCCAAGCAGAAGGCCTTCGATGATGCGATTGAGTGTTTTGAGATCGCTCAAAGCCTCGAGCCAAGCGCGTCGAGCTTGCATAACGTTGGCCTCATCTATTATGAAACCAAGCGCTACGACAAAGCTGCTCTCGCCTTTGAACAAGCACTGGCAATGGAGGACAAGCTGGCTGCGCGGCATATTGCCTATGCCAAGGTGCAGGAAAAGCTCGGCCATAGTAAGAAAATGCTAGAATCACTCGAGCGAGCTGCCAAGCTAGAGCCTGGCACTCAAACATATCAGCTCCTGGCCGAAGGCTACGAACGAGCTGGCGACCACAAAAAAGCTCAGCGCATCCGCGCCAAGATGCAGCCCCAGCCTACCTCTGCGCAATCACCGCAGCACCACCGAGCACAACCAGAACCTCGCCAGCACCCCCAGCAACGCATTACTGTGCCGTCTCAGCAGGTAGAGCAACAGCCTTCACCGGCGTATTACCATTCACCAGCTGCATTGCCCGCTCCAGCAGTGCCAGCGTATACTCAAGTACCTCCGCAGCCGCAGCCAAATGCTGCATACAGTCGACAGTCCGCTGCTGTTCATCCACCAGCACGAGCTCCAATGCCCGCCAACCGCATCCAGCGCAGCGCACCACGCCGCATTACGATGTAGCATCAAGTAGTTAAAAGGGTATAATAAGGGCTAAGTACAATCAACAAGGCAGCAATATGTGTGCTGCCTTATTTACATTCTCAGGGCAGGGTTTCTCGCTGCGTAAGCCTGATATATCACATACTCACTACACATACACACAATTACCACGCTTCCAACATTATTCTTACGATAGCCAATACAAAAGTGGGGAATAGGCTCTCACCAATTACAGCTATTACGTAATTGCAAAAAACAAAAAAGACCTCCTCCGTAAGAAAGTCTTCGCTATATACGTATGGAGCCGCTTTACGGATTCGAACCGTAGACCTACTGTTTACAAAACAGTTGCTCTGACCAGCTGAGCTAAAGCGGCAGAAATGGTACCGGAGGTAGGACTCGAACCTACGAAGCTAAAAAGCGGGAGATTTACAGTCTCCTGTCATTGCCACTAGACGACTCCGGCAAATAAAATGAACTAACTGTGAATTAGTATAGCAAATTTTTTGCCAATGTCAAAGTGCGAATTCCTTCATTCGGCAATTTTCGCTTTTTGTACTTACATACCATTCAGGCCAATATCATAACTACATTAGAAAACATACAAACCGCAGCTTTTCCTCTGTTATTATCACATATTTTATTTTATACTATCATCCATGACTCAAGAAAAACACTTCAACCACGTCCTGGTCGCTGCATTATTTACTGATGATGAACCACAACGTACGTCCGAACTCTATCGAAATCACGACTATCCGATCTACGAACACAAGCTCCAAGCGTACCCACGTATGCCGCTCTTTCCCTCAATGGTCCTGCGCGAAAAATCAGAAGGAGACACAACGAAACGTGATGGGATTACAAAATATATCAAAGCTCTATCGGAGGAGTTTGAGCCGTTTACTATACAACTTGGTGATGAGGTAGAGATTGGCGGGTCAGCCGGTGATTCACAACGAGTTAGAGAAGTTATGCCGAGCAAAGAAGTATTGCGCCTCCGATATGAAATTGGGTATACAGCCAGAAGATTATCAGTTGCATACGACGCCCGTAGTATGCGCGGTCTCGATACCATGGCATATGTTCAGCACGGCACGCACAATAATGCTGGCACGATTTTACCTGGCGTGCAAGAACTTGAGGTAGCCGCTATCAGCGTGATTACAACTCGCTCTGATAGTAAGAACACACCAACGAGAGTGATCACCCGCTGTGACTATCCACTTGGTCAACAGCCCGACGCCACCAAATTATCAAACGAATTATTTAGTGAAGGTCAGAGCTATTATTCTATGAGCGATGGCACATGCCATGGTCTCACTGAATATTCTGAGCACACGATACCAGGCAAATCACGCGGTCGTCATTGCGCACCAGATGGAGAAGGTCGCGTATACCGGCTACCACGTCACCGCCGGCCGGTCTAAGCTCGTTGCTGATAGTGCGTGGCAGGGAATGGCGCTTCTCGTCGCATAATTTCAACAAGCGAAAAACATCCCCACTCATAGACTAACAATAAAGATCACCCCAACAATGGGGCGATCAACAAATTCAGCCATGGAGCCACGATCGGGGCTTGAACCCGAGACCTCATCCTTACCATGGATGCGCTCTACCAACTGAGCTATCGCGGCATTACTTGGTATTCTACCATACGAGGTACGTACCAGCAAGCCTTACTGCCTTGGTTCTTGATGCGCTCATTTTGCCAGCACACTCACCCTTACTCTTCGCTGCTTCGTCTATAGGGCGTGCGAAGTTCTACCAGTGGTCAGCCTATCTCATATAGCATCTATAACTTAGCTTTTTGCGCCATACTCAATGCCGCAATTGGGGAGGTTATGATACGTCTATATATAATTCTCCTAGAATCCATTGACAAATGGGGGTATTCGTGGCTACAATACATATTGTCTATCGTTTGAGCGATCTCTTGTCGATAGAGTGTTTGTACGATAAAGTTTCGTGTTAGAATAAGGATAACCATTAAATAAAGAGGAGTCTATGGCAATGGCTGGTTTTATGCAGTGTATGGAAGTAATCGACAGGTATCGGTGGTGGATCGGGGGAGTGATATTCCTCATGATCGCCCTGAGTTGGTGGCTTCGTGTGGTAAGTGCTCGCAAGAACAAAACCTACACTGCAACACTCCGCAAAAAATACGCAGTCTTGGTTGTTGCTGAGGATGAAGATCCAGAAGTCTTCGAGAGCTGCCTCGCGAGCATCAAAGAGCATAGTAAGCCAACGCAGCTACTCGTCTCGATTAACGACGCTTCACACGCTCACCAATCTCTCCGAGCAATCGCCAAAGAATATGCAACAACAGTGATCGAGCAGCCTGAGATGATGAGCTATGATGCGCAGCTTGCCTCACTGATTGAAAAAGTGCGGCGTGTGAGCCTTGTGCTTGTTACAACCCCGCGTGCACGCTGGACACCATCGACAATTAACCTCCTCTTACCCTTTGCCGAGTCAACTATTGGGCTCGTTAGTGGCCGCCAACAATACACTGGTGGGGCGACGCTCTCTCAGCGAATTGGCAGTTGGCTCCTCGATATGCAGCAGCGTGTTATTTTGCCCATGCAGAGCCGCCACGGCCAGGCTTATGCTATAACGAGCGACACCTTTGCCATTCGGCTTGAGCTGCTTAAGCACGTTACCCAGAGCAGTGTAGTAGCGCAGCCATGTGCCGCGCATCATCCATCAAGTATCGCACTGTCTCTGCCTTCACAACACCATGCAGCCTACCAGCACAGTGCTCTCACGCAGATCAACCACCCGGCAGAGCTCTACCGGATTGCAAGCAGCTATACCCAGCTGAGTCGCGCCACCTATTGGCAACTCTGGCATCAGCACGCGCGTATCCGGCAAGCAGGGCCACTTGTCTGGCTTACACACATTGGCTTTTGCTTTGCGAGCTTACTCTATCTTGGGGCGCTGATCGTGCTTAGTAGCATGCTCGTCAACAACCTATACAGCACTCTGACTGAAACAGCGACTACTGCAACGCTATGGAGCAGTGTAACGATCCTTGGGCTCGTGCTTGGCTGGCTTGCGTGGCAGGCGGTGCGCAATATTCCACACCTTAAACATCACCCACGCGACCTATGGCTCCTGCCACTCTATCTTCCTATCGCTGGTAGCCTCGCGCTCACGAGCAAACTATGGGCGCTCGTTACACTCACTCGCCATCACGCACCTGCTCCATCGAGCGCACTTCGTCAATATGCAACTGGTCTTGCGGCAATTGTCCTGCTGCTTATTACAGTGCCACTCGCATATGTTGTGGCAATGATCCCAGCTCAGCAACCACAAGAAGCTCCGCACCGCCCTGCGCAAACCGCTCCACAGCCGCAGCAGCAACGTGATAATCGCGGCAATACAGACAAGAAGCAAGCTAACCGCCCAGCGACTACCTCGAGTCAATCGCAAGTGCAGCACACTCCAGCTCATTCTGAGAAGAAGAACCAGGCTACCACATCAGAGCAAAAGCCAATCATACTGACTGCCCAAGATGGCGACTCACAGTCGCTTTTGGCACGGCGCTTCATCAAGAGCCACCACCAAGCCCAGCAGCTTAACCCTGCGCAGGCTGCATATGCCGAGAATCGCTTGGTAGCCTTGATGGGGCAGCGTGATGACATTGACAGTGGCGAGACCTTCACGGTGAGCAGTTCGCAGCTTGCTACGGTTGTTGCCGAGGCCCAAGCGCTCAGTGCTGACGAGCAGGCTAACTGGGCAGCCTATGCTGCTACCGAATAGCAAATCCTCATCGCCACTAGCATTACACCATGGGCTATGCTATAATCAACCAAGATGTTTTATAAAATCTAACGAGTAAAGAAATGGCAAAGAAGAACAATACCAAGCGAAAGATTATTGCTCTTGTGAGCAACCTCACCAAACACCGTACCTACGTAACACGTAAGAACACGATGAACACTCCAGATAAGCTTGTTCTGCGCAAGTATGACCCGATCGCTCGCCGGCATGCTACCTACACCGAGACGAAGAAGTCACTCGGCCGGAACGAGGTCAAGCCGCGCAAAGGCTAGTCTTATCGCAATAACAATCAAAAACAGCATTCACTCACGAATGCTGTTTTTGTTGTAGCGATCAATTGCGAGAGTTAGTATAGCTACCGATGCGGTTCTATGGTCGATTGTTTACACGTTACTACCTGTAGTCTCTGTTTTTCTGCGTTAGTTTTTACTCACTATTTTATTTGGATGACGTTCCTAAAGGATCGCCACTAAACCTAGTAAATTCTTAATCATTCGTGTAGACAGCCGCGTTTTGATCAGCATTAGCTCTTATTGTGTTTTTAAGGGAAGCAGAAGAGAGAAGGGGGTATAAGAAACTATCGCTCAGGTTTGGTTTCAGTCCTCAAGACTATCTATGGCGATACCCCTGGTGAATAGTGGTATGACGCTCAGCTTGCGCAGCGGCAAGCTGCTCGGCAAACACGTCGAATGTCGCTGCTAGCCAGAGACCATCAGACACCATCCGGTCAAGCAGTTCCATCGTCGGCGTTGCCATAGCGGCATAGATATAGAGGACACCGCTCGAGATCTCAATACTGAGATCATCAAAATGCGATACTATCACCGATGCTACATCAGGTGTGAGGTAGCGTTCTATCTCGACTGCTCGCCCGAGCTCACCATACACCGTATATTTCTGCATAAATTCTTCTGGTTGCGGCCCAAACATCCCGAGCCGGAGTGGTTGCAATTTGTAACTCGGGTAGCTGGCAATCTTGCCTTGTCGGCCAATAAACATATACGGTACATCACGGCGTGTGTACATATCTACCGCGGCAATCAGCCATCGCTGCGGTGACGGCTTGGGGCTATTGGCAATCCGCACCATATCTCGCCGCGACACGAGTGTGACATTATAGCCGCGAATATTACCCACGCTATAGTGCCGGTCGCGATGAGTCGTCGACATAGTGTAGCCGCGGATTGGGTGGTAATCATCGTCTCGCGGGTTGATTGTCCCGAAATAAATTAAGCCAGCTTGCTCGGCAAACTGCTGCACTATCTTGCGCGCAGCCGAACGCTCTGCAAAAGCCGCTGGCGAAACCTGCCGCACGACACGCTTGACGCGGTGGGTAATGGCATCATGGGCTGACATAACTCCAGTATATCACTCCTTTAGGCAAAAAATACCTCCGTCAGGGAGGTTGAATACTATTGTGGCAGGGGCATGAGGAATCGAACCTCAATCTACGGTTTTGGAGACCGTTATACTAGCCGTTGTACTATGCCCCTCTGTACTGTCTCCAGTATATCAAATCTATAGCCAAACCGGAAGAACTTTATATGGTAAAGCGAATATTGATTTGGTTTATGCTAAAAATCCCTTGCACCACGCGGAGTCTGCTATAATAAAATACATGCAACCAACGCCTCCAGTTCGGCCCTTTGCAATACTCATGGTTGGCTTGCCCGGTAGCGGCAAGACATTTTTTGCCGCTCAGTTTGCCAAGGCCTTTGGCTCACCCTTTATTGATATTAACGAGCTCTCGGGCTACTGCCAAGACGATGCAGCCGCGGCAGTAGTAGGGAAGACATTTTTGCAAGAGATTACTAAGACCAAGCAACCCTTTTTATACGAGGGCGATAGCAACACCCGAGCTCGCCGAAGTGAGTTCGTCCGCTGGGCACGGAGTGAAGGGTATCGACCAGTGATCATTTGGGTTCAAACGGATGTAACAACAGCCCGAAGCCGAAGTGTCAAGAACCAGCGACTCTCACGCGAGGCGTTTGATTACTATGTGCGGCGCTTTAGCGAGCCAAACGCGGGCGAGCTCTATTTTGTCATCAGCGGCAAGCACCCGTATTCATCACAGTCCCGGGCTGCCCTGACCTTCTTAAAGCAAATCGGTCAACAGACTGAGGACGAAGCTCTGCCGAGTAAAACACCAGCCACAGTTCCACCAGCAGCAAAGCAGCGCACTCAAGTGTCACCACCGACACCAGCCAGTCACCCAATGCGCGCTATGTCGAGCGCCCCACGGCGAGGGCAAATTCGCTCGACACGCTACATTGTACAATAAAATAACATCTTGGCTAAAAGGAGGGAGGCTTTTATCTATGTCTTCTACGCTCCACGACGATGAGTTTGGTGATATCGATATTAAGCGCAGCGCCAAAGCGCGTTCCATCACAATGCGTCTCGCGCCAAATGGCCAGCTCCGTGCCAATGCCCCGCGGCACGCACCACTCTTTCTCATCCGCCATAGCATTGCAACCCATCGTCAAGCACTCCGTCAGCTCCTACGCCAGCACGCTGCACATGTTTATCAAGACGGAGAGACAATTGGTAAACATCACTCGATCGCTATCATCCGCACACAGATGGTTGATCAGCCTACTGTGCGCATCGCGAGGCAAAAGCTGCTCGTCTCTCTCCCGCCAGAGCACACCATAGACGAGCCAGCCGTTCAGTGCGCTATCCGACGAGAAGCTGCGACCATCTTGCGCCGCGAAGCCAAAGCCTACTTGCCACAGCGTCTTCAGGAGCTTGCTGCGTACACCAACTCAACCTACCAGCGCATCCGATTTAGCCATGCAAGCACTCGATGGGGGAGCTGCAGCAGCACAGGCACAATTAGCCTTAATATCGCGCTCATGAAGCTCCCCGATGAGCTGATTGATTATGTCTTGATCCATGAGCTCTGCCATACCCACCACATGAATCACTCGTCAGCTTTTTGGGGGCTAGTAGAACAGTATGATCCTCACTACCGATCACACCGGCAGCGGCTTAAGCACGAAACACCAATGATATAGCATAAGCAAATGTCACACAAAACGCTTGTGCCTACCGTCATACTCCAGGTATACTAGAAGCGTGTCGCCATACGCTACCAATAGCCAAACCAGTACTGTCGTGCGAGTCAGCAGTGTTGTCTTCCCGCTCTTACTTTTTGCGTATAGCAAACTCCTCGGTCTTGATGCAATGCAGCGCATTCCTGGGGCAGGTGAATGGTCTTTCTATGCAGCAGCCAGCGCTTGGCTTGCTCTTGGCCTCTACACCTGTTTCCGTCCGTCGCAGACGAATAAGCAGCGAGCGTGGCAGCTCGTCTTGTATCATGGTCTCGCTGCGAGTTATCTGCTCAGTATCTCTGGCGTAGCAGTGCCGTTTACCTGTGCGTGGTCGTTGTTTATGTTGGCAGCTTTTGCTTATGCTGGCTTTTCTGGGTGGCTGCTCAGTGCACTCGTGCTTTTTATTACAGCAGCACTTGATGCGTTTTGGCTCACCCCACAGAGTATCGTTGATATTACCACAACAACGTTGATGGCTTTTATGCTTGGTGTGGTCATTGTTGCCCTTGCATATCGCCACAATCTCTACCGCTCGGCACTGCATACCAGTCGCGAGGCAATGACCTTGCAGCACGATCGGCTTCTAACGATTATCAACAATCTCGCGACCGCTATTATTGCAACCGACCAGCAGGGTATTATCCAACTCTACAACGCTGCAACACTCGATTTGCTTGATACCAATACAAGCCCACATAGCAAGTTAATCGATACCATCCTCCCGCTGCGCGATAGTGCCAAGCAACCAGTCTATCTGACTCAGCTGCTTCACGCTGCAACCGTTACGCAAACACGCGATGATGTGTGGATGGAAGTATCAGGCGAAATGCTCCGTCTTAGTATCATATTTTCTCCAATACGTGCGCTCAATACAATGAGTGATTCAAGTGATGGCTATGTCCTCATCCTGCGCGACATTACGAAAGAAAAATCGCTTGAAGAAGAGCGCGATGAATTTATTAGCGTGGTGAGCCATGAGCTTCGCACTCCCTTGACGGCAGCCGAGGGAGCACTCAGTAATATCCAGCTCATGCTCCACCGGCGCGATATGCCGCAGCACACGCTCAAAGATCATCTTGATGCAGCTCACGAGCAAGTCGTCTTCTTAGCAAAGATGGTTAATGACCTGAGCACTCTTGCGCAAGCCGAGCGTGGCGCCGCCGATATGCCAGAGCTACTTAATGTCCGTGCGCTTATGGATGATCTTTACCATCAGTATCGTTCTCAGGCTGCCAAAAAGCAGCTCGCTCTCACGCTCGAGACATCGCCGCGGCTGGGCCATGTCGTCGCAAGCTCACTATATGTACGCGAGCTTATCCAAAATCTCCTCTCTAATGCCCTCAAATACACCAAAGAAGGAGAGGTCCACCTCAGTGCGCGCAAGAAGGGTAATCGTATTATCATCGCTGTGCGCGACACCGGTATTGGCATTAGCAAGAGCGACCAAGCGCACATCCTCGAACGCTTCTGGCGCAGCGAAGACTACCGCACGCGCGAGACTGGCGGCACCGGCCTTGGCCTCTACATTGCAGCCAAGCTGGCTCGCAAGCTCGGTACGCGCATCGAGTTTACCAGCCAGCTTAATCATGGCTCAACCTTCTTCTTTGCACTACCCGCAGCAGCCCAGCAAGCAGCACTGCGTGAGAAGCATAAGAAATCTTAGCCGCATTCTCTGGAGGAGTTTGGCTGCTACACTTCGTTTTGCCACTAGTTACCTCCCGCTGAGCCACATAACAGTGATAGCACTTGTAAGTGCTAACGGAGAAAAAGAGTAGATTGGAGCTTCCATCTCTTGACAACCCTCACTGCAGCGCGCTACACTAGAACTTGACAGCCTGCAAAGACAGGCTATTAAATTTGGGGAGTATGCTGTGGCAAAACCAAGCAAAAAATCATCAACCAACCGCGTGACGCGCATCACCGCGCAAGACACCACGCCCACCAAAACCAAAACGTCAAAAGAAAAGACAACCTCTGTGGCATCAGTCAAAACCGAGGCCAAAAAACCAAAAGTAACTAAGTCAAAGCGTCAGCGCCGTGGCCCATTCTCGGCGATTCGCAATTACTTTGCTGGAGCCTGGTACGAGCTCCGTATGGTGCGTTGGCCCGATCGCGCAACAACATGGAAAATGTCTGGTGCACTACTTGGCTTTATTGCAGTGTTTAGTGCGACGCTTTTGCTGCTCGATGCTGCATTTAAATATCTATTTCAAATTATCCTGGGGAGGTAGACAATGACAAAAAAACGCTACGACAGCACACGGCAATGGTATGCTATCCACACCTACAGCGGCTACGAAGAGAAGGTAGCCGATAGTATCCGCCAGCGCATTCAGGCCGTTGATATGGCCGACAAAATCTTCGATGCAATCGTCCCTAAGGAGAAGCAGATCCAGATCAAAAATGGCAAGCGCAAAGTCGTTGAGGTTAAGATTTTCCAAGGCTATGTCTTGGTCGAGATGAAGCTCACCGACGAGACATGGTACATTGTACGCAATACGCCTGGTGTCACGGGCTTTGTGGGGAGCGGTACCGAGCCAACCCCTGTAAGCGAGGCTGAGATTAAGAAGATCAAGAAGCGCATGGGCGTGGAAGACCCCAAGCATCAGATTGACTTTAGCGAAGGGGAAGTGGTCAGCATCATTGATGGGCCATTCAAAGACTTTGATGGCACCGTGAGTGAGATCGACACTACCAAGGGCAAGCTCAAGGTGATGGTGAGCATGTTTGGCCGCGACACGCCAGTTGAGCTTGATGCGCTGCAGGTCAAGAAGGTATAAGCCTCGCACGCAGTTTGCATTTGCATGAGCGATCCACTATAATAGCAACGTTACGCACTCAATACCAGTAGTAATTGAGTAAAAGGAAATATAATGGCAAAAAAAGTTATCGGCAACCTGAAGCTTCGTATTCCAGCTGGCCGTGCCACCGCTGGGCCACCCGTTGGTAGCACACTTGGTCAGTGGGGTTTGAATATGATGGACTTCATCAACCCATTCAATGACGCCACCAAGGCAGATATGGGTAAGGATGTTATCGTCCATATCCAAGTGTTTGAGGACCGCACCTTTGCATGGCGCAGCCTCGGCCAGCCCGTTGATGATATGATCCGGGCTGCGATCGGCATCAAGAAGGGTAGTAGTAAGCCACACAGCGACAAGGTTGGGACGATCACCCGAGCACAGCTTGAGGAGATCGCTCAGGCAAAGATGGAGCAACTCAACGCCATCAGTCTCGAAGGAGCCATCAAGACGGTGGCGGGCACTGCTCGCAGCATGGGTGTGGAAGTTACTGACTAATCCACTCAGTGCACATCAAAATACCTCTGCTAACAGAGGTATTTTTGGTATAAATTGACATATTTTGCAATAGTAGTTTACAATAACAATATGCGTAAACTCCTCCTCGACAAAATCTCTATACCAATCCTTATCCTTGGCGTGCTCGTCGTTGCGGCGATTGGCTGGTGGCTGTATGAGGGGACGATTGGTAGCTTCACAACGACGATCTTTTATGGGCGCTTTGATCACGATGCAATTCGCCATATGGATGTGAGCTATCAGTCGGGGTATGCGATAGACGGCTGGGATGGCAATAATGGTATGGTTATTGGCACTATCACCGACAAAGCGACGCGTGATCGTCTGCTAAGCATACAACCCTTTACCGATTGCCCGCACGGTTGCTCAGGGTGGTACCACTACGGAGACAATCTCCCTCACCATGAGTCGGTGTTTCGAGACACCGCTATCCTTGGTAATCACACTATTCCACCAAAGAAGTTTAGTGATCAAGCTCGAGCAGCCATCAGCAGCAACAACCGCTGCGTGGCACGCTATTCGTCGAGCCATCGCACCAACGATGTATTTTGCTTTTCACCAAGCAGCGGGGCATTTGTCTATGAGTTTGCTGAAATGAGTGGAATGTAAAGAGTAGTGCAATAATACCAGCGACGAAGAAAGAGAATAGTAATACGTACCCGATAATATAGCCACCTTCGGACTAAGAAGATTATTACAGTACAAGAGGAAAGATCATGAGCATGTCATCCACCCACGTCCGCCAACCACAAAATATACCAGTGCGCCGCACTAAGCAGATGGTACGGTTATGGCTCATTTTTGTTATTGTTGCGCCGATATCAGAGGCGATATCATATATAGTCAATTACCCTACAGCCCACTACACACGAATAGATCCAGTTTGGGCAGCTATCATAATCTTCGGTATGGACGCAATCTGCTTTGCGGCTGGCATGCTATGGCTTGGCCGTGGTAGGAGGCCTATTTCGCGCATCATCTATGGCTCAGCAGCGTTCTTAATGGGCGCATTTGCCTTCCAAGCTGGACGTGGATTCATTCCCGCCTCAATAACCATAGCACTGAGCTTCCTTGTCGCGACGCTTGCTACCATCCCTCGCTTTCACGTGCGGCATTACAAGCAGGTAGAGATAGCGATGAGTACATTGATTATCGTTGGCGCACTTGGGCTAGCATGGGCGTTTCGTATTATGAACCTGTATCACCCGTCTATGTAGATTTGTTAAAAGCAGCGATACAGTTACTGATAGACCGTTTTACTCTCTGGAAAAGCCCAAGAATGCCAAGCAAATAAAAATCTCACGTGCAAAATGCCCATAGCGTGAGAGGAAGACATGAAACCAAAATGGTCGGGGTGACAAGACTTGAACTTGCGACCTCACGGCCCCCAGCCGTACGCGCTACCAGCTGCGCCACACCCCGACAACACCCATCATTATAGCACAATTGGTGACGCGTGCTCAAAATAACTACTCTGTTATTTTCGCATTGTACAAGTTTATTGTCTCATGCTGCGGGGTCATATGTGCTATACTAGAAAGGTTAATGAGTAATCGTGGGAGGCACCCAAGCCGCTTGCACCACAGAAAGGATACTATGGCAAAAAAAGCCGATCTGCTTGAAAAAGCAGCAGAGCTGAAACTCGATGTTTCAGAAAAAAATACCATTGCAGAGATTGAGGCAGCCATCGCTGCAGCAAACGACAAGGATGTCATTGCTCAGCGCGAAGCTACTGTTGCAAAGGCTGGTAAGCGTAGCCAAAAGGCTCTCGACGAGGCTGAGGCGAAAGCTGAGAAAGAAGCCCGCAAAGAGGCTGGCGATACAACACCTCAGGGTGATGTCGATGCAGCTATCAAGAAAGGGCCCGCACCAAAGGTTCGCCCGCTAATTGAGCGCCGCGGCAAGGCCTATCGTAAGCTAGCTGAGAAGGTTGAAAAAGATAAGGTGTACTCGCTAGACGAAGCACTCCAGCTTGCGACCGAGACCAACCCTGCTAAGTTTGATGCGAGTGTTGAGCTGCACGTCCGCCTTGGTGTTGATCCGCGCCAGGCTGATCAAAATATCCGTTCGACAGTAGTCTTGCCACACGGTACAGGTAAAACTGTCCGCGTTGCTGTCTTTGCGCCAGAAGCCGAGGTTGCAACTGCTACCAAAGCAGGGGCAGACATTGCTGGCGAGGAGGCTATCATCAAGCTGCTCGACAAAGGCACGTTAGACTTTGACGTTTTGATCGCCACCCCGCAGTACATGCCAAAGCTTGGTAAATACGCCCGCCTGCTTGGGCCAAAGGGTCTGATGCCTAACCCAAAGAGCGGTACTGTAACAACTGACATTGCAACTGCCGTCACTGAGGCAAAAGCTGGTAAGGTAGAGTACCGCGTAGACAAGCAAGCAGCGATTCACCTCAGTATCGGCAAGGTAAGCTTTGGTACAGAGAAACTCCGCGCTAACGCCAATGCCTTCTTCGCCAGCTTGCAAGCTCAAAAGCCAAGCTCGCTCAAGGGTGTATATGTCAAATCCATCGCAGCTGCAACGACGATGGGACCTGGCATCAAGGTTGAGCACAAACTCGACTAGTAGAGTGTAACACTCGCCATAATACTGCCAGTCAGGGAAGCTGGCAGTATTATTTATGTGCCTACCTATGCATGGTATGATGGAATGAGTGGTGATACTCTCATACTACTCATTCATCACCACAGCAACGGAGGTGCTATATGAAAAAATATGTCTACTCGCTCGTTGGTAGTGTTGGTTATTTTGAGCGATTTTTGCAGCCACAGACACCAGAGCAAGTTGCACAAAAGGTGAGTGAGGCTATTGCTGACCCAACCGTCCTTGATGGCAACCGCTGCTTTAGTATTTGTGTGTGGGCCTTGCCAGATGGTATTGACCATCCAAAGAATGTGCCAAAGGATAGCTTGACTGATGGCTACTACATGCAATGTGCTGGGTCGAATACCGGCATGACTATAGAAGTGCGCGTGCCAGATCCAGACAATCACACAGCTCAGTATCCATATATCCACTATGTGATTACCCGAAAGCCTGTAGCTGATAAAGAGCGATTCGTTCCACTCACCTGACAGCGCGATGGCGAACCATTTACGATTCGTATTCATCCAGAAGAGGTATTTACGGGAGAAGAAGCTGGACAGATTTTCACAGATTATATTACAAAGGGCACTATACCGTCTGAATCTGTTTTACGAAAAATTGATATATAGGGCGTGGGGTATTTTGCAATGAAAATAAGAGGTTATGTAAATGACTCAGCACCAAGGTAACTACATCGTCATTGAGGGGATTGACGGCACGGGCAAATCAACCCAAGTAGAGCTTCTTGCCAAACACTATCAAAGTCAAGGCTACGTAGTGACAGTTGTGGAGGAGCCGAGCAGCGACGACCCAGCCCAGACCACGCCAATTGCTCACTACCTCCGCACTGTTATCAAACATGGCAATCCCCTTCGCGACCCAGAGATTAATCTCGCACTACTTAGCACTGCACGGCGCGAGCTATGGCAGCAGATTATTCAACCAGCGCTGGAGCGGGGCGAAACTGTCCTAGCGTCCCGTAATTATTTTTCGACACTCGCCTATCAGGGGTATGGCGAAGGCCTGAGTCAAGAACATATTCGGCACATTACCGGCTTATTTACTAGTCAGCGTTACCTTACGCCAAATCATCTCATCATCCTCACGCTCGACGACGAACAGGAACGCATGCATCGTATAAAGCAGCGAGGTACTCTCGCGACACTAGATACCTTCGAATCACAGGGCAGCGACTTCCAGCAGCGCGTCCATGATGGCTATCGCATTCTCGCGAGAAACTACCACATTCCTACAATTCAGTGCATTCGCGATGATGGAGTGCTTAAGTCGCCATACCAGATACAGCAAGAAGTTCTATCGATCATTAATCTAAAATAATTATGCTAAATACCCTATGGGGCTATTTAGCAAGAAGTAATAATTAATAATATAACTGTACCTGACCCCCTACATAATAACCTTATATTCACGCAACATAGGAGTATCTTTAGTGTGAACAGCCCAGCCTCACGCATGGCATTAGTTCATTAGTATGCATCCTGCAGAGGTCAACCCTTGTGATTTTTTGATAACTTTGCTACAGTTGTATGCACTGTGTTGAACCCAACGAAAGAACGTACAAACAGTCCAGCGAATAGCATTTCAGCGCACGAGACAGACGTGTGCTTTGATAAAGATCGATACAATATATACGAAAAAGCGCTCAATCTCACTAACACACCAGAGTCTAAAACAAAGCGAATTGTATCGGGCTTGAGCCTCATGCGAGACTTTGCTGGAGAGCTATTTGCAAAATATAGCAATCACAGCGCATATACTGCGTACTTATTGTATACAGCAGGCAATCGTGATGAACTGCTCAAAACGGAGAACCTTGCCAGCCTCCGCCACAAGATGCTCGAAGATCATAAAAAACAGTGGGAAGTAGATGCATATAAAAAGTTTAACCAAATTGTTTCAATGCTGCAGGATACCAGCCAGCTGTCAAGCGCCTGGAGTAAATTTCTTAATACGCAGAAGATGCCCTCTAGCCCAGACACCGAGAACAAAGAGTCTCTATACACAGCCATTACGAAAGCTCGAAAACTCGAAAAATCAAAAGGAAGGATAAAGCCTTCCTCTGCGGAGAGTCAATATCTTACAGACGAACAAAAACAAAGTCAGCTTCTTGAGACTGCAACACACGACCGCATGCAAGCAGAGAACCTCATGCAAGAGCTGTGGCAGCAGCCAATGAATATGCTTAATCTTGATGACCTTTTGGACGCAGGGGATAGTGTTGGGCTTTCGACTATTTTTATGGAGGCTGTTAACACGCTCAATAAACTTAACAACACTCGCTATGATACATCGGAAGCGTATGAACTAGCCTACAAGAGCGAGGCATTGCTTGCACCACTGTGCGAAATTATTGGCTTTGATGGGCTTGCAATGGCGCTCCGAAGCAAGGTGATATGCCTCCAACTGCGCAATACCGGCCAAGGGCATTTTGTGGATCTCGCTGAGCGCATCCTGTCGGAATTTGGCGTGCTGGGTACTACCGATACTGACAACCCAGACCAAGTCATCACTGCCGAAGAGCGCAACCAAAACTATTGCAACATTACAGAAAAAATTCTCGCGCGTATGATTGGCAAAACAGACAAAAGCGGAGGCGACAGCAAGCTTGTCCTTGGCCAGGAGTCGAACCACAATATTGTGGTGGGGAACGGCAACTGTAGCTATGAGTGGCATACTGAGCTCCGAGCGGTATGGCGGCTCAAGTCTGTTGGCTCTCTCGCGCGTAAGCTTGCAGAAGCAGCAAAAAAAGCAGAGAAACAAAAGAGAGAAGAATATCAAAAAATCCGCGCCTCTATCTCACCAGACATACTGCAAGCGTATGATGACAAGATGAATAGTGTAAAAGTTAAAGAGAAAGAACGTCAGGATGGGCGAGAATTTATATCATACGAAGCCTTGCAAGCATATGATGAGAAAACAATAAACATTTTGGACGATTTGAAGACTCAATACATCGATGAGCTCTGTGAGCAATTTAGTGATATCACACCACAAACACTGCGCTCATTATCTCCACCGGAGAAAGACAGCTCACTCGAAGTGCCGTTTGATATCGATGGTATCACATTCATTACAGAGGATCGCGATGAACTGCTTGATGTGTTCTTGGATATGATCAACAATAACAATATTATTACGCCACCACAAGATAAAGCTACGCAAAATAACAAGACTTCAACCAACGAGGATGATGACTATATTATTACCCCATATGCTGCACCAGGCCGAGACAAGATACTCAAGGTAGAGGGAGACACTCAATTCATCAAGGACATTAAGGCTGCATTTGAGGCTCGGTATCCGGGTACTCATGCTGAAGAGTACATTGATTTTAAGGAAGATAACAAGAAAGGTTTTCGCGTTGCTAAGATGACAGGCCTTTACGAGGATCAAGCCTCAGGTATTTTGCCCTTTGAAGTCCAGATTCTCACCAAGGAGGACCGCAAAGCAGCACGCCATGGTGTTGCGGCACATATTCTATATAAACTAGGTAAGCAGCTTGGCTACCAGTTCCAGCCAACAGAAGAGCAGCTCACGCGCATGAGCAATCTCAACAGGCGTAAGCAGGATTTTGGTAAAACAACCTTGCACCAGCCAAGCCGAAGCCGCATTAACAATACGAACCGCAAAATCGACGCGATGCTTGCCCAAGCACAACTGCACAGCTAAGCTACTTCCTCGCTCTGTTTACGCACTGGCACAAAGATTCCTCCACACCTTGCATCCACCCACCACCATCTGCTATAATCTCTCCCAGACATTGCCAAAGACCGTAGCGGGCTGTTATGCGCGACAAAGCAGCCGATAAGTATGCTACCGAGGGAATTTCGGATACGCCGTGGTTCTTACGCCAGCGTTTTAGTACGAAACTCGAGACTCGTCTTTGCAATCGTGCAGAGGCGATTTTTTGCGGCACATGTCGGACATTAACAATGCGGTCGGATACAACAACAAACCAGTAATACTGCACCCCTTCTGGGTGTGTATAGGTATTACAACTCCAAAGAAAGGATTTTATCTTATGGCAATTTCCAAAGATAAAAAACAAGCTTTGGTGGCTGAAATGAGCGAGCTTCTCGCAGAGGCAAAGGGCACTGCCGTTGCGACCTACCAAGGGACAAGTGTGGCAGATCTGCAGGCGTTGCGCCGCGAGGCTCGCGAAGCTGGTGTTGTCATTAAGGTGGTGAAGAACCGTCTCGTGCGTGTTGCCTTTGCGCAGCATGACACCTACAAAGATACCGACACTTCGGCCCTGGCTGGGCAATTGCTTTATGCAATCTCGCCAGATGATGAGGTGATAGCAGCGAAGGTGTTGCACGAGTTTGCTAAGACGCATCCAACAGTTCAGTTGGTTGCTGGCTTTAGTGGCGAAGGTGAAGCTCTCAACACGGCCGATGTCACTGCACTGGCTGGCTTGCCAAGCAAGAATCAGCTGGTGGCTGAAGTGGTGGCACAGTTGCTCTCACCAGTACACGACACTACCAACGCACTTTCGGGCAACCTCCATGCGTTGCTCGATGGCATCGAAGACGCCAAAGCAGCTGCGTAACCAAGCGCAGCATTGTACTAACGTTTGCACTAGGCAGACAATAATTCGTGCGATAATCTTACCGCACATCATTGAAAGGAATCCATCATGGCAGATGTGAAAAAACTGGCCGAAGAACTGGTTGCTTTGACCGTTCTGGAAGTCAACGAACTCAAAAATGTCCTCAAGGACGAATACGGCATTGAGCCAGCCGCTGCTGCAGTTGCCGTCGCTGGCCCAGCCGCCGACGCTGGCGCTGCTGAAGACGAGCAGACCGAATTTACCGTCACCCTCAAAGAAGTTGGTGGCCAAAAGGTTGCTGTCATCAAGGCTGTTAAGGAACTCACTGGCCTTGGCCTAGGTGAGGCAAAAGCTTTGGTCGACAACGCACCAAGCCCAATCAAAGAAAAGGTCAGCAAAGACGACGCTGAAGCTGCCAAGAAGACCTTGGAAGAGGCTGGCGCTACCGTCGAACTGGCGTAATCACCCTATCGACCGCATTGCTACCATCAGCACACCCGCTTGGGTGTGTTTTTGGTTGGGTTTTGCATCTCCGAGGAAGGGAGAATATCATGAGTAGCATGACTGTCACTGCCATCGTTCTAGTAGTTGCCGCCGGTCCATTGCCGTGGTATTTTTTGCTGGTCATTACCAGCAGGGAGTTGCGATGGAAGGCACTAGATAAAGACAGAGCGATTATACGTCTCTGCCAGGTGATCTTTTCTGGCTACATAATTGAGATGATAGGTCTCATCGCTACTGTGTGCTATACCTTGCATATTAGTATCGTTGGGACGATCTGCTGGTCGATCGTTGGGTTACTGGGAATTACTCTCTCATATAGCAATATTCTGCAACGTTCGCATCGACCAGTTGCTCAAGAAGGCCGTCTGCAGCTATGATAAGCTCCGCGGTTTCCCGTCAGAGATTAGCCAATGACGAAGCGTTCTAAGCATCTGACCATTTTTACAACGAACTATTGGCTACCCCTGTTATCGCTGTGGATAACCACCAAGCGCCTTGACAAGGCCCCACCCCATCGCTATATAATGGGTTGATAACTAAGAAAACAGACAAGGAATTGCGAGAAAATATGTCTGAATTACCAGAGAAACAGGTGAAGCGATTACGATCGCTGATTCAAGAGGCAGAGACAAACCTAGCCGCTGCAAAGGAATTATTGATGAGTATTATTGGCGACGATGGCGAAGTCGTCGTGCCAAGCAATAGCCGCGAGGAGGTATCGGGCAAGATAGTCGAAGGAATCTTTGACGGGCAGGTAATGGTCGATGCCGATGGCAAGAATTATCCTGTGCCAGCCAATTATGCCAGTAAGTCTAAGCTTGTTGAGGGTGACAAGCTCAAGCTGACAATTGCCGACGATGGCGGCTTTATCTACAAGCAGATCAAGCGAGTAGAGCGCAAGCAGATTATCGGCACACTCACCCAACACGATGGCGCGTACTACGTGGAAGCACAGGGGAGAGAATACCGAATCCTGCTGGCAAGTGTGACATTCTTCCGGATTGAGATTGGTCATCAGGTCACTGTCATCATTCCTGAGGATAAACCCGACGCAACCTGGGCAGCGGTAGAAGCACCGTTATAGCAGGTATACCTGCTGAGGTATACACAGATCATGTTATGCCTCTACAGGTATATTATAAAAAGCAACAACCGCTACACACAGTAGCAGCTGTTGTTTTAAAGTGCAATTTTTTATACTTTCGTTTACTAAGCACATATAGTCAAAATAAATTGACTACTGTTTGATAGTTAATTACTTTAGTGATTTACCATTCATTGCTGCAGGAATCGCCTCATCAAGATACCATGTCCAAAATGCGCGACGAGCGTTAACATCAACATCTTCTGCAGCCTGCCAATTCAACCCGCGAGCAGCAGCAGCCGAGCAGGCGTAGCTCAAATCGAGGGAATCTGGCAGTAAATCATCATCCTTGAGATCGCTATCCATATCGACTTCGTAGTACAGATCTCGGTGGCAGGCTGACATCACAGCACTAGCTGCGGCATCGGCCACGAAGGTTGCTGGCTCGGTAATACTGTCGAGCTCCACATCGAAGAGGAGCTCTTCAAAGTAGCTGCGTGCACGCTCCTCTGCTTCTGCTGGATCAGCCTGTCCATCTGCAACATTCTGTGCGAGCGTGAGAAGATCTTCGACTCCAGAATCATCAGGGAAAGCACGATACCAAACATCTTGTACGTGGCGGACACACATCGTATTGAGCCGGAGACGAATGTGATATGAGAGGTCGGCGTCGTTCTCATCGATCATTGCTCGCCAGATCGCAATACGGCGCTGTAGTGAGAGGATTGCTTTGTCGTTTGCAGCGAGTTCTTCGCGGCCGAGTTGTAGTTGTTGGTTGAGGTTGTTCATATCAATCATTTACAAGACTCCTTGCTTATTAATTACAGACCACATACTACCATCCTGTGGCGGTTTTGTACAATTGCATGCATAGGATAAATGCAGAAGTTAACACTTCGATCGCATCTCCATCCATTCTGCGGTATAATATAGCAAATGAGCAAAGCACTATATCGGACGTATCGGAGTCGGTCGCTTGATGAGATTGTGGGGCAGTCGCATATCACGCGGATTTTGCAGCGGGCAATTGCGAGTGGGCATATTGCCCATGCCTATCTCTTGACGGGGCCACGTGGAGTGGGTAAGACATCGATCGCGCGTATCTTGGCACACGAGATCAACGGCCTGCCATACACCGACGAGTCGACCCATCTCGACATCATCGAGATCGACGCAGCAAGTAATAACTCGGTGGAGGATATCCGTGATTTGCGCGACAAGGTGCAGGTCGCACCCACGAGCAGTCCAAAAAAGATCTACATTATCGATGAAGTTCATATGCTCAGCAAGTCGGCCTTTAATGCCTTGCTCAAGACGCTAGAAGAGCCACCCGAGCACGTCGTCTTCATTCTTGCGACGACCGACGCCGACAAGCTCCCCGCGACGATCTTGAGCCGGGTGCAGCGCTTTAATTTCCGAGCAATTAGTCCACGTGATGCAGCCAAGCATTTGGCGTTTATTGCTGAGCAGGAGAAGATTGCCATTACACCCGATGCATTGGAGCTGATTGCTAAGCAAGGGAAGGGGAGCTTCCGCGACAGCATTAGTTTGCTCGACCAACTGCGCTCACTGAGTGATGAGACAATCGACCGCGCGATGGTCGCAGAAGTGCTGGGCCTTGCGCAAGATGAAGTAGTAGAGGAACTGCTGGCTGCTTATGCTACGGCAGATATTGGTCGCGCCGCCCAACTAATCGATGAAGCTGAGGCAGCTGGCACACCAGCTGAGCTTCTTGCCGAGCAGCTGCTTGGTATCGCGCGCCAACGCGTTGTAGAGGATGCAGCACTGTTGCCATTACTCGATAAACTACTGGCCGTACCGCGAGCCGGTTGGCCGCGTATTGCGCTGCTTACCGCTCTTGCAAGCCGGGCAGCACCATCAGTCGCAGCGCCTCATCGTCAGCCATCGCCTACTACCGTCAGTGAGCCAGTTGCGCCATATACACGCTCACCAGCTCCATTATCGCAAGCACCTCCCTCAGACCCTCCTCGTCAGGAGACGGATGGTGCGGCAGCATCATCGGCTGGTCAGTCTGGTACTCCAAGTGCTTCCGCTACTGACCATACATCAGCCAAGCAACCAAGCGTTTCTGCAGCGAACAATGAAACGCCCGCAGCAAGTTCCATGCCAATCGACTTCCCATGGGAGCAGTTTCTCGATGCGGTCGGAGCAGTCGGAGCACGCACGTACCTGACTAAGGCAGGATACGCGTTTGATGGCCAGACACTAACAATCTACGCTGGCAAAAAATTCGCCAAAATGCAGATCGATCGCGCCCTCCCTACGCTCAGCGCAGCACTAAATCGCCTTGGCATTACTGCAGAGATTGCCATCTTAGCTACCAGTAAGCCGCCCAAAGATCGCCAAAAAGCCGCCATTCTTGCTATGATGGGGGGAGGAGAAGAAATTACGATCAATGGCTGACCAATCACCGCAACCAAAAGGCAAAGTACCACCACAAAGTCTCGATGCTGAGATGAGTTTGCTTGGTGCGGTACTTATCGACGAAGAAGTCTTGGCCGATGCCAGCGAGCATGTCGGCGCAGAAGACTTTTATGACAAGCGCCACGCGACGATCTTTGGGGCGATGATGCGCCTCTACGAGCGGCACAAGCCAGTCGACCTCCTTACCCTGACCGATGAATTACAAAAAAAAGACCAGCTTGCCGAGGTAGGCGGCTCGGCCTATCTGACCGAGCTTACCAACTACGTCCCTACTGCAGCCCACGCCAGTAGCTATGCCGAGATCGTCGCCCAAAAAGCAGTGCGGCGACGGCTCATTAAAGCCAGTGCCGACATCAGCCAGCTTGGCTTTGACGAAAATACCACCACCCAAGAGCTGCTCGAAAAGGCCGAGGCAGAGCTCTTTAGCGTGTCTGACCAATCGCTCAAACAAGATCTCGTGAGCCTGGAGAGTATTCTCACCGATAGCTTCGACCGTATTGAAGAGCTGCACCGCAACAAAGGGCAGCTGCGTGGCATTCGCACGGGCTACCGCGACCTCGACACCATGACGGCTGGCCTGCAGCGCTCCGACCTCATTATCATTGCAGCTCGCCCCGCCATGGGTAAGACGACACTGGTGACGAACCTTGCGTATAACGTCGCGACAATCGAGAAAAAACCCGTCCTCTTCTTTTCACTTGAGATGAGTAAGGAGCAGCTCACCGACCGCATGCTGGCTGATGCCAGTGGCGTGGATAGCTGGAATATCCGCACTGGTAACCTCAGTGATGATGACTGGGCCAAGCTCTCTGAGGCAATGGGTGAGATGGCCGAAGCGCCAATCTTCATCGATGACACGCCAGGCCTCAGCGTCCTCGAGATGCGTACTAAGGCACGGCGCGCCATGCACGACCAGCAGCTTGGGCTGGTGATCGTTGACTACCTGCAGCTGATGCAGGCCAATGGCAACCACAATGGTAACCGCGTCCAAGAGGTGAGCGAAATATCGCGCGGGCTCAAGCTGATTGCCCGCGAGCTTAATGTACCGGTCATTGCTCTAAGCCAGCTGAGCCGCTCGGTGGAGTCGCGCACGCCGCCGGTGCCACAATTAGCCGATCTGCGTGAATCGGGCTCGATCGAGCAAGACGCTGACATCGTCTCCTTTATTTACCGGCCAGGCTACTACGAGCCGGACAATCCTGAGTTCCAAAATATCACTGATCTTATTATCGCCAAGCACCGCAATGGCCCAGTGGGCAAAATCCAACTCTACTTCCACCCCGAGCGGCTGCGCTTTATGAGTCTCGACAGGCGGCATGATTGATGTTATGCTATAGTCATTATACATAGGAGAACCGTCGCAATGACAGCCCACACCACATCATCACGCGTACAATCCACCGAAGAATCACCCTCTTCCTCATCATCCTGCCCACCACTAGTCCGCTGCGCGATGGTTGGTGGAGCACTTGGCCTTCTTAGCACTGCTGGGTGGCTGGTATATCTCGGCTGGGCAGTAGCAGTCTCTGCCGTTGGGCCATTTGCGTTCCTGATTTGGATAGAATATGTCGTTGTAGGCTTATTTTGGATACTCGGGATTGCCCTCATTATTGAGGCAATTGCACTGATCCATACTTACACCTGTCGCTCGGGGCAGCGCTACCACGAGGAAGGGTTTGGGCTCGGTGTTACACTGCTCTATCCACTACTCGCAGGTGTTGAGATAGGGTACAGAGCACTCATACAGAGTCAATCACAGCAGGATATCATGGCATTTACCAATCCTCTCGCGGTATTGATGGGTATTATCATGATCACGCTCGGCGCAGTATACCTGTGGTATCAGTTGGGACGGTCAGCATCAATGCGGCAGGCGAGTAATGAGGCAGTGTCGCTCACATAATGCTATTGTGTGGTATCGAGTGGATGCACCTATTATAGAACTTGCTATAATATACCCACAAACACCTTTAGCACAACAAAGGAGGCTCTATGACCATGGCTCAAGCAACAACCACAACGACTCAGACACCGCGCAGAATCATCGAGCGCCTCGCTACTATTCTTGCCTGCTGCGGGATTGCCCTTATTGGCGTCTTTCTCACTTTTGTTGAAGCAATGGGTATTTATAGTGCATCGACCGGCTTTGAGGAGATACAGCCATACGAGTACATCACCATGTTCATTATGTTTGTCTATGCAATCAATCTTACTAGTCAAGCTGCCTATGTCATCATTCGCACGTTGCGTTCAGCGATTGCACCGTATCGTCAGCAGGCGGTAGCATTCGTGGCCATCCTTGGTTATTTTGTCGCATTAGCGGCCGTATATCTCTATCACCACTATTTTGTTCAAGATGGGTTCGGCCCACACACTTTTCTTCAGACGACGGCCGGTGCTGCTCTTGGCCTGGCTATCTCTGGTCTTGGCTCACTCTATCTGTGGTATGTGGTGCTGCGAACACGCAAAGGGCAGGTGGTTCGCTCTTGAGCACCCCCGCAAACTCGGGTATAATAGGGCAATATGGCAAAGCAAGTTGTCGACTATCATTTGTACCGCTGGCGGTATGGCCTCGGCTATGGCTTTGTAGTGGTGGCAATTATTGCGGCAGTTGTGCTAGCTGGGCTGTTTATCCCCGGTGAGTTGCGGCAGGGTGAGCTCGATAGCGCGCTGCAAAGCAGCCAATTATCCTTCCAGAATCTTACTCCTGCTATGGTTATCAATGCGCCATATCATGGCTTGCAAAAATTAAGCTTTGCAGTGCTGGGTGTGACACCACTGTCGATTAAGTTGCCGTCTATGGTGATTGCTTTGATGACAGCGCTTGGGCTGCTCCTTCTGTTTCGCTCCTGGTTTTCCCGGAACATTGCGCTTATTACAACGATCCTCGTGACGATGACGGCGCAGTTTCTCTTCTTGGCGCAAGATGGCACGCCAGCTATACTTTTTAGCTGCCTCACTGTGTGGCTGCTCTATGCTGCAACGCGTGCCATTCGGACGAAGAAGTTTCTCTCCACTCTCTGGAAAGTGACGGCCTGTGTACTGGCGGCACTCCTGCTGTATGCACCACTTGGTATCTATGTCGTTATTGCCCTTGGGATTTTGGGGGTGTTTCATCCACACGCTCGTTATACAATTCTGCGCGTGCAGCGCAGCCGCCTTGCTCTGGCAGCCGTCATTGGTCTCGTGGCGATGCTACCACTTATCTACGCAAGCATCACTAACCATGATGTACTCAAGCAGCTCTTTGGCTTGCCGCTCGAATCGATCAATGTGGGGGCAAACCTTCGCCACCTTGGCGTCACACTCTTTGGGCTCTTTACGTCAAACAAATCGTACCTCGTGCAGCCATTGTACTCGGTTGGTATGATTTTAATTATGCTGATTGGTCTTGCCTCGCTCCTGAGCCACTACTATACAGCACGCAGCTATGCAGCGCTCCTGGTGGGGCTGCCGTTACTGGGCGTGGTGATTATCAATCCACAGCTGGTGACCTCGCTCTTTCCGGTGGTAGCGATCATCATCGCGTTTGGCGTGGCGTGGCTGATTAACCACTGGTACCAGATGTTTCCGCGCAACCCATATGCTCGGGTAGCTGGGCTACTCCCTATGACGCTCTTGATTGGTGGGCTTACCCTTACTGGTATTGGGCGCTATGCCGAGACGTATCGCTATAATCCAGATGTTCTTGCTCACTACTCGAGCGACGTCAAGCTTCTTAACGACCAACTCCAGGGCGACAATGTGCGCGTCGATCGCCCTATGACGCTTGCCGTGACTGAGACGGAGCGACCAATGTATGACATGATTGCCCGCTATAACGACCGATTACGCGTTGTTACCACTGTGCCCGAGCAGCAAACCGTCTTTACCGCAACGCGCGCTTACCGCCAGCAACATCGCGACCTAACGCGTCCAGCGCATATTATTACCAATGCACGTGCACACGACAGTAATCGGTTTTATCAGTACGAGCCGCTATAGGCGTCGTGGGGTGTTTGCCAGTAGGCCACTCACCCCTGGTTTAGAAGGTTTATTATTTTTTCGTCTGCATTGCTTGATAGAGCTGCACCCACTGCCTAGGCTGGAGTTCTGATGGCTTACGCTCAGGGTTGATGCCAAGTTGGGCGCGCGGCAGGGCAGTAAAGCGCCGCGACTTGGCGTAGTGCGTCGCCACAAACTGGCCGTACGCCGCCTGCTGATTGCGGGGTAGCCAGGGCTCGGTGCGCGGCAAGAGCTCGAGCAGTACTGTATCGACGGCGGGTGGTGGCGTGAAGTCCGTCCGGCGCAAGCGGTAGCGGATCCGCGCCTGCCACCACGGTGCCAGCTGAGCGCCCAGTGCCGCCGTAAAGTGGCGGTCGCTCGGCACAAGCTTGGACGCAAACTGGCGCTGAACGATGAGGTATATCGCCTGTGGTGGGGTGGAAATAGTGGTGAGCATCCGTACGATATCGGCACTGAGCGCAAAGGGTATATTGGCAAATACTTTATACGGCTCAGCAGGAAGGGTAAGCTGGCGGATATCGGCCGCGATGATGCGGACATGTGGCACGGCTGCGGTATGCCTGCGCAGAGCATCGAGCGCACGTGGCTCATTCTCGACCGCTACCACCTGCTGGCAGCGCCGCGCTAAGGCGCTTGTAATGACGCCGCTACCCGCCCCGAGGTCATAAACCGTATCGCGCCGGCGAATAGTACTGTGGCCCAGTAATACAGCCGCCACGCGGGGGCTACGCAAAAAATGTTGGCCATGGCTGGCAACACGTCGTTTCATACTGGTAGTGTAACAGACCAACCTATGTGTCGTAAACGCGCATAATCTCGCCTCGGCCTATTCCGTCAGCAAGCACAAGCGTGTATACTAGAAGCAATGGATACGAATGGTGGGATGACGATACGCTATCGACAAGCGGCCTATTATACTGTGCTAGCACAGCGTGCACTCTGGCGCACACTGCCAGCTGGCCAGCCATTACAGCCAAGCGATATAAAGCAGCTTGACTCGGATGAGCTCCGGGCAGCGCTTGCGGCGGACTTCGCGCTAAGCTTTAGCTTGGCTCAGATTGCGGAGTATGCTCAGTCAGATGGCACAGCACCGCTCATTATTACCGATCGCGATCGATGGGCGGCAGCACGCGCTCATGCGCTCGTCTATGATATGTTACAACCTGGCTGCGATATTGCGCGCTCGCAAGCGGGGATTGATGCGCTCTGCGCACTGGCACACCCTCCGCAAACCTCACTATCTGACACAATACACCTCTGTGACGCTCATCTTGGTGGTGCACTCGCCCAGGCAAGCGGCAGGGCACTTGGCCAGCCAGAGCAAACAGTCTACTGTTTGATCGATAGCGCAGTCGCCCAAGGCGATACCCCGTGGCACCTGGCGAAGCTCCTTAGCCCAGCGACTGATGGCACGATTATCCCGATCATTCAACTACGGCCCAAGACACTGCTCGCTACGCTTTCTACCTACGAGCTGCTTGCGCTTTTTATTGGTTATGGGTATGAGCCACGAATCGTTGACTGCACCACAGCCGACCCGCGCCAGCCAGATGCAAACTACACTGCTGCGCTCGCGTGGGCAACTGAGCGCACTGCTGCTTTGCGCCAGCCAGCCCAACTGCGCCCACACAAAGCCCGTCGACCACTGTTGCTTGTGCGTACTCCAGAACAGCTTGAGACGTTACTCGCTGAGCACGAAACACAAGAGAACTCGCTCGCTCCAGCCGAGAATGATACTAGTGACGCTCAGCCATCAAGCATCGCCCGGGCACAGGCAGCGCTTGCTCACCGCAAAGCAGATGGTGTTAACTCGAGCCAAGCACGCACGCAAGCGTGGCTTACTCAGGTGCTTGCGTGGTGTGAGCCAGAGAACCTGTTTGACGCAGCAGGCAATCTCACCTTCGCCGAGACGAAGGCTCTGCCACACACGGCTGCAGCTCATGCTGATAATGACTCCTCCTCACGCACCGCCCAGCTCACCGCTACGCAGCCTGCCCTGTCGGCCACGCGACTACGCCGGCCGGCTATTGAGCCCTATGCGGTCGTCGCGACGCCACCCGGCACGCAGCGAAGCAATACGCTCTCCGGTGTTAGCTCGTATCTGGCCGATCTTATTAAGGATGCAGCGCCAGATAGCTTCCGGCTTTTTATAAGTCCGTCGCTACAGAGCGGTACGCTCGCTCAGCGTTTTGCATCACACCCACAAGCCTGGCAGTGGGGCAGTCAGCCAAGCATAGCACCACATGCGCCAGATGGCCACACGATGAGCTACCCAGCAGCAGGTGCGCTACGTGGTATGCAGCTTGGTTATCTGGAGCAGGGGAGGCAAAGCGTCTTCGTTGGAGCGTCTCTGCATGAGGACATGAGCGCGGCAAGTCGCTCGTATACCGCAGCTCTGTCGAGCCAGCCACGCGGCGCATCGCTACCGAGCCTCAACACCATCCTCTCACATCAGAGCGCCGAGCAGGTAACCAATGCGCTTAATCAGCGAGACGCCCCAGCAACGGTCTACTTCCCAGCCGATAGCAACTGCGCGGTGGTGACGCTCGATATGATGCTGTCGAGCACGCAGGTGATCAATATATTGCATGCCAGCGATACCACGCAGCTTACCTGGCTCACCACTAAGGCGGCTCGAGCTCAGATGCACGCGGGCCTTGCTACGTGGAACTTCGCCAGTCACGCCAGTCCAGATATTGTGCTTGCCGCGTGTGGTGACGTCGCTACTACAGAGGTACTGGCCGCTATTGAGCTCATCGCGCATTCTTGCCCAGCTGCCCGGGTACGCTGCGTCAATATCTCGAGCCTCACGCCGCGTGGCTTTGGCACGCTCACTCAGCCCGTCTCGCGGCGAACGCTCGCGCGCACGGTGACAACAACCAAGCCAGTGATTATCGCCTACCCGGGCGAAGAGCGCTCTCTTGCGGCAACACTCTTTGCTTATGGGGTTGATGGTCGGCAGTTTGATATCCATAGCTTCGGCCTGGCACCGTGCGGCGACACGCTCATGACAAGCCTCATTAACCAGCAGGCTAGCCGCTATGATCTTGCTATTGCCGCCGCAACATGCCTTAGCGCAACAGGCGTTATCTCTTCAGACGATGCCCAGCGTCTCATGGAGCATTGCCGCGCAGCGATTGAGCAGTGTCTCGCCCACGCACGCGAGCACCACACCGACCACCCCATGGTCACCACCTGGCAGTGGCAGCGAGGACAGTAGAGGGACTCTACGTAACGCCCATCGATACCACTATCACCTCGCGACACATGGTATACTAGACTATAATGAGAAAATCAACATTCGCAACAATCCAGCTCGAAAAGATCGTCGGTGGTGGGCAAGCCCTTGGCACACTTGACGATGGCCGCAAAGCCTTCGTCTGGGGTGGGTTACCGGGCGAGACCGTCACTATCCGCATCACCAAAAAGAAGTCACACTTCGTTGAAGGAGTGGTGACTGAGGTTCTGGCTGCTTCGCCCGAGCGCATCGCGCCGCGCGACCCCGAGAGTTACCTCAGCACTAGCCCATGGCAAATTATGCCGCTGGCAAGCGAACAGCATTATAAGGCAGCGCTGATCGAGGAGGCCTTTGAGCTGCACGATATTGTTTTGCCAGAGCCAATTGACGTTTTTTGCGATGGTATACCCTATGGCTACCGTAATAAAGTTGAGCTGAGTTGGTATAGCGACAGGGCAGAGGATGACACCGAGACGCTCGACCTCGCGTTCTTTCGGCGGGGGAGCAAGGGTAAAATTGTCGTTGACGGGACGAGCTTAGCTCGGCCAGAGATCAACCAACTCGCCCGGCAGGTGCGCGATCTGCTGCGCACCAAGCAGGTGACGGCGCGCCAGCTCAAGACGCTCCTCATCCGCTGCGACCAAGCCGGCCACTGCGTGTGGCAGCTCTATACCAAAGACCGCCTGGGAGATGTTATCAGCCCAGACGAAGCCACCGCATTATCGGCCCAGGGCGGCGAGATCATCTACTCCGACCCCCGTTCACCAGCCAGTCGCATCACCGAGCGCTTGGCATGCTTTGGCGATCCTGTCTTGCAGGATACCGTTCTTGGCGTGCCATTTCACTACGCCACCGAGGGGTTCTTCCAAGTTAACCTGCCGGTTTACGAGCAAACACTGCGCGACATGCAGCGGTTCGTCCAGGTGCAGGATGGCACGCCCCGGCCCACGCTCGACCTCTATGCCGGGGTGGGGACGATTGGCCTGACGATTGGCAGTGATAACGTCACGCTCGTAGAGATCAACGCCGATGCGGTGCGCGAGATGCAGCGTAATATCCAGCAGCTAGGCCGCAGGGGCCAGGCCAAGGCCGTTCTCGCGCCCAGCGAGCAAACGCTGGAGTATATTACTCGTGATGCGCTCATCATTCTCGATCCACCACGCGCTGGCCTTCACGCTGATGTTATTACCAAGCTCCTCACCGCCCGGCCGCAGCGCATCCTCTACCTCAGTTGCAACCCTGTCACTCAAGCACGCGACGTGGCGCTTCTTGCCACGCACTATGGCATTGCCTATCACCGAGGCTACAACTTCTTTCCTCGCACGCCGCACAGTGAGCATTTGGTGGTGCTTGACCGGCTTACGTAGTGACTTTATATCGCTCTTATAAAAAAGCGATTCTTCACGATTCAGACATTAAGAAAGGAAATGCAAAAATGGGCGCACTCATGATACAAGTACAGGTTATCTATACAGCTCTTATGGCTGGGATGATGCTTATGTATACTATTACTTTAGGACGCTATTTTGATTATATTTTAAAACACAAGATACCTGGCGCATCTCAAAATTGGGCACTGTTTCATAATAATACTCGAGTGCAGATCTACCACACAGCTGTATTGGTTGGCCACGCAATGTTGTCGATAATTTCTCTCGCTACCAACTATACGAGAGGGCCAGCTCCACTCGTGGTTGCAGCGGCTGTTCCATTTCTCATGCTTACCACTCATATGGTAACTGGCTTTGCCAAGGCGGAATTTTTTGTCAATGGTGCGCAGCGATTGGATGATGAGAAGACAGTAAAAACATATCTTGCATGGAATATGCCACTCCATATCACATACACTCTCCTGTATGCTGTATCGGCCGCTCTTTTGCTTACATTGCTATAGATCTCAATCGTCAAGGATTACGAGGAAATGAGAGAACGTTTATCTTAATTGGCATAGCCAGGTAATAAGGTTATAATAAGTTTTATGCGACACTCTACTCGAAGAAAGGTTATTATCGTTGGGGTTCTCCTTATGACGTACAGTGCTATTACGTACGGGCTTCCCTATCTGCTTTTGATGCACCGTTCGCACGGGTTAATGCAACTGAGACGCTTAAGCAGCGCTTTTCTCGCGAATATACGCAATCGCTCGATGTCAAATATAGCAAAGGGTCACCTCAGCTCAGCCGCGAAAGCCCAAGTGGCACAGTACTTGGCTACGTCACAGACACGAAGACACGCCAGAAGCTGCTCCAAGCTCAGCCTTTTGCCGATTGCTCTGGCGGCTGCTCGTCGTGGCAGCCGTATAGTGAGTATGGCAAAACATCGCCACTGCTTAGTATCGAGCAAAATTCATCACCCGACTCGCGCAGCATTCTTCGCACAGCAACAGGAGAGGGAAGCCAGTGTGTTGCTCGCTACCACCCAAAGTCGCACGGTGATATATTCTGCTTGTCGCCTTCGACAGGGGCGTTTGCGTATAGGTATGATGGTGCATTGTAGGGGTGTAGCATTTTAATCTCGATCGACTCCCGCCTCACTCTCCACATTGAGGGAACTACGACAACTTGTTCAGTATCTCCAAACTTACGACCATATAGCCATGTGGGACCGCCATGCTGCTGAAGCTCAGCAATGATAGAAGGTGAGGTAATAGTGTCTCTTGTCGTTTGAAGATACTCTTGCTCACTCATACCCTGTTGGATGTGATGTTTCCTCTGAACGACGCCATGCTCGTACACTCTCTGCATAATTTCATCGAGGTTGTCCGGAATGTAGCGATCCGGCGTCTCTTCTCCCGCGTCTTCAGGAGAAGGGGTAGATCGATTATTAGAAGAATTATCGTTCAAAACGAATCACCGCATTAAACTTCGCTCTAGCTATTCATTAAGTTTTGGTTACAGGCTTTAATGATGTGATTGCTCAGGTTGATGATTGTCTGCCGATCAGCGACGCCCATTACCTCTTGCAGCCATTCCCAGCCTTTTATGTCAGGTGCATAATCGCCCATCGTAAGCTCGCCGATCATCCGTGTAAGATCAAACCATTCTTTGCGGTAAAGGTGATGGTGACGGGCTTGTCGAAGTCGTATTTTTTGCCTGAACTCGACGTTGGGTCAGTAGATGACATATAAACTCCTTTATGGTATTAATGCTATATCAAACATATCTCGACTTGCGTTTTAAATCAAGTGTAATTGTTGTGGGTAGATGAATTTAGAATGCGGTTCTACCTCAACCCGTTCCGCATTTCCAGCAAGGTTAACGGTAGCACCTTCTCCCAGAATTTTTCCCGCGCAACGCGTCGCTCCTTGATCCTTTGCTTGCGGAGTTCATTTTCTTCTTCAAGGCGATTGTTTGCTTGCTGGATGGAAAATGCGAAGGCTGCATTCCTCGACTCTTCTTGTGCTTTGCGTAGATTCAGTTCGTCTCGGTGAGCAAACTGCGACTCGCGGGCGATTTGTTCGCTATGAAGATCGCTCGCATCGTTGATGCGTTTTCTCGCATCGGCCTCTGCCAGGGCAGCGTTTGCCCTGGTGTTGGTAAGACGAGTTTCGGCATCGATTCTGGCGATCTCAACATCCGTTGGTGCCACCGTCCGGGCGATCGCAATCTGCGTCTCGTATTGTATGTGCTCCAGCGTGGCCTTGCTCGTCGCCGCAATGCATTGTTGAACGTCTCGCTGGGTGGCGTGCGGCAAGACGTCGAGGCGTTGCATGGCATCGATGAACACCGACAGGAGCTCTTTCCTGGCCTCTACCGTGCCGGGTGGAGTGAATCCTGCGTTGGCGAATGCCGCCAGGAGCTCGTTGTTGGACAGGAGGCGGTACAGCGAATCGTCGACGAACTCGTCGGCGATGGCATCTTGTGGCCCCAGTAGCCCGATGCTGGCATCGTGGCAAATTTCTTCAATACCACGCAGGCTAAAATGCTTGACTTGGTCGATCTGTTTTGCGAGGTTCTGGACGACTTGTTCGCGCTCTACTTGCTCGGTCATGGTGTTCCTTTCTCAGTTGCCAAATGGTACTAAATCAACTACGCCCATCTATTCTTTTAGTAATCAAGGATGCATTACATTTAAATAAATCAAATATGATAGCCTATGTGCGATACCGCAAGTTGTCATTATTTATTCAAGGAAACCAGTTTTCAACAAAAAAGCAACTGAAAGATGGTTGAATTCTATACCTCTTCTGCCTATTATTAATACATACTTTATTTGCAATATTTTAATAATGATGAGGTATATATGAGATTTTGCGATAACCTACAGCACTTACGCACGACTCACAACATGACTCAGGAGCAACTGGCAATGCGTCTTGGTGTCAGTAGACAAGCTGTTTCTAAGTGGGAATCAGTACATGCCTACCCTGAAATGGATAAATTACTCATGATTTGCACCTTGTTCGATTGTCAACTTGACGATCTTGTGAGGGGAGATCTGACCCATCACCACATTAACGAGACTATGCGCACTCCTCAAGGGGAGATGCCACAGAATATTACAGACTATGATAAGGCTATGCGTGCTTACGCATTTAGATTGCCAATAGGAATTTCAATTATGCTTTTTGGCATAGCTCTAACAATTTTGTGGCTGATTCTTTCTGCGGCATTAAAAAATAAACTTCCAAGCTATACTGCTGTGGTATTGTGTGCTGGGACGATGGTGGGAGCTGCCTTTATTTTATCAGGAGTATACATCCGCAATAGATTCCAAAAGACACACCCGTTTGTTAAAGATTTTTACACTGCAGAGCAAAGAGACGAGGCAAGGGTAGCAATGTTTCACGCAGTTATTCTCGGATTTATTTTGGTAGCTACTGGTGTACTGGCTGCTATTTTTCTTCATCACGTTACGCTATTAGCGTGGGCGGTGTTCTTGTCTTTTCTTGCTGTTTCTGTTTTTTATGTTTTGCACAGATATTTCCTGTGGCGACGAATGGACATAGAAAAATACAACCAACGATCTCTCAGTTTGATGACAGAGCAAGAAATTAACGCACTTGACGACATTGATTTACAGAAAGTTGCTCACAAAGCAAAATACAAACGCAATATTTGCATGATCATCATGTATCTGGCAACTATTATCAGTTTATGTCTTTTATTTATTCCTCAATTCGGTGCCTATCGGTGGTTTTGGCTAGCTTGGGTAGTTGGTGGTATTTTATGCGCAGCAACAAATTTATACATTGATATAAGGAGAGAAAAGTAATGGAAGCAATCATTGCACAGAATATAACTAAGTCTTTCCGTAGCGGCCAGGGAAGCAAAACAAGAACAACAAAGGTACTAAAAGGAATCAGTATTACTATTAATCTAGGTGAAATGGTTAGTATTGTTGGGTCAAGTGGATCAGGTAAATCAACCTTACTGTACTGTCTTTCTGGCCTGGAGGCTGCCGATAGTGGCTCTATCAAGATAATGGGTAAGCAACTCGTGCATACAGACCGAAATTCACTTTTTAGAATCCGAAGAGACCACATAGGCTTTATCTTTCAATCCTACAATCTTATTCCTTCACTCAATGTATTTGAAAATGTATCTCTCCCAGCACGCTTGGCGGGGCATGCCATAAACACACAGCAAATAAATGATGTCTTAGCAAGTATTGGGCTTGGTGGTCGAGGAAAAGATCACCCAACCGATATGTCTGGAGGAGAACAGCAGCGCGTAGCTATCGCAAGAACGCTGGCAGATAGCTCTGATATTATTTTTGCTGATGAACCTACTGGAGCACTTGATACAGAAAACGGAAGAGAAGTATTGAAGATGCTAAGGAGTATAGGTAACAACTCCAAGCGAGCCGTGGTAATGGTCACTCACAATCTAGAAGCTGCCGCCCTTGCCGATCGTGTTCTAGTATTAAAGGATGGTGTAATTATTCGAGAGCTCACTTCTTGTACAGCTGCTCAAATTTTGACAGTGATGGAGGGTTAAAATGTTGAAACTTATATTCTCTGATCTGAAAACCAATAAAGCAACATGGCTCGGTGCGTTTTTTGTCGCAATAGCTTGTGGATACATCGGAGGCTGGGTAATTTCCATTCTCGGGACTGCTCAGTTCTATGCTGGTGCTGTGTATAAAAATATTAACCAAGCAGGAACAATACTATTTCTATTTTCTATTGTTGCAGGACTCGCTGTGATCTCTGCAGTAGCTAAGCTTACAGTAGATGCACAAAGAAAATCTTACGCCCTATGGCAGTTAGTAAACGTTAGTCCCCGCAAGGTTATTGTGGTTGTTCTTGCTCAGCTGTTTGTTGTCGCCATTTTAGGGGCAATATGCGGGACATTATTATCAGGAATAAGCTTCTCCCCACTATTTCCTTTGGTATTTAGTGCAAGAAAGATATTCGAACAGGTCATACCACGGGTTGATCTATCTTCAATGCCTATAGTTTGGTTAGGGGTTGCATGCATTTTTCTGTTTGGAGGGCTCAAAGCAGCACGCGCCGCAGGTCGTACCACTCCACTACAAGCCTTAACTTCCCAGCCACTAAAAAAGCTTGGCATGACATGGACTCGGCTTTTGCTTTTTGCTGTTTTATTGACTATCACGGTTTGGTTTTCATACTCCATTATCGTAGATGGCCCAAATAACGGGATGGATCGATCAATTTACCTACCAATTTTGCTTGTTGGGACACTTGTTCCTATCGCTCCTGTGCTTTTTTTACTTTTTATGAAGATATGGACATTGCTTGTTCCACAACGTTGTATTGTATGGTTTTTGGCAAGGCGTATGGCACTGTACAATTTTTCTCTTAGTACTTCCGTGCAAACCCCCATTATGGTTGGGTTTGGTATGGTAGCTGGTATTTTAACCATTATCAACACGATGAAACACTATGCTATGGATATCGGGATCACCAATTTTAATGTCCTTGATTTGACTTCAACTATTCTTGTTATGGGCGGGCCGATTCTCCTTTCTGCAGTAGGAGCTGCAGCGAGCATTGGTATGACTGCACGTTCTCGGACTAGTGATGTGAAGCTGCTTGCAATCAGTGGCGCGAGTCCACGCACATTGATCCTGGCTGCTATTTGTGAAGCTTTTATTCATTCGGCAAATGCTACTTTTGTTGGTATTATCGCCGTTGTTGCTTCAAATTATATTGTATCCAAAGGGCTTATGATACTGCCTTTTGTGGATATAACGATCACCGATGGCTTGATAGTTTCCCTCCTCGGCTTTATTATGATTGTGATAACTGTCCTTACTCCTACAGTGTTCGCTCTTTCGCGTAAAGATGTTATTCAGGCATAATACATTGACTATGTAAACTCCAGAAACAGAATTACTGCGATTGAACTTATTCGGTGCGGGACACCACCGCAAAGCGCCGACTCACACGCCACGCCCACCACCACTGCAGTATGGTTACTGGAATAATAATGGCAATGCTGGGCCAGAGCAGGAGTAGGTTTGGCGGGGTGAAGTCGAAGAATTGGCGGAGTGGGATGATGCCAAAGCTTACCACTGTTACGAGCAATACCGCGAGCATGTAGAGCATGCGAGCAAGGTGGGCCCGCTTATCGAGCTGGATGCCAAGCATGCGGCCAGCCAAAAATACCAGATACACGCCGTAGAAGGTTGCTACCAGCACTGTTATTGTTGCTACCTCGCCAAGGCGATCTGGATAGAGTGTGCGGCCAAGCCAATACACACTAGCGACCGTTAGCCCTGTGAGCACTGCAATTGGTGCCACCGCCAGCAGGGTGTCATGCCAGAAGCGCCGCGGGTCAATCCGGTGCCGCGGTGAGGGTGGGAAGAGCGTCCACATAATGGTCGGCATTGTCACGAGGAAGATATTCATAAAGGTAAGATGGCGCGGCGCATATGGGTACATAATGCCGAGGGTGAGGGTAATGGCCAGTAGCACGACACCATAAATAATCTTATGGAAGAAGAGCACGCCGATAAGCTCAATGGCCTGCATGATGCGATTGCCTAGCTCCATTCCGAGGGGGAGTGACGTGAAGGAATTGTTGAGCAGGATAATATCGGCAACACGCCGACTGGCTGGCGCACCGGCATACATCGCCACGCCAAGGTCGGCTCGCTTGAGCGCCAAGGCATCATTAACGCCATCGCCCACCATGCCAGTAAACCGCCCTTGCTCTGAAAAGTGAGCGATGAGCCGCTCCTTTTGCTCGGGCAAAACACGGGCAAAGATTGTGTGGGTATCGGCCGCCTGAGCAAAGGCTGCATCATCGAGCTGGGCAAGCTCTGCTCCGGTGATAGCTGCCTCAGGCTGGTGGATCCCAGCCGCCTTCGCGATATAGCTGACCGTCCGTGGGTTATCTCCGCTAATGACGCGAATTGTTACGCCTTGGCCCTGCAAAAATCGCACAGTGTCGACCACGCCATGACGCAGGCTATTGCGCAAGACGATTGCCCCCAGCGGCTGACCCGAGCTAGCGGCGAGCTGCTTAAGTGGCACAGTGCTGTCGGCAAAGCGGGCAAGCAGGAGAACACGCAGGCCGTCATTTGCCCAGGCGTCGATTTGCGCTTGCTGAGCTGGCGAGAGCGGGGCAAGCCGTGCCACAAACTCTGGTGCACCTAGCATCAGCGTCTGCACTGAGCCAGCAATCTCGGCCCGCACCCCCGCCATTTTCCGGCTCGATGAGAACGCCATCACCTCTTGGACGTGGGCGGCGGGAGCCTGGTGCGCGGCAAGAATTGCCTGGCCAGTCGCATTGCCACCACTGGTTTCGTGCGCAACGAGGGCAGCGTAGTGGGCGAGGAGCTCATCACTGGTCGATGCGTCGAACGACGCAGCGTGCTCGAAGATAACGTCATCACTTGTCAAGGTACCCGTCTTATCCACGCAGAGCACGCCAAGCAACGCCATTGCTTCAATCGCCGAGAGTTTCTGAGGCAGAACCTTAGCCTGAGCCAGGCGCAGCGAGCCAAAGGCAAGCAGGAGCGAGCTTGCCAGGAGCAGCCCCTCTGGCACGACTGTGATCGCCGCGGTGATAATCGTCTTGAGGATGCTGACCGCCTGCAGCCCCGCAATATGGTAGCGCGCGAAGATAAGCAGCGCTAGCACGACTGCGCCGTAGGTTAAGACGGTAATAGCCCGCTGGATAGCCCGCTGGAGCGGCGTGGGCTGCGGTGCATACTGCTTGAGTACGGTACTGATTGCACCAGCCTTGGTGGCGCTACCAACTGCGGTGACGCGAGCATGGGCTGTACCCGCTACCACTGTTGTGGCTGCATAGATGGTATCACCGGGTGCCTTGTCTACCGCGGCAGACTCGCCCGTGAGCATGCTCTCGTTTACTTCGAGACCTTTTGCGTCAAGCACGACGCCATCGGCGGGTAACTCATCACCAGTGTGTAGCGCGAGGGTATCGCCCACCTGCAACGCATCGTAGAGCACTTCAGCGACCGTGCCGTCGGCTTGGACGACGCGGGCGCGCGGGGCGCTCATCAGCTCGAGCTTGCGCAGGGCACGCTTGGCCCGAATCTCTTGCACTGCACCAATCAGGGAATTGACCATAATCACAAATGATATAAACCAGGCATCGCGGTACTCCCGCACATAGACCAGCGCCATAGCAAGAAGCAAAATCGCCAGCACGATGGGCGAGGCAAAGTTGCGCCGGATGATGACCAGATAGTCCTTCATAGATTAGTTCATTCCTCCTCGATGATACTGGCACTTCGCGGCAACCCGCCAGCCACTGCGCGCGTCGCTGTCTGCTTGGTAGATGTGGCCATCCTTCACCTCATCAACGAGGATGAGAGCTGGGTTGTATGGCGCAAGGGTGCGATAGTACATAATGTCGCGATCGGTGATACGCCCAAACCCGGGGAATATTTCGCGAAATTTTTGCCGGCCAAATTCGTCAAAATACTCTGGCTGGCCCCGTGGCGGGAAGAATGTCTCAGCGCGCAGGCCAATTCGCACGGCGATCTTCTTGATATCGCCAAGGAGCAGGCGTGATGGTCCATAGACCAAGCAATAGAGTTGGCCGTCTGTCGCAAAAAATACTGATGCCTTGGCGGCAAGCCCCGCGGCAATATTGCGCGCCACCACACGATCGATCACTAGCTGCACGCCAAAGCGTGCGGCCAGAGCCTTTTGCACATATGCGACATCCATGTGGTTACCAAAGTCCATGATAGATATTATACCGGAATCTTGGCCTGGCCGCTAGAGTCGAGGCGGTGAGTGTGCGATAATGGAGACATGTCTGAACACGAATTTTCGACTCGATACACGCACCTCAATAACCAGCAGCGCGCTGCTGTCGATACGATCGATGGGCCACTGCTCGTTGTGGCTGGTCCCGGCACTGGCAAGACAGAGCTACTCAGCATGCGCGCCGCCAACATCCTGCGCCAAACAGATGTACTGCCTGAGAATATTCTCTGTCTTACCTTTACCGACAGTGGGGCAGCCGCGATGCGGCAGCGTCTGCGCAGTATCATTGGGGCAGATGCTTACCGCGTCGCTATCCATACCTTCCATAGCTTTGGCAGTGAGGTGATAAATCACCACCGGGAGTATTTCTACCATGGTGCATCACGTAAGCCTACCGACGAGCTTGGCAGCTACGAGATTTTGCGCAGCATCCTTGGCAAGCTCGATCATCATAACCCTCTCAGTAGCAAGCAAAATGGTGAGTTTACCTATCTGCAGGATATTAGCCGCAGTATTAGCCAGCTCAAGCAGGCTGGTCTCAGTAGTGCAGAGCTTCGGCAGGTTATCGATGCGGACGAGGCGCTCGTGGCAGCTGTCGAACCACGCCTCAGCGAGGTCTTTGCCGCCGGGCGAATCAGCAAACCAATGGCCGGCAAGCTCGCTCCGCTGGCGGGCGAGGCAGCTCAGCTGCCACTGCCACCGTTGCCGCCCACCATTCCACCACTGGCTGATAGCTTCTCACTCAGCCTGGCTCGAGCGATCGACGAGACGCTCGATAGTGGCAAGACCACGCCACTGACCGCCTGGCGCAACCACTGGTGCGAGAAGGATGCTACTGGGAGTTATGTCCTGAAGGATCGCAAACGCCTCGGCAAGCTGCGCGCCCTTGCTGAGGTTTATGATGCATATCTCACTGAGCTGAGCACGGCTGGTCTGTATGACTACGATGATATGATTCTCCAGCTCGCTCAGGCGCTCGATGCCCAGCCCGAGCTGCGCGCTAACCTTGAGGAGCAGTACCAATACATCATGGTAGATGAATTCCAAGACACCAACCTCGCGCAGCTGCGCATCCTCTTTTCGCTAACGAGTAGCCCCGTCCACGAGGGTCGCCCCAATATTATGGCAGTCGGTGATGATGACCAAGCAATCTACAGCTTCCAGGGAGCAGATGTCAGTAACATTCACCGCTTCCGGAGCCATTACCGCGATGTGCAGCTGATCGCCTTGACGGATAACTACCGCTCGAGTCGCGCCATTCTCACGCCAGCCCGGGCTGTTATCACTCAGGGGAGCGACCGGTTAGAGGCGGTGCTTCCCGAGCTCGATAAGACGCTTACGGCTCATCACCAGCCAACCCAGACTGCCGTCAGCCTGGCTGAGCTGCCTACCAGCCTAGCCGAACGCCAATGGCTGGCGCAGCAGATTCGCCAGCAGATCGACAGTGGCACGCCGCCCGAGGAGATTGCCGTCCTGGCTCGGCGTCACCGCGAGCTGGTGGCACTGGTACCGTACCTTCAGGCAGCAGGTATTGCCATCAACTACGAGCGACGCGATAACATTCTCGACAACCCCGTCGTCCAAGTGCTTGAGCTGCTCGCACGGGTAATCGATGCCATAGCAGCAGGGGAGTTTCCTATGGCCGATAGCTTGCTCTCAGAGCTGGTGGCGCACCCGGCCTTTGGTTTTGCCAGCCAGGATATTTGGCAGCTCAGCCTCCGGGCGTGGCGCAACCGCCAAACGTGGGGCGAGGCGATGATGGCCAACCCAACCTTCCAGCCTCTGATGGTGTGGCTCATCCATATGGCGTGGCACGCGCAGCATCAGCCGCTTGAGATGGTGCTCGATGATTTGCTTGGTGTCCCGCAGCCAGCCGATAACCAAAAGACTCAGGCCGCCATAGCCAGCGCGATTACCGAGTACATGACGCAGCAGATGGCCCAATTCGACCAACCAATTAGTCTCTCTACCGAAGCGGCCCCTGCCATGCCCACGGTACATTACCGCTCACCACTGTACGATTATTATTTCTCGCGTGAGAAGCCTGCCGAGCAGCCCGACGCATACCTTGCCTGTCTTGAGGCCTTGCGAACTCTGCGCAGCCGTGCCCAGGAGTATCGCGGTGATGATGAGACGCTTCGGCTTGCCGATATGCTCGATCTCCTCAGTATGCACCGGCAGTTCAAGACGCCCATCACCACCATCCGCCAGCGTACCGAGGCGCATACCGGCCGCATTAACCTCATGACGGCGCACAAGGCCAAGGGGCTGGAGTTTGGCCATGTCTATATCATGGGCGCTGTCGATAGCACCTGGGGGCGGCGTGTACGCTCGCCAGTGTCACTTATCACGTATCCAGATAACCTCGCTATTGCTCCGGCTGGTAACACGTACGACGAGCGCCTCCGCCTCTTTTTCGTCGCCATGACGCGGGCACGCGACCACCTAACTATCAGCTACAGCGCCCAAGATGATACCGGCAAAGCAACACTACCGGCCAGCTTCCTCGACGGCATCGATCTCACTGCAACTACTGTCGACATACCCAATGATGTGCCAAGCCTCACCACCCAGCTCACCACTGATTGGCAGCGCCGCCTTGCGCCAGTTGGCACGCCCGAGCCCGATTTGCAGCAGCTCCTCCAGCCTATGCTCGAGCAATATAAGCTCTCTAGTACCCATCTCACCGCCTTCTTAGACGTGTCGCGCGGTGGGCCAGCGGCCTTCTTGACCAACTACCTGCTGCGCTTTCCGCAGGCACCGAGCCCGCATGCCATCTATGGTAATGCCATCCACCACGTGCTGCAGCGTGCGCACACCCATCTTACTGCTACGGGCAAAGTGCGGCCGGCTGAAGATATCCTGGGCGACTTCGAGCAAGAGCTGAATCGCCAGCCACTGAGGCCAGAAGACTTCGCGTACTTTAGCCGCAAGGGGCTTGATTCACTGAGCGCCTTCTTGCAGGCCGAGGCGCATACCTTCCGCCCTGAGCAAAAGACCGAGCTAAGCTTTGCTGGCCAAGGAGTCGTGCTTGGTAATGCTCGCCTTACTGGCACGCTTGACCTTGTCGATATTGACCACACTGCCAATACCATCGCCGTTACAGACTACAAGACGGGCAAGCCTGCCCGCAGTTGGCAGGGCCGCACCGATGCCGAGAAGATTAAGCTGCACAAATACCGCCAGCAGCTGATGTTCTACGAGCTCCTCGTGCGCCACTCGCGCGACTATGCCCGCTACGACTTTGCCGGGGCCACACTGCAGTTCGTCGAGCCAGATAAGGATACGGGCGCTATCCACCAGCTTAGTACCAGCTTTTCTCAGGCCGAGCTGGATGAGTTTGCCCAGCTCATTGCAGCCGTGTGGCGCTGCATCACCCAGCTCAAGCTACCCGACACCAGCCACTACCCAGCCACCTACAAAGGCATTCTCGCCTTTGAGGAGGATTTGCTGCGGCGCATAGAAGAGCGAGAATAGCGGCTCGGGCGAGTGCTTGTGATGCAATAGACAACGTATTCGCTACACACCCATACTGCAATTCACTGCAGAAGAGAATGGAGTGGCTAATGGCTAAGCACATGGCATGAGCAAGCTTTTTTGCTACTCTAGCCGAAACATTTTGGTGTAGTATATACGGCATTCTCAGCTCTTGCGCTGGCGAGTGGGTTTTTCTAGGGGAAATTATCTTTGCTTATCTTTATCTGATCCTTACAGCGGGAGCATGAGACTATCTGAGTGGAATAAATCCGCGTCGTCTGTCATTTGCTGCGAATAGTACATAGAATGAAACAGAACGTAAGAACAAAACGAGAATCTCTGCAGGATATGCGTATATTGATTGACAGGCTCACCGTATATTGGTATATATAGTAACAGCTCGAAACTGAGTGGACCCTGGTAGCTACCCGATGTAGCTATCTCGAGACGCTCAGCACGAGAGCGTCCTTAGAAAAGGGGTCCACCGACAATTCTGCCGAAACTTCGGCGGGGAGGAGGTGAATACCTCATGTCTTGCAGGGCCTGTGCCAGTGATGGTTATACTGGTACAAGAGTCTGCCCCTCTTGTAAGGGCAGTAAAAAGGAAAAAGGGCCTTCTTTTTCCTTTAAATTAACCTGTGCTACATGCAGTGGCACAGGCTATGTCTGTGCCTGCGGTCGGCCAAACGGTCGGTAGCAGGACACAGAACACGACGGTCAGCCTCACGTGCGAGGCTGAGAAAGTAGGTATAAGCCACGGCAGAATAAGGTCGTGCACCTATCCGTCACTGGAGATGAATGGCTCCATTTCCCTTTGTGTGTTAACTCACATAGAGGTGCAGGTTCGATTCCTGCTATCTCCGCTACTGGCAAATGCTCCGCTTTTTTCGCGTAGAGCACTGCCATAGCAACCGCCACAGGTTTGCCTTTGTCGGACAAAGAGGGGCAAGGCGGTATCGTTGCCACTTGGGAGGCAATGATCGAGAAGTCTCATGGTGCGTGTTTTTATGCCGCGCACCGTGCACCTGCCACGGAGACTTCTTTAAAACACACGACACTCGCGAGATTCACTCGCACCTTGGCTATTGGCCAAAAACGAGCAGAACCGCTTGTAGTCTCTCCCGAGCTCCTGCATCCGCATCATGCGTTGAGGCAGGGGCTTCTTCCTTTTTTAGTACATAACCGTGGTGTAGCTGTAAAATTCAGGCGCTCACTACTTGACAATCCTCGCTAGGTAGATTACAATTATCTCTATCCTTGCAAAGATTCGCCGGCACTGCTCCGGCTTGAGTTTTTGTAAGGAGTAGTCGGTCAATGGAGACCGACCTGGGATGCCCCGTTTGGTATAGGGGTACGAGAGGTTTGCTTGTCAATGGCGACAGGCATACGAGGGCTCTCGTAGCAGGTTCGACTCCTGCCATCCTAGCTGTGTGAGCGCCCTCCAAGGAAATGCCTTGGAGGAGTCAACCCCGGAAGGGGGTGGTCTATAATAGATCATGCTCACACCCATCCCCCCACGCTCGCGCCTATCTACGCATGCGGGCGTGGGGGCTCTCCCCTGATAGATTGTGCTATAATAGCTTGATATGACGTCTTTTTGGAATGATTTGCCGCAGCCGTTTTTTGTTTTGGCACCGATGGAGGCGGTGACGGATGTGGTGTTTCGCCACGTGGTGGAGCGGGCTGGTGCGCCCGATGTGTTTTTTACTGAGTTTGCTAATGCGACGGGCTGGGTACACGCTGGTGACAGGGCAATTGCTGGGCGGCTCGTCAAGACGGACGACGAGCACCCCCTAGTGGCGCAGATCTGGGGCGGCGAGCCGGGCGATATGGAGCAATTTGCTCAGCACTGCGCGCGCCTAGGCTTTGCAGGGATCGATATCAATATGGGCTGCCCCGCCAAGAGTGCCATCAAGAGTGGAGGAGCGGCGCTGATTCGCAATCCAGACGTTGCCGTAGCGGCTATTGCGGCCGCTAAGACGGCTGGCCTGCCAGTCAGCGTCAAGACCCGCCTTGGCTATAGTGCTGTGGATGAGTGGCGGGCATGGCTCACGACACTGCTCCAGCAAAATATCGTCAATCTGACTATCCACCTGCGCACCAAGAAGGAGATGAGTAAGGTAGCGGCGCACTATGAGCTAATTGACGATATCGTGGCGCTGCGCGATGCGATTGCACCGCAGACGCTGCTCACTATCAATGGCGATATTCGCGATCGGGCGCATGGCATGGCACTAGTGGCAGCCCACCCGGGCGTCAATGGTGTGATGATTGGCCGCGGGGTGTTTGCCGATCCATTCTGCTTTGCGCCGCATGCCGATAGTGCGGTGCAGGGCAGTAGCTCTATGGCGCAGCGCAACTTCGCCCTCCTTCGCTACCACCTCGATCTCTTCGACCACTGGCAACCAACACTAGGCCGGCCATACGAGACACTCAAACGCTTCTACAAGATCTACATTCGTGACTTCGACGGTGCCAAGGAGCTGCGTGACCAGCTAATGCACACCACCAGCACAGATGACGCGCGGCGGATTATCCACCAGTGGCACGAAGCGATGTCTGTGTCTGAGTAGCTGGCGTTCTTGCTATGCTTGATCCTCATTATTGTATTGCATGAGGGTCACCTAGAGCGATGGTTCTCCATCGACATGGGCAGGGTAGTGATGCGTGAGACATCCTTATTCTGCGAAGTAAGAATTATGTAAGCACGGTCACCGTCATGCGTGGGCCGCACAACGCCATGATGGCAGCAAGGTTGTAGTAGAGCATGGCAGTGGTTGCCTGCTGCTGGGCAGTTGAATCGCCTGGGTAGAGAGCCTCGGCCGAGGGTGCAAAGGCCCATGTATCGATATTGAAGGCCTGGTACCGCTGGTTGAACTCCTGCGCTAAGGCCTGGTACTGTTGATCAAACTCTTGCGCTAAGGCCCGTCGGTCGAGCGTTGTCCCCGTGCGCTGATTCATCACCACCGCTGCCTCATGGTGATTGCCGCGCAATATATCGGTATGAGCACCAGTGGGCTCAGCACTCTTTGCTAGCTGCGCGTCGACCATTGCCACAAGATCGTTGCCACTAGCCATAACAAGCTTGGACTCATCTGCTGCATGGCGAATGATCTGCTGGTGGGCTTCGTCGCTACTATCGCTACCAAGACCAAGCTTAGTGGCTAGGCTGCGCAATTGCTCACCATGTTGAGCAATGATGGTAAAGATAGCGCCCACCTTGTCGGCCGCAGCGCAGCCAGCATCTTCGCCATGAGCATGGTCATCCCGATGGACGTGCACTGTCGCGGGTATCTGGCCAATCCGCCCCAAGACGTGGGCATTTGCTTTATCAATAGGGTCACTATCACCGCGTACCAATCGATCCGTCACCAAGTAGAGTAAACCACCGCCTGCACCGTTTGGCACCGCTTCTGCTGTGCTGCCGGGTCGGCCATCCATGCACGCGCCAATGATGTTCTGCACCGCTGGCAGATAGTACTCACCGAGCCGCTGGACAAACTCTGCTGCGCGAGACCACTCTGGTGTATCGAGCTTACCAAGGCCATATTCGTCGCCTAGCTGGTAGGATACGACAGGCTGCTCATAGCAATCACCTGTAGTCTTCTCATCATCACCTCGATAACTCTGTGCCTCATCTGATAATGAGGCTTGTGAATAAAATTCTGCCATTATATACTGCCTCTCTGCGCTTATCTCTGTTACTCTAATATCTTATACGCGGTGCTTGTTGTGGCGTCGGCGCAAGCCAGCCACCTTGAGGCGCACGGCATGGCGGTCGACCAGTTGGTGCGCTTTTTCGAGCTCTACCTGAGTACTAGCGTTGTCGCGCTGCTTGAGAGCGCGCTCAAGGGCGGCTTTACTCTCAGCCTCAATGATATCGTCGCCATGCTCGGCTTCGTCGACCAAGATACGTACCTTTGTTTGGCTAATCTCGACCACCCCACCAGAGATGGCAAAGTACTCTAGCTGGTCGTCACTGTCGTCCTTGGCGCGACGTACCGCTACAACACCTGGCACTGCCAGAGTTACGAGTGGTTCGTGCCCCGGGAAGACCGCAATCTGCCCATCCGGCGTCGGTAGCATCACCTCATACACAGTCTCGTGCAGCTTGCTACCAGTCAGTGTCACAAGTTCTAAATCCATAGCCTTACTATAGCAGAGTAGCAGAGAAAAAGCGAGGTAGAAGGTGAGGCGATTTTACTCCAAGCAAGAGAAAAGGGCGGGGAGCAGCAAGCCACATAGCGCTGCTCAACCCGCCCTTGACGGTAGGGGACGACCTAAGGAGCTAAACAGAAAGCCCCCAGGCGAGGAGAGATACGAAGACCCCTCCGATGACGGCCGCCGCAATCAGCGGCAGCCCCAACACCTTCGGCAGGCGCTGGCCTGCCACGATAGCCCCTCCGAAGAGAAGCCACGTGATATACATCACGAGCCAGGGCAGCTCGTGATGCTCAAATGCCGTCCCACCAAAGTGGAACAGCAACAGGTAACTGCCAAGCGGTACACCCGCCCAAGAGCCAACTGCAACCAGCCAAAACGGCGCAACGTTACGCGCCTTTCTGGCTTCATGACGCATGGAACGGCCGTCCCATGCGTTGTTCCTATTGTGCATGGCATCTCCTTCCATGCGTCTTTCTTGAGGCGCTGGTCGCCCCACCACCTTCAAGTGTGCCATATTTGATCGGGTAAGTCAAAGTGCATCTATTTGAAGCTGAGCGCTTTACTGTTTTCTTATACTGCTCACCGTAGATGCACTGTAATAAGCATATTTCTATACATACCAGTATATCTCGATACTATATCTATTCTCTATGTATCGATATCTTTATACCCATCTCTCTTTATCTCTATAACCCTCTTTCTCTATATTTCTATATTTCTATATTTCTATACTTATCTCTATATCTATACTTATCTCTTTATCCTTATCTATCTCTATCTCTATTTATCTATCTTTATCTACTTATCTTTATATTTCTCTATATTTCTTTATCTTTATTTATCTATCTTTCCCTATATCTCTATACATCCATATATCCATATCGATTTCTCTCCTATTATATATAAATATAT